>DASYSA010000510.1:0-19501 GCA_036003885.1 Blastocatellia bacterium | reverse complement strand
CGTCCAATGATGACGCTCATAGCGTAGTCCAGATAGCTACGCTTCATCTCTTCTTCAATATTGACTGGAATCTTAAATAGAGGTTCTGACATTCCTTCACTCTCTCCCACGCGGAGACTCAATCAAGTCCGGCGCTACGTTCACAAACATGCCAGACAATGAGTCCCGCCTTCATAACATGAATCTTTTGATTAGTAGTTGACCGTTCGCCTGCTCTAACATCCGTCAATCCACGAAATCGATTGCGCACAAATTACCCTGAGCTGTCCCAACTATGGTCTCCCCCTGGCGCCTCATTGAACGGGGTCGTTCGGATTGCCTGGAAGATGTTTCCAGGCGTTTTCAAGTAAGGGAAATTTTACATTAACCGGGCCGGTTTTTCAAAGCCAAAAATGGCCCGAACCATACAAAAAATCAGATAGTTACAGTCACCACTGTTAGCACATTAGGCTCGCAGTCCATGACCGCTGCTGAGACGGATTAGCGCTGAGTTTCAGCAGTAATATCGAGGCTTTCGGGGATCCGAAGGGTGGTCAAGGACAGTTGGGCGCAGTCGGCTATTTGAGTCCCGTCCGGACTTCTTCGAGTGAACGGTGAAGCTCGGCGTGAAGGTATGAGTTGATGCGTTTTGCCATCGGCAGGTAGTAAGCTTCGGTCGTACGGATATACCGCTCCCTCTTGTCGGCCCTGGGTGAGTGGCCGAGGAAACGCAGGTTGTCGAGCCGGTCGCAGAGCTTAACTATCGGTGCGCCTGTCTCTCGGGCCGCTTCGATGGCCGCCAGATAGTCGGCAAGGCTGACATCCTCAAATTTTGTCAGCAGCCATACGATCTGCGCGACATCTTCGCCAAAGAGCGAGGCAAGCTCTTCTCGAGTGGTTGGGCTGTCTTCAATCACGTCGTGCAGCAGGGCGGAGCAGACAAGCCTGGGAGAATAGATCTGAAGCTCATCAACGAGTGATACCGCAACCCGGAGCGGGTGGATGATGTAGGGTGTGCCCTCGTCACGCAGTTGACCTGTGTGAGCCTTCTCAGCAGTCTGGTACGCGCTCCGGATCTTTGCGATCTGATGCTCGTCCAGGTGGTTCAGTAATCGGGCTTCAAGGTATTCGTAGCTGCGTTCGTAGGTCATCTGGCTTTACTCTAGCAAAGCCACGTCTCTCGATTCAACAACGGTTATCTGGGAACCACACAGAACGGTGTAATCAAGAGAGGGGCACTTGCTGAGACAGGTGGAGCCAAGGATAGCCTCGCATGTAGTACGACCCCCTCGATTGCAGCTCCACGAATCCCGCGAATGATGCGTCCTGCCTGAATCGTTCGCGCAATTCGTGTCACGCCTTTAGCTTGAGTGGCGGATGGCACGAAATGTACAATTCGTGTCGACAACAAGCGCCCGAGAAGACCCTTTATGCGAATCGTCATTGATACCCTGAGACCGTTCGTCTGGTTGGTCTGCCGTCTGATGTACAAAGCCAGATTCCATGGGGTCGAGAACGTTCCGTCTGAGGGCGCCTGTATCATTGCTCCAAACCATGTCACTTTCGTTGACCCGATCTGGATTACGATCCCGATTCGCAGGCGAATCTACTACATGGCATGGGACAAGCCGTTTGAGATCCCGGTGCTCGGTTTTCTGATGCGAGCCTTCGGCGCGTTTCCCCTGAGTCTCGATCGCATCGACGCAACGGCCCATCGTGAGGCCCTGGCCCGGCTTAAGACAGGTTGCGCGCTGGTCGTATTTCCGGAAGGAGGACGTTGTAAGACGGGCAGGATCGAGCCTTTCAAGCTGGGAGCGTTCCGATTAGCTTTGGCTCACGGCGCTCCGATCGTTCCGGTGACGATCGAAGGAGGTTACGATGTATGGCCGCGTGGACGACTACTTCCGCGTTTGCGGGGCCGGATTACCATCACGTACCATCCGCCAATTGAAGTTGAGAGGGTTCCGGAGAGGACATCGAAAGCTGAGCTGCGATCGCGCGCCCGTCTGCTGGCTACCCGAACCAGTGAAGCAATCACGAGCTCCGAGGGACCTCGCGGTCTCGGGGCGGACGAGAGCAACCCTACAGCGCTGGAGCTTAACTGAGTACCTGGCCGCCAGCTTCTGCCGCCAGCTCCCTCATTGCACTTGCATGGAGTCTCCATACTTCAACTCGCGAAGTTTCTTTGCGCTTTCACCCTTCCGAAAGTCCTCGATGACGCCGGCGCGTTTCTTAGCTTGTGCCTCGGAGCGGACATTCGAATTCATCAGCGTCTCCAGCTCCTTCAGGCCGCGCTCCGGGTCACCCATGTGCGCGAAGGTGAGGGCCAGGGCGATTGCGCGGCCCACATAAGCCTCATCTGAAAACTCATCCGCCGTTATGCCGGCGCTCGCTTCCGCAAGCGCGGCTCTCAGCCGTTCGATCTCGCCTCTGTAGAACGGCGCGAAATCGCGAGAGGCGTACACATATCGCCCCCCTTGCCACGCATAGACCATTGTTGCCGATGGCGCCGCCGCGTGCGAAAGGTCGCCATAAACTTCCCATCGCGCATCGATGACGAGGAGCTCGGCGATGCCATCCCCATTCAGGTCGGCGAGTCTTTGGAGGGGCCCGGCCGCGATGAGTTGTGCCTTGTGGTTACGGACCTGGTAGATCTCGGCCGGATTACAGCTCCAGCAATTGCCGCCGCTCGAGCTCTGGACAATGATCTCTTTGACGCCGTCGCCGTTGATGTCGGTGGCATTCAGTTTTGCCAACTCGCCTTTAGCCGGAAACGAGAAGAAGAACTCGGTGCGCCGAAATATCGTCTTTGATATTCCGGCGACGTTTTCGATGATTCGGAACTCGAACCCTTCGCTTGGATTTGCTGGTTTGTCGCGCTGAAAGATGGCCGCCAGGTGGGTTCCTCCGGCTTCTAAACTGGCTTCCAGAGCCTCTTTCAGCTTCAGACCGCCGACATTCAGCTTAGACACTTCGGCCTCGAACTGCGCGCTGACGCGAGGGGAGGGCGACGATTTAGAAGCTTGTTCAAGCGCCCGCGAGTGCGCCATCGGAGCGGTGGCCGTCGCAAGGCCGGCGATGGCGATTGCTATCCAACGTCTCAACCCCCAACTGAAGTTGGGTGTTAATGAGAGAGCGTGATCGAATTCGCTGTTACAGCCCACTGTCACTCAATGATCCTCGGCCGTCGGGTCGGTAGCATCAAGACTACGAGTATGTAACGGCACGTCCGCCAGTGTCGACCTCTACTTCAACAATGCGAGACTCCGCTCCACACTCTTTCAATCGTTGGCCCATCGTCGCGCTGATGTCACGGAGGTGTTCGGTTGCGAAGGCGATCAATGTAGAACCGGCGCCACTCACCGCGACGCCGAGCAGGCCGGGATGCTTGTTCGTTTCGTCGTTGAGCTTAAGCACCTCGCGAATGCCCGGTCCGAACTGCGCGCGATGAGGTTGATGCAACCGGTCTCGAAGCGCTTCGCTGAACAGGTCCAGCCGCTGTTCGGATAGCAGGGCCTGCAGCAAGGCCGAACGCTGAAGGTTGAAGACAGCATCAGAGAGAGGCACCTGCTGTGGAAGGGCCAGCCGCATCTGCGCCGTGTCCATCTCGTAGTCAGGGATTGCCAACACTATCTTGACCGCTTCCGGCCAGGAGCGCTTTACGGTGACCAATCTGTTTTGCCCATCGTCTTTCTCGACGACACAGGTCACAACGAGTCCTCCGAGGAGGCCGGGCGCCAGGTTGTCGCAGTGGCTCTCGAAGTGCATCGCGTAACTGAAGATGTCGTCCTGGGTGAGTCTCTCGCCCGACAGGACTTCGTAGACGGAAATGCCCGCGATTATGGCGGAGCTACTGCTTCCCAGCCCGCGCGCCAACGGAATCTGATTCTCGACGAGCAGCCTGGCGCCCCGGATCTTCTTGCCGCGCCGTTCGGCAACAAAGCGAGCAACCCGGGCGAGCAAGTTCGATTCATCAGGTGGCAGAGTTTCCGCTCCTTCGCCTGCACCGAGGATCTCGAAGCTATTCGACTCTGCTGCGACGGTTACTCGAAGGTAGAGCGAGAGCGCGAGGCCGCAAGCATCGAAACTTGCGCCAAGGTTTGAAGTTGAACCAGGAACGACTATTTCTGCTTCAGTCATCTGTCACCAGCATCAGACCGGAACTCCATGCTTCCGCGGGTCTTCGTGGCCAGATCCAGTTAGCTACGGAAGGATCCTGGGTAGGTCAGCTTCTGGTTCTCGCCTTGTTTGCAGGATGCCATTTCCCTTCAGGGCCCTGGAAGCTGCACGCTGGAAGCGTGCGTACCCAGAGCAAGGATCTCTACCATGCGTCCGTGAATCAGGCCGTTGCTCGCTATGACTTCTGGTTTATAGTTCGAGAATGGGTTGCCCTGAAAATCGGTTACCCGGCCGCCGGCTTCCTCTACAATCAACGCACCTGCCGCCATATCCCACGGACTCAGGCTCAGCTCCCAGAATCCATCGAATCGTCCACAGGCGACGTAACAGAGATCGAGGGCGGCGGACCCAATCCTTCGCAAGGCCTGTGCGTTCATAGCGAAGTTCGCCCAGTGATCAAGATTGGTCAGAGTCGAGGTCCTGATGTCGTAGGGAAAGCCGGTCGAGAGCAAGCTCTGGACAAGATCGGCCGTCGAAGAGGGCCGAATCGGACGGTTGTTGAGCGCCGCTCCGCCTCCTCGCTCCGCGGTGAACAGTTCTTCTCGCATCGGATCGTACACGACGCCGAGTACTGTCTGGCCCTGGTGTTCGAGTCCTATGGAAACGCAGAAGACCGGGAAGCCGTGAGCGTAGTTGGTCGTTCCATCGAGAGGGTCTATTACCCAACGATAATCCGAAGCGCTTTCGGTGAGGCCGCCCTCCTCTGCGAGGACTTCGTGCCGGGGATAATGCGTTGCGATGCGGTCGCGGAGCAATTGTTCGCTTGCGAGATCAACGTCGGTAACGATGTTGATGGCTCCCTTGTGAGTTATGTCGATTCGTGAGCCAAGCCTGTCCCGGAGCAGGCGTCCGGCCTCCTGGGCAATACTGATGGCAAAGTCGAGCATTCAGTCCCTTTCATAGGATCTAGGATTTAGGTCTCCGGTGATCGACGTTTCGAACGCCAAAGCCTCAGTCCCGGAATCCCGATTCCCAACGGTCGAATGCTAAATGCTAAATCGTGGATCCTCGTTCGCGTAACCTGAATCCTAAGTCCTAAATCCAAAATCCTCAATCCTAAATCCTAGATCCTAAATCCTGGATCCTAAATCCTGGATCCTAAATCCTGGATCCTAAATCCTGGATCCTAAATCCTGGATCCTGGTCCCTCACTCGTTGTCTTCACGAAGTCCACTATTCTCCTCTCGGCCCAGAAGCGATCGTCGCCTTCAGGTCGAGCGGAGATGAATCCGCAGTGTCCTCCGTTGGCCGGAGCAAGCAGGGTGACATTTGGGTTTGAGGTTATCTGGGGAGATGTGAAAGGAGCGAACGGGACGAAGGGATCGTCCTGAGCGTGGATGATAATGGCTGGAACAGCGATATCCTTAATATAGGGAAGCGAGCTCGCTCGTTCGTAGTAGTCGGCCACGTCCCTGAACCCTGAGTGCGGCGCCGTGTATACGTCATCGAACTCGCGGATCGACCAGATGCCGCGCAACCGCGATTCATCGTAGCGATCAGGGTATAGTCGGGCCTTTTGCCGCATGCTTCGACGCAAGCTCATTATGAAACTCATGCGATAGATCAGATTCGATCGCGCCTCGATCGCGTCGGCGCAGGAGGCAAGATGAATCGACGGCGAAACCGCCACCACTCCTCGCAAGGCTTCGGGAGCGCCCGCCCCGTATTCGCCCGCAAGCTTCAATGCCATGTTGCCGCCGAGCGAAAACCCCGCAAGGTAGAGTTGGTTTAGCCCGTCGCCCCCGGAAAGTTCCTCGATTATTTGATGCAAGTCGTCGGTCAGCCCGGCATGGTAGAGAGTTGGCGTCAGGTCCAAAGTTCCGCCACAACTTCGCACATTCAGCCTGACAACGTTGAAACCGGCTGCCAGAGCCTTTTCTGCCGTTCCAAGCATGTACGCCGATTCGGCGGAACCCTCAAGGCCGTGAACCACCAGCAGCGTCGGCCGAGTGCGCCGATCGGGCTGCCAGGAGCAGTGCCCAAGCACTCGAACCCCTGGTGCGACATCGAAGAATCGCGGCTCAGTGTTCCGGCTGAGAAGCACGGTAGTTCTCGGAATGAAGAATGCCATCAACGTCTGAGCGTGCGCTCCCTTGATCGCAGGGTACGGAACGAACGGCATCGCCAATCGATTGATGAGGTTCTCTTTCTTCATCGCGGACTATCCTGTTACATTTAGCCTCGCGCGGTTTTGGGACTCCTTGCGATGAGTCACACGCCTATTTGAGCCGAAACTGTGTTAATGGGAGTTTATACGGTGCGCTTATCCGATTCAAGCTGTTATGTGTAGTTCACGAAGATGCGGCGTCCAGATCCGGAGTACTGATGGGCAAACGCGGAGATGACCAGCACCGCTACGGAAGGCACTACACCCCGATGGAGGTCGCCGGAGTGCTGGCGGCATTCGCTGTTCGGAACCCAACCGATCTGGTTTTCGATCCGAGTTGCGGCGACGGCAGGCTTCTGCGCGAAGTGCTGAGGCTCAAGAACACCCCGAATCGACCGGCCCGCATCGAGGAGGTCTTCGGCATAGACCGGTCAACCTCGGCAGTCGAGACTGCGTCGCGCGAAGGATTCCAGGCAGTTTGTGTCGATTTCTTTGAGATCGAGCCTGCCGCCGTTCTAACGTCGACGCTCCGGTTGCCTGCCAGGTTCGACTCGATCATTGGTAATCCACCGTATATCAGGCAGGAGGTGATGGGTTCGAGAGACAAGCGGCGCATAGAGAAATGCGTTGGTCGAGACATGGCTGTCGCGCCCCACATTTTCTGGCCCAAATGGTCCGGCCGTTCCGACATCTACGTCTATTTCTTCGCTCATTCCGCCAGGTTTCTTCGGCCTGAAGGAAGGTTGGTTTTTCTTACGGCGGGAAGCTGGCTGGATGTCGGATACGGCGCCGCGCTGCGAGAATTCTTACTCAGAAACTTCGTCATAGTTGCAATCATCGAATCGGGAGTCGAGAGCTTCTTCGCCGACGCGTCCATAAACACGGTCATAACGGTGCTCGAACGCCGGCCGGCTTCGGCAAATCTAACGGAGAATCCTGTGCGATTCGTGCAATTGAATACTCCGCTGAGTGAGGTTCTGAACCTGACGACTTCGGGGACCGCTCCAGCAGTCGAGTTTGCGCGCTCGATCGAACGCGTTTCTTCGGACGTCACATACTGCACTCACCGGATCAGAGTAGTCAGCCAGCATGAGCTGCTGAAACAGATGACTCCTCCAGAAGCGCACGATGGAGTTGCGCGACAAGCAGGCTGGAACGCGGGCTGGGGGAAATACCTTCGGGCGGAAGAGGTCTTTTTCAAGGTGCTCGCGCGAGGGGGCGGCAGTCTCAAGCACCTTTCCGACATGGCGCGAGTGCGCTTCGGCGTTAAGACCGGGGCCAATGAGTTTTTCTATGTCGAACGGGACGATGAGGCAATAGCGAGTGATTCTTCAAAGAAGCCAGGAGCACTCGGCCCTGATAGAAGACCGCAACAGAGCGCCAAAGTCGCATCCATGAAGCGTCTCAATGAAGTAGCCTCTGTCCGCCGCGGGTTGACTACTGGAGCGAATGCTTTCTTCTATCTAAGAACTCCGAGACACTCCGCCAAAACGGGCCGGATGGGCTCGCCCGACGGATCCCACCCGCATCGGGGTTCACCGCAGAGCCGCAAAGGACGCAAAGGGGGCGCAGAGGTCGTTGAAGATGCGTCGGGTCAACCGCACACCATTGAGTCACGGTATCTTTCGCCGGTTGTGTTCTCCCTGAAGGAGCTCCCCGGCGTTCTGCTTGACCAACCCGAGACTAAGCGACTTCTGTTCAACTGTGACTCCAGTAAACGTGATCTCAGGGGGGCCGGCGCTCTCGCCTACATCCGGGCCGGCGAGCAAGCCGGCTATCACCTGCGCCCGACCTGTGCAGCGCGCCCGCAGTGGTATTCAGTTACGCGAGGTATGAAGCCCGCGCCGCTGATATTTCCTTCGAAGGTTGGAGAGCGTTGGGTGGTAGCAATCAATCGAGCGCGCGTATTTGAAGACAAGAAGCTGTACGGCATTTTCCCCCGCTCGCGAGTATCCGCGCTGGTTCTGGCCGCGCTCCTCAACTCTACCTGGGCGCGTTACTACGCTGAAATAACCTGCCGGCAGATGACCGGCGCCCAGGCGATCGCGGACATCGACGTCTCGGTTGCCGAAGCCGTCGTGCTTCCGGACCCGCGCCAGCTGTCCGAGTCCATGAAACGAAGGCTTGAAAGCGCTCTCAAGGCGATTGCGCTGAGGCCGGTCGGTTCAGTTTTCAAAGAAGTGAAGCGAGCAGACAGACGCAGGCTTGATGCGTTGGTTCTCGCTGCAATCGGGTTCAGCAGCCGCCCCGAGCGGGAAGCTGTGCTGGACGAGTTATACGCAGCTATGGTGAGCCTGGTGCAAGGGAGAAATGCGAAATGCGAAATGCGAAGTGCGAAGTGAGAAGCGAGGAGTGTCAATTTCGCATTTCGCATTTCTCGACTATCTTGATTTGTATTGGAATGTGATCTTTGTCTCCTCCTCTAGAATCAGCGGCAACCTGCGTTTAGGCTGCGCACTCCAGGCACATTAGCCCTTACGCGACTCGCATCTTTACGAGAGCAAAGCGCTGGATTCTGTGTTTCAACGTCGCGCCGCACACCATCAAAGGTCACCGGCATCCGTTAAAGAGTGCGCTGTAGCGCCTTCTTCGGCCATTTTCTCATTCTCAATTGCATTGAACTTTGAAATGTCGGGTTTGCCCAAGTCTGGAATCTCGATCAAGCCGTTGAAATCTTTCTGGTCGACATAGGCCTCGTACCATTCGACCAGTGATTTCTCGATGTAGATAGGGCCGCCACCATTCCAGTGTCTGTTGGATCCGTTCTTCTTGACCCCGGAGACCCAATAATCCTCCCCGGAGACAAGATCGCAATGATTTGAATCATTGCCAGAACATCGTTTGAGAGCCATATCGTTGAAATAGAGCGTACGTCCACTCGACGAAGGCCAGACGCGGGCAATCCATGCCGTTGCACGATCCGTGTGCTCGGCTGGCTTGTGTTCGATGTATTTGACAATGTGTTTCATGGGATTCTTGCGGCCCAACATATACTAAACAGCGGCCGAATTCTGTCTCTTTTTTAGTACACGTAGTCAAGTTGACGATCCTGCTTCGTTGAGCTGTATGAACTACCTACTCGAATGCCTCAACGAGATAGACTAACGAATCAAATGGCCACTCAACTCGAAGCACTCCCGTGACGGGTCAATCGTAATTGAAGATGGCGCTTCACGTCGGGCCATTCACTGGCGAGGATGCTATACATTACGGAGTCGCGTACCGTCCCGTCGCGGCGAGCCGAATGATGGCGGATGACACCATCCTTCCTGGCGCCCAGGGCTTCAATGGCTCGCTGCGAGGCCAGGTTGAAATTGTCGGTGCGGAGACCAACCACTTTGCACCCAAGGTTGTCGAACGCGTGACCAAGCAGCAGCAGCTTGCAGACGGTGTTGACGTAGCTGCGTTGCCAGCGTCTTGCATACCAGGTGTAACCGATCTCAACGCGATCGATCTCGGCTACGATGTCGTGATAGCGGGTGCTACCGACGATCGCGCCGCTGGTCAACTCTCGTACCGCCCACGGCTGCATGTGCCCGGCCTCCTGACCAGCAAGCGCGTGAGCAATATAGGCGTGTGTCTGCTCCGGTTCCGGAACCGCGGTGAACCACAACTCCCAGAGCTTGCCATCAGCCGCTGCGACTGCCAGCCCATCATGGTGCTCATGAGTCAGCGGCTCCAACCGGATGCCGTGACCCTCAAGTGTGAGAGGCTGGATCTTGATCATATGCCGTCCTTCCCAGGGGCGGATTCAAATCGACGCCATCGAAAGTCGCCTGCGGTTGGGCGACGGCCGACTCCAGGCCAGCACGATCTCTTACTCCGTGGATGCCGCCGCTCTGCTCGACGATATGCGCGTGCAAGGCCAGGACTTCCTCGACCGTCTGATACCTCATTATGCGAGCCGTTTCTAGAGTTCTTTGTTCTTGGAGATCACATAATCGGCAGTATCGTGAAAGGTACCTTCGAGCCGACTCAGCTTCTCTTCGATGCTGATGCGGAGTAGATCCTCTGCAGTCACGCCCAGTCGTTGCGCGGCGTCTTCGAGTCGTTGTGCCGTCGGATCTGGCAGGTTTACCTGAATCGTCTTCATAGCACTATCGAATCTACTACGGTCATCTGGGCTGGGCAACTCGAGGCAACATATTTTTGCGTCGCCGTATGTCGCATAGTTAGGGGCTACGCTGCTAAAGTTCACTCCTTGTAGGAGTACACTCCACACTCGTCCAAGCGGTAGCCGATGCCGCGACCCAGGTAGACACGAAACCCGGCTCCACCCCATGCTTCACCAGGATGTCTCCTGTAGTAGACATAGTCAAGTCGGACGTAGCGGCTCCCGAGGACGCATATGAACTAGTGTAATTCGAAATGGACTTGCTGGGAAGAGCGAAGACCCCGCCGCAGATCTCAGTCTGAAGTGCACCCCCAACCAACCCTCCTCATCACGTAGCCGCGAGCTTCCTCTCCTGATAGAATACCGTCTCTCAAAAACCCCAGGACACAGTGGAAAAGAGGAGGTTCGCTATGCGAAGGAGATCGTTCGCGTTTGCAGCCGCGCTCGTAATCGCCTCGGCAGCGTTGCAGTTTGGTCAGACACGCCAGCAGTCCACAGGATCGGGTTACTTGACGCCGCCGAAAGTCATCGTCGACATGCTAGATGCGCCGCCCACTCCGGGCGTAGTCGTCTCGCCCGATCACCGCACGGTGGCGCTGCTCAACAGACGCAGCATGCCCACGATCGCTGAACTCGCCGAACCCATTCACCGCATCGCAGGCGCCCGCATCAATCCGAAGACAAACGGACGTCAGCAGCGCGGCGGCAGCGTCATCGCCATCACGTTGAAATCGATCGCAGACGGGGCGGAGAAGAAGGTCACGCTTCCTCCCAACCCGAACATCGGCGGCGTGAGCTTCTCGCCTGACGGCAAACGCCTCTCCTTCACGAATACCAAGGAGAACGGCATCGAGTTATGGGTGGCCGATGCGGCAACCGGGCAGTCGAAGCTGGTGAGCGCTTCGGATAAGCTGAACGGTACCGCCGGCGATCCGGTTGATTGGCTGAAGGATGGCGTCACGCTGCTGTGTCAGCTCGTGCCTTCCGGACGCGGCCCCGCGCCCGCCGAGCCACTGGTGCCAACCGGACCCAACATCCAGGAGAACCACGGCAAGGCCGCCCCGGCTGCGACATACGAAGACATGATCAAGACCAACCACGATGAGGATCTCTTCGACTACTACTTCACCAGCCAACTCGCGATCATCGATAGCACGACCGGCCGCAAAACCTTAATCGGCCGCCCTGGGATCCTGGAAAACGTCACCGCCTCGCCGAACGGGGAATACATCCTCGTGTCCAGACTCAAGCGGCCATTCTCGCACCTGGTGCCAATGAACGGTTTCCCCAAAGATGTAGAGATCTGGAACCGCCGCGGTGAAGTCGCGAGAAAGATTGCCGACGTAGCCTCGAGCGAAGGCATAGTCATCAACGGTGTGCAGCCGGGACCGCGCGGTTATCGCTGGCGTCCCGATCAACCCGCGACCATTACGTGGGTGGAAGCACTTGACGGAGGAAATCCGAAGAACAACGTGCCCTTCCGCGACAAAGTACTCGCGCTCGCGGCGCCATTCTCCGGCACGCCTCTTGAGGTTACAAAGACGGAGTGGCGATTCGGCGGCCTCTCGTATACGGAAAAGGGAATCGCACTGCTCAGTGAATCGGACCGCGCGACGCGACGCAATCGCACCTGGATCCTCGAAGCGGGCGCCGAGCCGCGCAAGCTTTGGGAGCGACGACAGCAGGATTCGTATAACAACCCCGGCACTCCCGTCGTGAGAAGGGACGGTGGCGGCGGCGGCGGACGCGGTGGTGGTGGCGGCGGCTTTGGCGGTTTCGGGGGCGGTGGAGGCCTCATTCTTCAGCGTGGGGATAACATCTACCTGGCGGGCCAGGGAGCGTCGTCCGAGGGCGACAGGCCATTCCTCGATCGGCTCGACCTGAAGACGCTCAAGACCGAACGGCTCTTCCGCTGCGGCGAGAAGACCTACGAAACAGTGGTCGCGCCGCTCGATGACGATGCGAAGACGTTGCTCACGGAATACGAGACATCGACCGATCCGCCTAACTATTACGTGCGAGATCTGGCCTCTGGAACGAAGCGGGCCATCACGCAGTTCAAGGATCCGGCGCCCCAACTCGCGGCCGTCGAAAAGCAGTTCGTCACCTACGAACGCAAGGATGGCGTGAAGCTCTCGGGCACGTTGTACCTGCCGCCGGGCTATAAGAAGGGCGAGCGACTGCCGATGCTGATGTGGGCCTACCCTCGCGAGTTCACCGATGCGGACAGCGCCAGTCAGGTCTCGGGCTCGGCTCACCGCTTCACCAGGGTGAGCGGCATATCGCATCTGTTCCTGCTGACTCAGGGCTATGCGATTTTTGACAACCCGACGATGCCGATCATAGGAGCGGGCGAGACGGCGAACGATACCTATGTCGAACAGCTTGTTGCCAGCGCCCAGGCGGCGGTCGACAAGGTCGTAGAGATGGGCGTTGCCGACCGCGACCGAATTGCAGTGGGCGGCCACAGCTACGGCGCGTTCATGACGGCCAATCTCCTGGCGCACTCGGATCTGTTCCGCACCGGCATCGCGCGGAGCGGAGCCTACAATCGGACGCTGACACCCTTCGGGTTCCAGAGTGAGCGGCGCACCTTCTGGGAGGTGCCGGATGTCTATGCGAAGATGTCGCCCTTCTATTATGCGAACAAGATTAACGAGCCGATCCTGTTGATCCACGGAGAGGCCGACGACAATTCGGGCACATTCCCGATTCAGTCGGAGCGGTTTTATATGGCGCTCAAGGGTCACGGCGCGACTGTGCGATACGTGACGCTGCCGTTTGAAGCCCACGGCTACACCGGCCGCGAGTCGGTCCTTCACACGCTGGCGGAAATGGTGAACTGGATGGATAAGTACGTAAAGAACGCCGGCCCAAAGGGCGCTGAAACGACCGCATCGAAGTGAGGGTGTCGGGCGATCGGGCTAATGACGACCGACCTCGCGAATAGAAAGAGAGAGGATTGATCACCCCGGCGATCAATCCTCTCTCAGTCACAGCGGTTTGGCTTAGCCACGCAAACTGGCTTTCATCACCTCAGAGATTTCCTGTTCATGGATCAAGCGCTGGCCTCAGCCGCACGCGCTTCAGTCCACCCTGACTGATTTGTATACCGTGCCGCCCTTCATTACGAAGCGCACATGTTTAATTGCCGAGATGTCGCGGGTGGGGTCACCCTCAACCGCAATCAGATCCGCCAGGAGTCCGGCTTTCACCTGGCCGATTTGGTTCTCCATGTGCAGGACTCGCGCGTCGACCGAAGTGGCCGATCGCAACGCATCAATGACCGGCATCCCGAAGCTCACCATCGCCTCGAGTTCGCGCGCGTTGTCCCCGTGCGCGAAGACGCCAACATCGCTGCCGCTCGCAATCGTCACCCCGGCTTCGAGCGCTGCTTTGAAGGCGGCGCGTTTGCGCTCTGAGTTCGCTCCGGCGATCGCAAGCGTCGGACAAAGCGCAACGCCCCGTTCCTTCATTAAGCGGAAGACTTCGGGAGTGCCGCCATCTCCGTGTTCGATCGTCTCGACACCGGCAAGCGTAGCGCGGCGCATCCCTTCTGCCGTAGTCGCGTGTGCCGAGACCGCGCGGCCTGAACTTCGAGCCGTCTCGACTATGAGCTTCAACTCTTCGAGTGAGAACGTTGGAGCCGCGCCCTGCGCTCCCCATCGATAGTCGGCGTAGACCTTGATCCAGTCAGCGCCCTTGCCTATTTGATCGCGCACCGTCCGTGTCAGGCTGTCGATCCCATCAGCCTCCTCTGCGCCTTGTGGGACACCCCACTCCGGGGCATAACCCTTGGGACCGTAGCTGCCGGTTGCAACGATGGCTCGAGTGACGACCACCATCCGAGGACCGGGAATGATCCCCTGCTGGACGGCTTGCTTGAGGCCGACATCGGCATAGCCCGCCCCTTCCGTGCCGAGGTCTCGAATCGTGGTGAACCCCGCGAGCAACGTGTTCCGCAGGTGATTTGTTGCCCGCGCGACGCGAAGACTCAAGGCTTCGCGAGCCACCTGATCGTTCCACGATGTTTCGCTATAGGGATGCAACAGGACGTGTGAGTGGGCTTCGATCAGACCGGGCAGCAACGTAGTCCCAGGTAAGTCGATCACCTTGGCGTCGGCCGGAGCGTTGATCTCGGAAGCAGGTCCAGCCGCTTCGATGCGTTCCCCGCGAACAAGGATCGCCCAGCCTTCCCGTAGCTGAGCCGATTGGCCGTCGAACACGCGGGCAGGTTTGAGCAGGTAAACAGTGACCACTTGTTCCGGCGGAGCCGGCCTCGTCTGGTCAGCGAGATAAGTAACCACACACAATCCAATCGCAATGAGTACGTAGCGCATGACAATCAACCTTTCACCGAGAGGCGTGATGCATTCTTGATTAAAGTTGGCGCAGAGGCGTTGCCTTTGCGGAGCCGCTGTGAACCGGCGCTCCGAGAGAATCGCTCTGACGATTGGCCACCAGGAGCTGGAAACTAGAGTAATTCGTAAATGGAAACGTGGTTTGTGCTTTCCGCAGTCAGCGGTTCACGCCGCCAATTGCTCCAGCGTTCGCGCAATCTCATTCCTGCCAGTCGCGCCATCAGATCAAGCTCCGAAGGCCACGCGTAACGCACCTGAACCGGGTAGAGTCTGGTTCCTGCTTCAGTAATTACGACGTGCTGACTAACCGTCCGTTGAGTCAACGGGTCGTGTTGAGAGACATCGAGTCTGACTTCATCAACTCCGACCTTCGTCGTCGTAGTGTTCTGGCCGCGAGTGAATCGGGTCAGATCGGGAATGAAGGCTTCGATTAGAAACAGTCCTCCGCTTCTGAGTCGTTTGGCCACGTTGGCAAAACAGCGCACCTGGTCTTCTTGAGAAGCAAGGCAGAAAAAGGTGTTGAAGACAACGAAGGTTAACGTGTAATTTCCATCCACTCCAACCTCAGCGAAGTTACCGAGGGTGACCGGTATGCGATCACCACCAGTCTTCGCCCGCAACTCGGCTATCATTGGCTCGCTTGTATCAATGCCATGGACTTCGAGGCCCTGCTCTGCCAGCTTCAAAGCGATTCGCCCGGTCCCGATGCCCAGCTCAAGCACCGGGCCGGCGCCCGCGAGGTCCTTCAACGCTGCAATCATTTCGGCGGGGGCGCCGGGGTGCCATTGGTCGTAGATCCCGGCGCTGCGATCTCCATAAGTTGATTCACCGTATTCCGGCTTCATTCCGCAAGAGCATAGCTTCGAGTCTCAAATCTGTCCAAAGGATTTTGGATTTTAGATTTTGGATTTTGGATTGCTGGACTGTGAAAATCGAGTGTCGAAATTTGCAGAGCGGAACGCCCATGCGATTTGGGATTTAGCTCCGGCAATCCAAAATCTAAAATCCAAAATCGAGATAATCCAAAATCTCTTGGCGAAGGGCGATCTCCTCTGCAATGCTAAAGGCCGGTGAGGAACTGGATTCGCGGGTAAGAACTACGGTCGAGCTTATGTACTGCTTGTTACCGGTACGGCCGGATCTATGGAGTCCGATGCAATGAATGAGTCCGATACAGCCTGGAGTCTCCTGCGGGAACCGATGAAACTTCTTCACGGCGAGGTTCACGTGTGGCGCGCCAGTCTGGAGCAGCCGCCGAGATGCCTGGAGAGACTCCTCGCTACTCTTGCGCAGGATGAGAAAGAGAGAGCCGAGCGCTTTCACTTCGATCGCGATCGTCATCGATTCATCGCCGCTCGCGGAACGCTAAGAGCCATCCTGGGCGGCTATCTGAATATCGAGCCTGACCAACTTCGATTCTGTTACAGCGAACATGGCAAACCTTCCCTCATGAACGAGATCGCAGGAGACAGGCTGCGCTTCAATGTATCTCACTCTCACGAGCTGGCGCTGTTCGCGGTGGCTGAAGGCCGAGACCTGGGCGTGGACCTGGAATGGATTCGTTCCGACGTCGCCGACGACAAGATCGCCGAACGATTCTTCTCAGCCGAAGAAGTTCGTGTGCTACGCGGGCTTCCCGCGGACCTTCAGGGCGAAGCGTTCTTCAATTGCTGGACCCGCAAGGAGGCCTATATTAAGGCTATCGGGGAAGGTCTCTCGATGCCTTTGAGCCGCTTCGTTATTTCACTGGCTCCCGGCGAGGCGCCGGCACTGCTCAGCGCGAATGGCAGCGCGAGTGATGATGAGGTCTCACGCTGGTCGTTTCGCGAATTGTTCCCGGGGAGCGGCTACAAAGGTGCCATCGTTGCCGAAGGGAAGGAATGGGAATTGAAATGCTGGGACTGGCGAGGAAACGAGTCGTAAGACCCGATGACGAAGGTGCAGCCCTGGGTACGCACGCTTCCAGCGTGCCCTGCGGGAATTGACACGATCATTCGTGGTCATTTGTGCGATTCGTGCAATTCGTGGCTCGACCTTCTACTCACTTCAACACTGCCCGCAGGAATCTTCCCGTATGCGATGCCTCACACCCCACGATCGCTTCGGGGGGGCCGACTGCAACTACATGCCCTCCGGCGTTTCCTCCCTCCGGACCGAGGTCAATGATCCAGTCGGCGCTCTTTATCACGTCAAGGTTGTGCTCGATGATGATTATCGAGCCGCCTACGTCCATGAGCTGCCTGAATGCGGTGAGCAGTTTGTTGATGTCGTCGAAGTGAAGCCCCGTCGTCGGCTCGTCGAAGATGTACAGTGTGCGCTCACTGGTCCTCTTGGAGAGATAGGCCGCCAGCTTCACCCGTTGCGCCTCGCCTCCCGACAGCGTCGTGGCGGATTGCCCGAGCCTCAGATATCCAAGACCGACATCATCAAGAACGCGCATTCGCGAGGCGATGCGATTTACGCCCGCGAAGAACCCCAGAGCCTCACGCACAGTCATGTTCAGCACGTCGTGAATCGAGCGGCCTTTGTACTTCACCTCCAGAAGCCCCGGCTTGAAGCGCATGCCTTTGCACTCTTCGCAAGTCAATTCGACGTCCGCGAGGAACTGCATCTCTTTGATCTCGACTCCGTTTCCCTCGCAACGGTCGCAGCGGCCGCCCGGAACGTTGAAGCTGAAGTGCGATGACTCGTATCCCCGTGCCTGAGCTTCGCGGGTCGATGCAAACAGTTCCCGAATCGCGTCGTAGACTTTGATGTAGGTGACAGGATTAGAACGAGGCGTGCGGCCGATGGGAGACTGATCGACCAGGATGACATCGTCGATGAACTGCCCGCCGTCGAGCCGGGCGAAGGATCCGACGTGGCCGGTCCACTCTCCCCGCTGCTTCTTCAGGCCCGCATAGATGATATCGTGCACCAGCGTGGACTTGCCCGAGCCGGAGACTCCGGTTATGCATACGCTGGTCGCGAGCGGGATAGTCAAGTCGATACCTTTCAGATTGTGCTCCGACGCGCCGCGAATCTCCAATGAGCGAACTCCCGGCTTTCGTCGCTGCTTGGGAGGCTTGATCTCGAGCTCGCCGCGCAGATATTTGGCCGTGAGTGAATGGCCGCTCTCGATCATTTGACTCGGGGTTCCGGCGAAAACAACTTCGCCGCCGAACTCGCCGGCGCCCGGGCCGATATCGATCAGCACATC
This sequence comes from Blastocatellia bacterium, assembly GCA_036003885.1. Taxonomy (GTDB): domain Bacteria; phylum Acidobacteriota; class Blastocatellia; order UBA7656; family UBA7656; genus DASYSA01. Next base: position 1,562 of record DASYSA010000510.1, on the reverse strand, counting down.
CGCCGACATCATCATCTCGGGTTCGTGCTCGACTACCAGGACGGTGTTGCCGATGTCCCGGAGGTTCTTGAGGATCCGAATCAGGCGCGCGTTGTCGCGAGGGTGAAGCCCGATCGAAGGCTCGTCGAGAACGTAAAGGGCTCCAACGAGCGACGAGCCGAGATTGGTCGCGAGCTGGATGCGTTGAGACTCCCCGCCGGACAGAGTCGAGGCCAGCCGATCAAGCGTCAGGTACTGAAGGCCGACATCGAGGAGGAACTTCAAGCGGCTTCGAATCTCATGAAGGAGCCGGCCGGCCACTTCGAGATCGGACGGCGAGAGCGTCACCTGCTCAAAGAACGCCGTGGCCTCTTCAGCCGTCATCGCGCAGACCTCAGCCAGGGTCTTGCCGCTCACGTATACGATGCGCGCTTCCAGACGCAGGCGAGATCCTGCGCAATCGGGACATAACGTATACCCGCGATACTTCGCCAGAAAGACTCGCACGTGCAACTTATACTTCTTCGTCTCCAACCAGTCGAAGAAGCCCATCACGCCTTCGAATCCGTTTCGGCCTTTCACGATGGCTTTCTGTTGTTCGCGAGTCAATTGTCGAAAGGGCACGTTGACTGCAATTCCCGCCTGCTTGCAGAACTTGAGCAACTCCTTTTGCGCCCATTCGTATTGAGGCTTGGTGAAAGGTTCGACTGCGCCATCCACCAGAGTCAACTCGCGATTGGGAATTACCAGGTCCAGGTCGAGGCCGATCGTGTTACCGAATCCCTGACAGGTCGGACACGCGCCAAAGGGATTGTTGAAGCTGAAGAGCCTGGGCTCCGGCGTGGCATATTTGAGGTTGCACTGCCGGCATTCGAAGCCTTCGGAGAACTTCAAACGCCGGCTCGCTTCGCCGCCGGTAGTTTCAATCATCGCCTGCCCGTGGCCCTCCTGGTAGCAGACTTCGATCGAGTCGACGACGCGGGCGCGAACCTCAGGCCCCGCAATCAGTCTGTCCACAAGGACGAAGGTGTCGTCGAAGGTCGAGTTCGTGTAGCTGTCCGGAGTCGCGAGCTCGATGATTCGACCGTCGGTGTAGAGCCTGGTGAAGCCGCGCTGCATCAAGCTCATCAGGTGGGCCTTTATTCGAGTGTTCTGGCTTGCGGCAGACTTGCGGCCGCGCTGCTTTTGACTCGCGCCAGCTCCGTTAGTTGCTGCCTGGCCTTCCTCCATCCCTGCGCCTGCCGGAAACAGGACATAGAAGCGAGTGCCTTCGGGCATCAGCATCACTTGATCGGCTATGGACTCTGGGGTGTCGCGATGGACCTCCAGACCGCAATTGCCGCACATGGTGATGCCGATTCGAGCATACAAGAGTCTCAAATAGTCGTAGATTTCGGTCTGGGTCGCTACGGTTGATCGGGGATTGCGAGTGGCGTTTTTCTGCCGGATGGAGATGGGCGGGCAGATTCCGATGACTTCGTCGACGTCTGGTTTATCCATGCGTTCGAGGAACTGGCGCGCATACGCCGACAGGCTTTCGACGTATCGACGTTGACCTTCGGCATAGATGGTATCGAATGCGA
>DASYSA010000509.1:0-7003 GCA_036003885.1 Blastocatellia bacterium | reverse complement strand
GAGCTCGAATCCCAAAAAAATGGAGGCAACCGCGCAGAAACTGGTCGACCACATTGCTAAAAGCCTGCCCGAGGATGTGCGCGCCGAATTCTATCGGGTCATGATGCGGTGCAACGACCTGCCGGAAAACGACGAGATGCTCTGCATCTTGAATGTTATTAAGATGCTGACCCTTCTCATCGTGCAAGTGCCGGACAGGATCGTGACCGAACGCGAAAAGCTGGAAAAGCTTTTTGCAGACGTGATCGAGTCTCTGACGCATGTCATTCGATCGAACAAAGAGTATCAGACGGGACTCGACGAGAGGATTCGCGAGTTGCCCAAGACGATTCTCAATGGTCTCAACCCGGCTGATTTTGGCATAAAGATCAACGAACATCTCAAGCAGCAGCTTACCGCCCTCGAGCTCCCTCAAGCCTCCAGGGCGCTGTCGACCCTCGCGAGTGACGTAAAAAGGACGACCGGCGACTTTAAGTCCGCAGCGGACGGGCTCAAACGCGAATACTCGGGTGCGACTGCGAGTGCGGTAGAGGCGATCGGCCAGATGAAATCTGCGGTATCCAGTGCCGTAGAAAAAGTCCTGGCGAACAGCACGGAGCTTGCTGGCACCGTCGAGACTTGGCGGTGGGGGACGACCGCCATAATTGCCGGCCTGACGCTTGTGCTCGGCTTGGTTCTCGGGCTGCTTTTCGGAGGGAACGGGCGACCGCACAGCGGTTTTTAGAACAGTTGCAGTCATTTGGGCCGGTTTTAGACGGAATGTCACGCAAATGGCGTGACCAGGAAGGATGAAATGTGCTCACGATCCGTGCCATGTCCGACGGGAACGGTTATTCGTCCCGGCACCTCGAACATAGCGACTACTACGCGGAAGGCGAGGGTATCACGGGGAGTTGGCAGGGCAGGGGAGCAGAGCTGCTCGGTCTGAAGGGAGACGTGAAGCCTGAGGACTTTGAGGCTCTACGCCAGGGGTTTGACCCCGCTACCGGCGAATTCCTTCGCCCGAGGCAGAGCGCCGACAGGGTTTCCGCCGATGGAACGGTTCGTTCGCACGGCCGGAACCTGTACGACTTCACGATTTCCGCTCCGAAGTCCGTGTCGCTCATGGCAATCCTGGGCGAGGACCATCGATTAATCGAGGCACACAAACAGGCTGTGGCCCAGACGCTGCAGGAGCTCGAGGCGCATGCGGGGGCGCGCGTGAGGCTGGACGGCGCAAACGAAGACCGCATCACCGGGAACGTCGTGGTTGCCGTCTACAATCACGATACCAGCAGAGAACTTGATCCCCAGCTTCACACCCATGCAGTGGCCGCTAATCTCACTTACGACGGCACGGAAGGCCGCTGGAAGGCGCTCCAGGCATCCGGGGTCTATGAACGGCGTGCTTATCTGACGGAAGTCTATCGAAACGCGCTGGCACGTGAGGTAATCCGCCTGGGCTATGAAATCGAAAACCGTCGAGACGGCAAAGGACGCGACTGCGGATTCGAAATCCGGGGCGTTTCCGAAGAGCTACTGTCGAAGTACAGCAGGCGCAGCAGGCAGAGGGACGAGGCCATAGAGCGGTTCATGTCAAGACATGGACGCCCGCCAACCGACAACGAGGTAGCCGTCCTCATCAGGGAAACTCGCGCCGACAAACTCATCGAAATCTCAACTGTGGAGCTGCGAAAGCAGCAACGGGAACGTTTGACCCTGGCAGAAGCCAGGGAGCTTCACGACCTTCGTTGTGAATTCGCTTTGAGTGTGCAACTGGAACCAGCGGCAAGGTCGCTGAACTATGCACTCGATCACCTGTTCGAGAGAGTCTCGGTCTGTCGAGATCACGAAGTGTTGACTGAGGCCCTCCGGCACGGCCGCGGAAAGGTCAGCCAAACCGAGTTGCTGGGAGCCCTGTCACTTCGCGAGTATTCGAGGGAAGTCATAAGAAAGGGAAACGAGATCGCGACCGCCGCCAGCCTCGTACGCGAACGCGAGATGATCGAACACGTGAATCGTGGCATTGGAGCCTGCGAACGCCTGGGCCGGGACACCACATTTGTCGTCTCCGACCGGCTGGATGCCGAGCAGAGGCACGCGGTTGAGTTTGTCTTGGACTCGACGGACAGGGCGGTAAATGTCAGAGGTGCCGCCGGCACGGGCAAAACAGCCACTCTTGAAGAACTGCGAAGAGGTTTGAAACAGTCCAAACGGGAGGTGTTGGCCGTCGCGCCCACGACGAGCGCCGTCGAGGAGCTCCGCCGGGTCGGTTTCAAGAACGCTGTCACGGTCGAACGAGTGCTCCAGGATCAGGCAGTCCAGAGCAAATTGAAGAACAAGGTGATGATCCTGGACGAGGCCGGGATGGTCTCCGGGCGCCAAATGGTGGAATTGCTCAAACTGACCGAAAGGCAGTCCGCTCGCATTGTTTTCAGCGGCGATACCGGACAGATCCAGAGTGTTGAGGCCTGCGATGCCCTTAGAATTCTCGAACAGGAATCACGACTGAAGAGTGTCGCCCTCGGCCAGGTAAGAAGGCAATCGGACAAAAACTACCGTGAGGCGATTCAGGAATTGCGCTGCAATCCTGAGGAGGGTCTCAAGCGGCTCAACGCCATGGGCGCGGTGCGCGAGGCAACCTGGGCGGAGCGTGCCCAGGCGATCGCCCACGCCTTCGAGGGGGAGAGATCCAAGCGCAGGAGCACGCTCGTCGTCTGCGCGACGCATGACGAAATCGGCCGGGTGACCGAGGCCATTCGTTCCATGAGAAGGCAGACAGGCGATATGGGTGGAAGCGTTTCCGTCGCCAGAGACGTTTCCCTGAACTGGACAGCGGCCCAAAAGAGCAATCCGCACAGCTATCGCCCCGGTCTCGTTCTCGGATTCCACCGACGAGTCGACGGATTCATGAAAAACGAGACAGTCGAGGTTACACGGGTCGAAAACGGAACCGTGATGGTCCGCAACGATCGCGGCGAGGAACGGTCAGTTACGGCCAGGCACACGAAGAGTCTCGATGCCTATGACAGACAGACGATCGAGGTGGCCGCCGGCGACAGGCTTTTAATTACCGCGAATCGTCGTGAGGCTGGCTTTAGGGCCACGAACGGCGAAGTGGTGACAGTTGCCAGGGTGAGTGAAAAGGGATCAATCCAACTCGCCGACGGCCGGGTCCTTCCGGCCAATTTCAAGCAGTTCGCGTACGGTTACGCGGTGACAGCCCATCGCAGTCAGGGCAAGTCGGTAGATTCCGTGATCATCTCCGGCGACGGGATGCAAAAGGAACTGTTTTATGTCGCGGCATCCCGTGGCAGGCAGAGCATCACCATAATCACGAGCGACAAAGAGATGCTGTGTGAATCCATAGGACGTTCGGCTGTTCGCAAGTCGGCGCTGGAACTCACCCGCAAGGAGCAGCCGTCCATCCCGGAAATGACGGCTGTCCGTACTGAGCCGGAGCCTGCACCTGTCCGTACTGAGCCGGACCCTGCACCCTCCCCGGCACGGCCGCGTATGGAGGCAGTCAAGGGAGCGGTGCTTCGGCGATCGCCCAGGCAAGAGCCCCAGAAGGAGCATTCGCATGACGATGGCATGTCCCTGTAATTCAATATCGTCAGTTCCCGAGCATTCGCAAGCCACGCTGCTGCGAGGCAGAATCATCGGGCTCCTGCGCATGTTATTGGGACCGGCTGGCAAGGTGCATGCGTCAGCTAATAGAAAGACACCATCCCTAAGCCTCCGGCTTAGGATCGCGCGGCCCCGCGCGGACGGCACTTTGTTCGGCGTTTGTTCGGTTTCTGTTCGGTGATTGTTCGGCATTTGTTCCGCATTTGTTCGTGCCATACGGTCTGTGGATTATGGACGATAATTTTCAAGATGTCCTCGACAGCTTGCCCGAGAAGCCGCCGCGCTCCCGCCTGGAGCCGTATGGCGGATTGATCCAGGAGTTGCTTCGGCGCGGCCGGACGTACAGGGAGGTTGCCCGGATATTGGCCGACAAATGCCAACTTCCAGTTTCAATCAGCACGATCCATGACTTCGTGCGCCTTCGGTCGCGATCGAGACGGAATCCATCAAAGGGCCACAGAGTGAGCCCGGACGCACGAGCTAAAGCGAAGACACGGGCGAGTGTAGAAGAACTGGGAATACCGCCGGCTGATGATGTCCGTCAGCGGATAAACGCCCTGAAGCTCCGGCCGGCACCGGCCCAGTCGAGCCTCAAGCAGTTCCACTACGACCCAAACGAACCACTCCGCCTGCCGGCTAAGGCAGGGAAAAAGAGAACTGACGAATGAGTTCGGTTTGGGCATCAATATCGATGCTGCGTCATGTCGAGCCACCGCAAAAAACTTCGCATTCTCGTGGCCAAACCGTTCAGTGAGCCTCAGTGAGTCTGCTCGGTCCTTCGTATAGGCGTCGTCCAGGAGTTCCTCGTGGACTGTACGTTCTCTCCCAGCCCGTTGGAAAAACGGTGGGGCTTCGGCACAACAATCGAATGCCGTTTTTGCTGAGCGATCGACAATTCTGGACGACCGTCACGGTCGCGGCGGCTGAAGTGGCGGCGGGACTGCACGTCCCGCTCACCACGACGTCGTAAGAGCCGGCATCTCCTGTGGTGACTGACGAAATCGTGTAGCTGCTGCCGTTTGCTCCCGAAATGTTGCCGCCATTCTTGCGCCACTGGTAGGCGAGCCCTGAGCCGGTTGCACTGACGGAGAAGGTCACGGATACGCCCACGGACTTCGCTGGCTCGTGATCGAGGGCGCGGTATCGACGGTCAGTGTTGCGGGAGCCGACGTCACCGACCCGCACGCGTTGCTCACTACCACGTCATAGGAGGCCGCGTGGCTCATTGCGATCGTGTCAATGGTGTAGGAGCTCGAGCTCGCTCCGGTTATGTTCGACCCATTCTTCCGCCACTGGTAAGAGAGCGGGGCCTTGCCGTCCGCGGCAACGGAAAACGTCACAGCCTGTCCGGCGCATGCCGTCGCGCTCGCGGGCTGAGCGGAGATCGAGGGCGCCGCGCAGTTGGAGACCGCGAGAGCGACCTCGCTGCCGGGCCCTGAAGCGATAGCGCCCGTCGAAGGATTCGCCTTGATCTGCGCCGTGTATGTGCCGGCGGGCGTCCCGGGTGGTAGGGTGAAGCTCACGCTCCATGACCTTGACTGGTTCGACGAGGGGGCGGTGAACGAGAGATGCTCGGGTTGGCCGAGACCCAGGCGGCGGAAATCGGGTTTGGCCCCGTGCCCGCAACCTGCATGGTCGCGATCCCCGCGCTGTTTACGCACGCTAACCGGAAGGACACAGTCTATCTACTCTTATCTACCCTCTACACTCAGTGAAATTCGTTTCCTGATACGAGCCGAAACTCTTCCGATCTCACGCGCTGCACTATTTCGTCACGGCCGCGGTCGAACACATCTACTCGCAACCTTAACGAGATCGGCATGCCTGCGCCTGCCACCGGTTTTGAACACGGACGGTCAGTCTTGCCTAAGGGATCTGCCTTGCCACGCGGATCTCCCGTCTTAATCAAGATCGGAGTTTTACAGGGATTGAAAGCAAGAACTAGCGAAGTGCCGGCTTTGACCGGCCTCAGCTTCACCATTTTTGAAAAAGAGTGGCTTGGATCGGAAATGGAACCCGCGATTTCCATCCACGAACCGGCCTCTAGTAGCCCCTCAATTGCGACATTCACATCTAGGTCACGCGTCGACTTATTGTGAATTGAAAGTTTAGTGTGTGAACCCGGCGAATATGTACGTTGCAAGCCCTCAAGCTCGATCAGACACCCATGTGTACATTCCTGCGCCTTAGCCGAACGAGAACAAGGTAGCGCTGCCGTCCCCAGTAAGAGAATCGCGATGCTCCATCGCACAAGAATGATCATGGAACGTTAGTGCCTTCAAACGTGGAACTAGTTGTGTAGTTCACCAATACGTCAATCCCACCTTGGTCGTGATACGTTACAAACCTGCTATAGAGACTGTCAGAAGTCTCGATGCACCCATGCGTAAATCCTTTTTTCGAGTTGTGTACATAGAAGTTGCTGCGTGTCGTAGAGACATTTCTCGGCTCCAAACGAGCCCGCCATGTGCCCCAACCCTCTGGGAGGAGAATTTGCCCGTTTGCTGCCCTGTAGCTAGGACGAATTCTTTGGACTCCGTAAGCGGCTGCGAGATTTTCTCCTGATGGAACCATGCTGGCCCAGCGTTTGGGATCCAGACTCAAATTAATACGATAGTGGCCGTGAGGGACAGGGCCGAGTTCCTGATTATCAAGTGCTGAGTTCCGATAACTTGGAAAACCAGACGTAGCTTTGCACTGCAATAGGGGAGGATGACCACGATCTTTAAATTTTCCCGGCCAGACCGTGGGTCTCTGGCCGGCATATTCAATCCAGTCCAACCCCGTAGGATCAATTAGGCTTATAGGATTGTCACCAACATACGCGTAACTGTTCAATCCTCCAAAGAAGCCGCTCGGATCGCTACTGATAAAGCGGCCAATCTGTGGATCGTAGTATCTGGCCCTATTGTAATAAATTCTGGGGACAGGCTACTCAATTCCCTAATTCCGTGTGTTCAATCCGCTGGGTGAGAGAAGCGAATTACGGAATTGAGTAGCCTGTCCCCAGAATTCACAGCAGTTCGGCCACGGGCTCGCCGGTCTGGTCGTCGAGCGAGTTGGCGATCTTGACGGGCCGTCCGATCGGGCTCATGTACTCCTTGCGCCAGTCGATCCCGAGGAGCTTGTATATCGTCGCGAACAGATCTCCCATGGCGACGACGCGTTCGGTGACGTTCGCGCCGCGTTCGTCGCTCGCACCGACGACAATTCCCCGCTTGATCCCGCCGCCCGCGAGCGCGAGCGACCAGCAGTTCGGCCAGTGATCGCGGCCGAGATTGGCGTTGATGAACGGCGTGCGGCCGAACTCCCCCATCGCGACGACGAGCGTCGTCTCGAGCAGCCCGCGCGCCTGAAGGTCGTCGATCAGGGCCGAGAGCGAGCGGTCGAGCGG
>DASYSA010000508.1:0-6613 GCA_036003885.1 Blastocatellia bacterium | reverse complement strand
GCAGAGGCGAGATCATTTGATTGTCGCTTTGACCGAGGAAAAAGATCAGGAACAGAATCCCCATCACCACGCCCGCCCGTGGAATGGGACCTGCCTCCGCGCTCGCCGCAACCTGCTTCGTCTTTGCCGGCATTCTCGTTTTTCGTTCCTCGTTTCTCGTTGCTCGTTTCCCGTTTATGGTTTCTCGTTTTAGGTTCCTCGAGTTGGAAGCATACCCAAAGACCCTAAGCACAAGAAAACGGAAAACGAGCAACGAGCAACGAGCAACGAACTTGTCAGTGCTCATACTCCAGTTTTTGGAGCCGGGCTGCTGCGCCACGATCTAACCAGTAACTCGCGAAGACCAGCATCACCAGGCCGATAACGCCCAGGCCCAGCCCAATATATCCAAACAATCCGTATGCGCCGGTGACCGTGACGTACCCAATCGTCGTGACCAGTGTAGCGACCATGCTCACGCCAAGGCCTACGAATTGAGCCGTCGTCACATGCTCCGCAGACAGTGGCAACGCAGGGCTCATCAGAATGAGAAGAGAGATGAGGCAGCGAGTCTCAACGAAGTAACACAGCGCAAGGAGCCCTGCCAGGATCGGCGGATTGATGAGAAACAGAGCGAACGTCACGAGTACCGCGGGAAGGGCGAAATACTTCACCGTGACGACCAATCGCATGCCGCGGATGATCTGGAGCGCGTCGATGGGAGCTGCCAGCAGCGGCCAGCTCGCCGCCGGCTGGGAACTCTGCTTTATCAAGTCGCACCCGGTGAGCAGTCCAATGAATCCGTAGAAAGCCACAATCAACGGAGAGAAGTAACGGTCCCCCGCGCTCAAGGCTACAACGAAGAAGGCGATGAGTATGACCCGCGGAACCAGGATCTTGAGCCTCGAAATCAACTCACGCTGTGTCAGCGTCAAGATCAGCGTTGCTACCGCGAGAGGCTGCGCGGGAGCCAGCCACTTGCCGATTAGCGGAAGACGGCTCGCAGTCTCAAGCAGGAGGACTGCGAGCGGACGGCTGGTTGGTTGCTCATCCGACTCCAACAACCTGTCGAGCAGGTCCGGATACCGCCTGCCCAGGTCGAGCCGGACCGCGATCAACAGTGCGGAAGCAAGCACGAGGAGCGCCCCCGCTCGTTCAAGGTTGGCCCTGGCCCCCAAGTCTGAAACAAGGAAGTCGGCGAACCAAACCGAGGGAAGCAGCTTGATCCAGGGGAGGGAGCTGAACGAAAACCGCGTGCTCTCCGACCCGATCGCCATCTCGCTCATCGAGAGAAGCGACATCCCCATCATTCCCAGGTTGACCGATACCAGAAGAAACTGCGCGAAGGTCCGCAGTCTGTCGAGGTTGAACCACCGCGCGGCGAGCACGAATGTTGTCACCGACAGCACGACCACCGCAAAGCTTCCAAGATTGAGCAGCAGAAAAAGGCCGGCCACCAGAATCCACGAGCAGTTGAAAACCCATGTGGCTGAAATCATTGGCGCAACCGCAAAACTGCCTGTGATGAGCGCGGACACGATAGAGATATTGACTGCTCTAGCGGCCAGCAACGTGGTGGAGGCTATCGGTTTGGAACTCAGCACCTCGACATTGCGGCGGCGGCCGTCAAGCGTGTCGGGCAGAACGCTCAGAGCGACGATGCCGAATGCGACGCTGAACAGAAGAGTCAGATAGGTTGGCAGGTCGTCGCAGCGCCTTGCCCCAATCGAAAAGAACAGCCCGACAAACCCCATCGAGATGATGAGCTGTCGAAGCAGGTGCGCCCTCTTTCCAGTTCCGGGCTTGAGCGCAGATCGGAAGCTCTGCCATAAACCCAGCCGCACGATCGCGCGCAGCTGCTGCCAATCGACTGCGCCTTCCACGGGCGCCGCGGGAGGAGAGCCGGACCTTGTGTTTTCCGCGTTAACTTCGGCTGTCATCTGACCTTATCCCTGCTCCTGCCAGAGTTTCATCAATGCCTCTTCCAACGTTGGAGCCCCCGACAACACTCGCACCTCGTCTATGCTTCCCGCCCCGATAAGCCGACCGCGGTGCAGCACGGCAATTCGCGTACAGACCTTTTCCACAACGTCAATCAGATGTGATGAGTAAAAGATAGTCTTCCCCTCGGCAGTGAAGCGCTTCATCAAGTCTTTGACGCGCGATATCGTCTCCACGTCCAGGCCGCTGAGGGGCTCATCCAGTATGAGAACCTCGGGGTCGTGCAGCAGAGCGGCGATCCAGCAGACCTTCTGTTTCGTCCCTTTTGAGAATATCTCCATGCGCTGATCTATACGGTCCATCAGCCCGAAGAAATCGAGCCACTCTTCGATCCGGTCCTGCGTGCGCAAGGCGGCCAGTTTGTACAGATGTCCTACGACCGTCAAGTATTCGCGCGGCGATAGCTTGTCGAAGATCGCCCCTGACTCCGGCACATATCCGATCCTCGCCTTCACCTCAAGCGGCTGTGACAGGATGCTATGACCACACACGAAGGCCTCGCCGGCCGTCGGTCTAATCAACCCTGCAAGGATCTTTATCGTAGTCGTCTTGCCCGCGCCATTAGCGCCGACGTAGCCGAAGATCTCACCCTGGTTCACCGTCAGGCACACGTCGTTAAGCGCTCTGGTCGTCAGGTAATCCTTCGTAACGTTCCTCAACTCGATCGCCGGTTCGCCATCCACTCGGTTTCTCCCTTCCATCGACATGGACCTGCGCAGGGAATAATCACACGAAGGGGAGACATTGGGCGAGGTGGAGTTGAGAATCCAACGGTTTCCAGGGCAGGAACCATTCGCACAACGACCGAGAAGCCTGCGCTCTTCTCTCGGGATGACCGCGTCGGCTGCTTGTTGTAATATCCTCGAGGTCCCTTGTCAGTGGTCCGTTGTCCGTTGCTAGTGATTCGGTTATCGCAAATCTGATGGTCATTGCGACCTTCACACGACTGACAAGAGACCACTGACAACTGACTTCCGCGAGAGGCGGCGACTATCAAGCTAACCATACTCGGTTCAGGCACCTCGGTCCCGGATGGCGACCGCAATTCAGCGGGATACTTCGTCGACGCTGGAGACGCGAAGATCATGCTCGATTGCGGAGCCGGCGCGGTGCATGCTCTTGCCCGCTATGATGTGGAGTGGGAAGAGATGACCCACCTTTTCATCAGCCACTTTCACGTAGATCACGTCGGTGAACTCGCATCGCTCTTTCAAGCATTCAGGTACGGGATGCGACGCCGACGAACCAGCACCCTCCTGGTTGTGGGACCGTTAGGGCTCGACCGAGTCATCTATGGTCTCAGGCACGCCTTCGGAGAAGACCTATTCAGCCCCGGCTTTACGGTAGAGTTTCGTCTGCTGCCTCCAGGGGGGCACATTCAACTCGGCAGAACCGGCCGCCTCTCGGTTGCGAAGACGCCTCACACCGAAGAAAGCCTCGCGGTTCGCATCGACACACCGAATGCTTCGCTCTGCTACACCGGCGACACCGACTACAGCGAAGAGTTAGTGGTATTCTTCAGGAACGCCGATCTCTTGATCTCCGAATGCTCATTTCGCGAACGCCGCGAGGGCGTCCGGCATCTGTCGATAGGGGATGCCGCCAGAATTGCTTCTGAAGCCGGCGTCCGTCGAATGGTCGTGACTCACTTCTATTTCGAGGTCGAGGCAGCAACGTTGAAGACCCAGCTTCAGAACGATTATTCTGGTGAAGTTATGATAGGGAGGGATGGAATGTGTATTGAGATATGAGAGGAAATGCGAAATTCGAAATGCGAAATGCGAAATGCGAAATGAAGAATAGAATTAAAATCCGAATTTCGCATTTCGCATTTCGAATTTCGCATTTCCTCTCTTGCCACTGCTCAAAGGGAGGATCAATGAGACACGTTAGTTTGCGCTTTGCATTGGCGGTTGTCGGAGTGCTGCTATTCACCCCGCTCGCCCTGCTCTCACAGAAGACTGCGCCTAAGGGCGGTGGGCCAACTGAAGAACCGCGGCGCGACGCTCACGTGATAATGATCTCGATCGATGGGCTTGTGCCTGATTACTACACAGCGCCTGGACGAATCGGCCTTCGTGTCCCGACTCTCGTGCAGATGAAGCTGGGCGGCGCGTATGCGGATGGGGTCGAAGGCGTCTACCCTTCGGTAACGTATCCAGCTCACACGACGTTGATAACTGGTGTGCGTCCTGCAGTGCACGGCATCATTCAGAATCGAATCTTCGAAGCTCCGACCGAGCCCCAGACACGCGAATGGTACTGGTTCTCGAACGCTTTGAAATCGGAGACGTTGTGGGGGCTTGCAAAGAAGGCGGGACTCGTGACCGCTGCTGTCGGATGGCCGGTTACCGTGGGCGCCGACATCGACTACAACATGCCGGAGATTCTCGATCCGAATGAGAATCCGCCGACTCCGAAGCGAACGCTTCAGTACACCACGCCCGCTTTGCTAACCGATCTCCGCGGCCTCAATCTGGCTGCTAATACCGCTACAGACGCCCGCCGCACTGCCGTGAGCGAGTTCATAATCAAGACATACAAACCCAACTTGATGTTGATTCACCTCGTCGAACTCGATGGAGTTCATCACAAGTTCGGCCCACGAACGCCACCCGCAATCGAGATGGCCGAGCGCCAGGACGGCTATGTCGCGCGCATAATCGAGGCGGTCAGGGCGGCCGGCATCTTTGACAAGACCACCTTCTTCCTGGTCTCAGATCATGGTTTCGCCGACGTGACCCGGAGGTTCGAGCCGGGGGTAGTCCTGGTGAAAGAGAAGCTGATCACACTTGATGGGAGCGGCAAGGCGGTGGATTGGAAAGCAGCCGTGTGGCCTGCGGGGGGCTCGTGTGCAATTGTTCTGCGGAATCCGGACGACAAGGAGACTGCACAGAAGGTTCAGGCCCTTTTTGGTCGAATCGCTCAACGCAATGGCGGGCCTCTCAGTCGAGTGCTCACTCAAGTTGATCTCAAGCGGCTGGGCGCAGTTCCCAATGCGACGCTGATGCTGGAGGCGGCTCCAAGGTATACGTTCGGTGGCGAATTGACGGGACCCGAAGAGGTCGAAACCAAAGACTATCGCGGTACACACGGCCAGTTGCCTACACGAGCCGAGCTTCGTTCGGCGTTGATAGTGTATGGAGAGGCAGCGAGAGTGGGCGCTAAGATGCCGCTCGCTCGAATGATCGACATCGCCCCGAGTGCGGCGGGGCTATTAGGATTGCGGTTCTCGGCTGTCGAAGGAGCGCCGATCCGGGAGTTGATCAAGGAGAGTTTCGTCTTGCCGACGCAACGAAAGAAGAAGGCGGACAAGTGAATGCGTGATTCGTGATGCGTGATTCGTGATGCGGTAGTACTATCAAAGCTATGAGAGCCTGACAGATGGGAGGAGCCATTCGATGTATCACTATGATCCCGAGGCCGCCTTGATGGAGTTGAAGGAAGAGGGTCTGCTGCCCAACGCGGTTCATATGCGCGATATGGTCTTTCGGGCGCACCTCGATACCACAGGCTCGATAGCTGTGAATCGGCTCTTGCAAGACTACATCGCCCACTTTGGCGACGCGCTTCAAAAGGGCCGTGAGATTTTGGAGAGGCTGAACGGGGCAGGGGAGCAGAAGTCAACCGGCGGAGCTCATTAAGCTTTGCGCGGCCGGCTCCGCCTGTTTAGATCGGGGAACATGCTGTAGTCGCTTGCTCCTGGCAAACTCCACTTTGATAGTCGAGACCGATGAGGTTATTATAATCCGCTTCGGGGACCACAATATGATGGACAAGCTGAAAGAAGAGTGTGGCGTATTTGGTATTTTCGACCACGAGGACGCCGCAAGGTTGAGCTATCTTGGTCTCTACAGCTTGCAGCATCGAGGTCAGGAGTCGGCGGGTATGGTTTCCTCCAGTGGAGAGCGTTTGCATCAGGTCCGAGGCATGGGCTATGTCAGTGAGATTTTCGATGAGCAGCAACTATCGAAGTTGAAGGGCCGTTCGGCAATCGGCCATGTGCGGTACTCAACAGCCGGGAGCGTATCGCTGCTGGAGGCCCAGCCCTTCCTGGTCGACGGTTACAGAGGACAGATCGCTCTCTGCCATAACGGCAATCTCCCCTACGCCACTGAAGTTCGCGCTGAACTCGAACTCAATGGCGCGATCTTCTCGTCGACCTCCGATACCGAGGTAGTGCTTCATAAGATAGCTCGCTCCCGAGCCCCGGACCTGGTGGGCGCGATAGTGGATACATTCACTGAGATTGAAGGCGCGTACTCGATGCTCTTCTTAACAAGGGATAAGATGATAGCGGTCCGCGACCCTAGAGGTTTCAGGCCGCTTTGCCTTGGCCGCCTGGGCACGTCTTATGTTTTTGCGTCCGAGACGTGCGCCTTTGATCTGATCGAAGCGACCTATCTCCGGGATGTCGAGCCTGGTGAGATTCTGGTCGTTGACAACGAGGGTCTCCACTCGACTTTTCCGCTGCCAAAACACAGGACGGCACACTGCATCTTCGAGCACGTCTACTTCTCGCGACCCGATTCGCTGGTCTTCGGACGGTCGGTTAACAAAAGCCGTCACAAGATGGGGCAGCGGCTCGCTCGCGAGTGCCCGGCCAATGCCGACATCGTCGTTCCGGTCCCCA
>DASYSA010000507.1:0-16888 GCA_036003885.1 Blastocatellia bacterium | reverse complement strand
TAGTCGCCGGCGTCACCTGTCCGAGGTCGAAGGCGGGCAATGTCAGTCCCAACGGGTTCGAAGGGTCGTTGGGGAATGCCAGCGCTATACGGTTGTAAGCGAGGCGCAGCTCATTGGTGAACTTCGAAGAGAAGACATGCGTCTCAGACACGGCGAAATTCTGAAAGCGGTTCGCCTGGCTTGTGAAGAAGCCCGGAAATCCCGGCGTCGCCCCGCCTGTTGGCGAGATGTTGTCGTCATACAGATAACGGCCCGAAAGCTGATCCTTCTCTCCAAGCCTGTGATCTATTCGAGCCTGCCACTGGCGGTCGCGAAACGTCTGCGCGAATGGAAAGACGAGGGTTCCAAACTCTATCCCGGGGCGGCCGGCCCCCAGGGCAACAGTGAAGAGCTGGGACGTCGCATCTGCGCCATCGGTCACTCCCAGGTAGGTGTCTACGTTACTGTTGCTTCCCTGCGGAAAGAGACTGCGCAGCGTCGATCGTCCGGCCGGGGACAACGTAATCACGTTCGAAGAGCTGGACGAGTTCTGGCGCCTCTCTTGAAACGCTCCGAAGAAGAACGTCCGTTCGCGGATGATACGCCCGCCGAACGTTCCCGAGAACCATTGATCGGTTCCGGGCAGGGGCCGCTCACGGCTCTGCACGTCGGGAACCAGCGCATCGGTGTTGCTCCGCGCGTTAAAGCGCGTTGATTCGATCAGGTATGAGAGGCTGCCATGGTAGTTGTTGCCGCCGGACTTTGTGATCGTATTGACGACCGCACCACCAGCGCGACCAAACTCGGCGTCGTAGTTCGAGGTCTGCACCGAGACCTCCTGCACGGCGTCGGTATTTGTTATCTGAAAGCCCTGTCCCGCTACCGAGATGTCGTTATTCTCAGTTCCGTCGATGAGGAAATTGTTCGACCGCCCACGCGAGCCGTTCACCGAGAATGTGGACGCGCCAAACCCGTACCGATTTGAAGAGACGCCGGGCAGGTTCAGCGCGAGCGACACCGGGTTGCGCGTCGCAATCGGCAGCTCCACAATCTTGGTCGAGTCGATGTTGCCGCCACGCACAGGAGCTTCGGTTTGAAGCGAGGCGCCCGACTCGGCGGTCACATCCACTGTAATCTGCTGCCCGCTTGCAGCAAGCTGGACGTCGACCTGCGCGATCTGGTTTGCGCTGACTGCTATGTTTGTCTTGGTCACTTCTCCGAAACTTGGAGCTGTGATCTTCACTGAATAAGTTCCGAGGTCAACGGCATCGAATCGGTACAACCCATCTCCGTTGCTTTGCGTAGTCCGGGCGACGCCGGTCTGATTGTTGGTCAGAGAGATGGTCGCGCCGGCGATTGCAGCGCCGGCTGAGTCATTGACAATGCCGCTTACGGTGCCTCGGCTGGTCTGAGCGAACGCCGGCGACAGGCTTGTCAGGACAAGCAGAATCGCAAGCATTCGAGCAGTAATAGCGAGCGGAGTACTTCTCTTCATTATTTTATGTCCTCCAAAATTCATTGCCTCGTGCTATCAACGGCCCTGCACGGATTCGACCGTTGGCCAGGAGGCTTGCAAAGTGGCGCCTCAACGAGCGCGCCGCTTCTCTCCCTCCTGTTCGGATGTGGCAACAGGTTATGGGAGAGCGCGTGGGGACAAAAAGGAATTGGGACGAATGGCGGCTGGGAAGGATGAACCGGCTGTGCACGGGGGTGAGATCCCGGGGATGAGATGACCTTTGAGTACTGCCTAATGTTGGGCCAGGTCAGTCGGCTTCTTCAACTCTGCCCGGCTGGCCCACTTGCTCGAATCCAGCCAGTCAAGACCATCAAACACTCGTGTGGTTTCCTTCGTGGCCGGGTCGTAAACGTACATGCCGTGGAGAGTGAGGGTAATCATCGGCACCTTGAATCTATCGGCAAGGTGCATGTCCTCGTTCGAGGGTTTCGGATCGTTTTTGTTCGGGTGCGTGTGGACGACGGCGATGGCGTTTGGCACCCAGGTGAAGGTGACCTGTCTCAACTCGTTGGTCTTTCGCTGAACCCTTGCAAGGTAGCCTCCACCAAGGGCTTGAAAGAGCAATACCAATCCTTCCTTGCCGGAGGTGCCGTTGTTAGAGATCGTCCAGGCCTTCTCGAACCCTTTGATGATGTCATCGTCAACTCTCGAGAGCTCGAATCGGCGTGGTGCCGCCCGAACAACGTCGGTGCTTGAATCAGCCGGCATCGCGTTGCCGCCCGGCGTGTCTGCGTCTATCGGTGGGTCTACATCCTTCGGTAATCCGTTCGCCCCTGAGAGCGGTGCGCGTAAAACGAGTCCGAGCGCCAAAACGAGCAGCGCCATATTCACGCTTCGTCTCATTAGAAACTCCTTCGGGACCCAGTCCCGGGCTTGGATTGCCAGGACGCCACGCATGTCCGGCGGGCGCGACCTGAGTGAGTTTAGAAAGAGAAACGGATGGAGGAAACAAGTATGTGATGGGCCCGCTCTGGTTTGTGACAGAAGGATCGAAGCGAGTGCCGAGTCGTCCTGGCGCGTGAGGAGCAATGTGTCAGACGCAAGGCGTGAGGTGCCAGGTGCAGGTCTCAGGTTTCAAGCTCCTGCAACCTCGAGGCATGGCTTCTCGCATGACGCTGTACTAGCTTCGCGTCTCGTTCACCGCAGCGACGCAAAGGGGGCGCAGAGTCCCAGAGTCTCAGCGCCCCTTTGCGGTTAGGCCCGTTGGGAATGCCAATATATATCGAGTACACGGTCGTCACGATTACACACGTGTGTATCGGCTCAAAAGAGTGCTTTCAGTTACTCGGTGACTTTGCTAGAATCCGCTGCGAGCTGAGCCGAGCCTCTCAGCTGTGGGTGAACCGAATCTACTTTCCCCGCAAGAGTCAGAAAATGCAGACGCCCCAAATCGAAACAGGAAGAGATCATGGCCTGGAATGGCGAAGAAAGGAGGGCCGGTAAGGACAGAAGACTACTCGAGCGCCGCCGCGCAACGCACTATAGTGTCTACACCCTCGTAGTCATTGATGGGATTACATGGATAGATGCGGACGGTGCGGATCGCAGACTCATCGTCCGTCGCCAGGAGGATCGTGAGGCGTTGGCGCGAAGAATCATCGAGATCTCACGTCCTTAAACCTGACCCTCCTTGAGAAACTGGGATCAAGAGTCACTCCGACTTTCAGCGTGCAATCGGCTGACCTGCTGTCTGCAAATCTGCAAGCTCTGCCAGCCACAAGTCTTGTAGGAATGAATGGCCGGATGCTAGCATTCAGGACGGTCACAATGATCCGAGTAGGGACGAGGGATTCTGAGCCTGTATGCCGGACACGATAATTCAACACGTCAAGTTTGATGAGCGGGGACTGATACCTGCCATCCTCCAGGACGCGGCGACCAGTGAGATTGTTGCTCTCTGCTACATGGATAGCGCCAGTCTGGCGAAGACGCTAAAGACCGGTCAAACCGAATTCCTGACAGACAACGAGGGGCAGGCAGGCAGGGGCGCGGCCCATCGCCTTCTGGACGTTCGCGTGAACACAGATGGCGGTTCTCTCACCGTGCTCATCGAACGCGAGGATGGCCCGCCTCCGCAGAAGAGGCCGGTCAGTCTCCTGCGCGGGGTCGAGGAATCGCACAGGCCCAGGTCAACCGAAGTCTCACTGGTGGATGTCGGCTCGATGGAATTCGGGCTCGGACTCAACAAGCTCTACGGGCTTATCGCCGAACGGAAAGAGAACCGGCCGGAGGGATCCTACACAACTTACCTTTTTAACAGCGGCCTCGACAAGATACTGAAGAAGATCGCTGAAGAGTCGGGCGAGGTGATCATCGCCGCCAAGAATGCCTCCCAGCGCGAGATCGTCTCCGAACTGGCCGACTTGCTCTATCATCTTATCGTGCTGATGGTGGAGCGCGATGTTAAGTTCACCGAGATCAATGACGAACTCACCCGCCGCGCCGGCCAGTCGCCGGAAAGGAAGAGCAGGGAGCGCGAGTGAGACGCCGGAATCCGCAAACATGATGATGAGTGCTTAAGCTATGCCTATGAACAGCCTCACCCCTCAGAATTATGACGAATTCCTGAAGCTCGCCGCCGAAGGTACTGTGGTGCCCGTATCCAAGCGGGTGATGGCTGACCTGCTCACTCCTGTTGCCGCCTACCTGAAAATCAACCGGGTGAGCCCGTTTTCTTTCCTGCTCGAATCCGTCGAAGGAGGGGAGAAGGTTGCCCGGTACTCCTTCCTCGGGTATGACCCGCACACCATCGTCCGGAGCCGTGCCGGCAAGGTAACCGTTGAATCCAAGTCCGGCAAAGAGGATAGCGACCGGCCCATGCTGGAAGTCCTTCGCCGGTTGGCAGGAAGACACATTCCGGTAAGGCTGCCTGACATGCCTCCGTTCGTTTGCGGCGGAGTCGGCTATATGAGTTACGACGCCGTACGCTGGTTCGAAAAGATACCAGACAACAAACGAGACGACCTGGCTCTGGACGATGCGGTGATGATGTTCTTTTCGAGAATCCTGGCCTTCGATCACGTCAGGCATCAGGTCCACCTCATCTCGAACGTGTTCACCGAAGGCAAGACTTCGGAGCTCGAAGCAGAGTTCCGACACGCGGTTGACGACATAGAAAGCATGGAAGCCCGCCTCGGAGATCCGATCGAGGCACTGCCTCGCCTTGAACTGACTGAGAAGGCAAAGGTGCGCTCGAATATGAGCAAGCAGCAGTTCGAGCAAGCGGTGGTTCGGGCAAAGGAGTACATCGCAGCGGGCGACATCTTTCAGGTTGTGCTCTCCCAGAGATTCGATGTCGCATTGAGCGCTCATCCCTTCGAGGTTTATCGGGCGCTTCGAGTCGTCAATCCTTCGCCCTACATGTTCTACCTGAAGATCGACGATCATTCGATCATAGGCGCCTCGCCCGAGATGCTGGTTCGCGCAACCGGCCGCCGGCTCGAGTACCGCCCCATTGCCGGGACTCGCCCACGTGGAGACACTGAAACGGAAGACCTGCTGTTGGGCGAGGAGATGCGCGCTGATGAGAAGGAAGTAGCTGAGCACGTCATGCTTGTGGACCTGGGACGGAATGATCTGGGACGAGTTGCAGACTACGGCTCGGTGGAAGTTACCGACCTGATGATAGTCGAACGTTACTCACACGTTATGCATCTCGTTTCGGGGATCAAGGCGAGGCTCAGATCCGGAATGGATCGCTTCGATGCGCTTGCGGCCTGTTTTCCGGCTGGAACCGTGACTGGAGCCCCCAAAGTGAGGGCGATGGAGATCATCGACGAGCTTGAGGTGACTCGCCGTGGCGTCTACGCCGGAGCGGTGATGTATCTGGACTATTCCGGAAATCTCGACTCGTGCATCGCGATTCGCACAATCGTAACCAAAGGTGGCCGGGCGTTCATTCAGGCGGGCGCGGGACTGGTGGCCGACTCGGTGCCCGAAACGGAGTACGTGGAAACGCTCAATAAGGCTCGGGCGATGTTGCAGGCGATTGAACTGGCGGAAGGCAGTTAGGTGCGTGGGACGCGACGCAAACCTGTCTATTCCCGGCAGACGATGCCTGAGTTGATCTCTTCAACCGCCGAGCGCCCGCTCTGATCACTCCGATTCAGCATCGGATTCGTCTTCGTCGTCGTCTTTGGCCTTTGCCCGTTGAACCGGCCTGAACCCTTCATCGCGGGTCCATTTCGCCAGATCGTTGCCCTCGAAGCGCACAACTACCTCCAGGTCTTTTGCTGGCTTGCTGTTCTGAGGAGTGCGTGCAGCTTGCCAGAGGCTGTACCAATGACCTAGCGCTCGCTGTTGAATACCGGGAGGTGCAGAGGCGAACGACTCATTCACGTTGACGACGAGCTTATCGCCCTCGGTTGTATAGTTTTGGACGCGAGCGTCGAACTTAAGCTCCTTGTCCACGTCTTCGTCCGTCTTGGACCCGGGCGAGTACAAGCCAACGTGCCCGTTCGACTGGCTGTCGCCCCCGCTACACCCCGCCATCAGCAAGGTGGTGGCGCTGATGAGAGTAATACACAGCGATGGCCCCACGATCTGGGCCAATCGAGCCAGGCTCGGTCTCAAACGAAGATTCATCTGTACCCCCTCTGTTGGTATCTGGCGTGCGACCTCTTGCACAGAGGGTTCATTATCTTCAATGGAGTGGATCCCGTCAAATGCGATACTCCGCAGCTGGTGCCGCTTCCAGAGGCCAGTCGGACACGGAATGTTCAAGGCTGAAGTCAGGCGATTGTGTTTGTGCGGCGTTAGCGTCCCGAAGAACTTTCCCGAACGAAGAGATATGTGTAATATGGCGCGTATGACAGGACTTAATCGGGGGCTGGCAATCATTTCGATCGCGCTGGTGCTGTCCGGGGCCGCGCTTGCGCAGGCTGGTTCCGGAAATATTCTCTTCGGAGACTTTAAGGTCGAGGGTGACAGACCGGATACGACGCGACCGCAGATCTTCCTGATAATTCTCTACTCAACAAGCGGACAGGTTGTGGGCCGCCAGCAGATTACGAGTGACGGACGTTATCGATTTGATAATGTTCGGAATGGCGAGTATGACCTGGTAGTGGAGCTTCAGGGGTCCGAGGTCAGCCGAATGCGCTTTCTTGTAAACGAGATCCGTCGGACCGACATTCGACGCGACATCACACTAGCGTGGCGCGAGAACCTGAACGCCGGCACTAAGAACACGGGCACGGTGGCTGCGGGAGATTCGTACACACGAACGCCGGCCAACAAAACCAGATTCGAGAAGGCCCTTGAGGCTGCGAAAAAGAAGGACTTCGATCAGGCAGCCTCTCTGTTGCAGCAGTTAGTCGATGACGACCCAAAGGATTGGGTGGCATGGACAGAACTGGGAACGCTGCACTTCAGGCTCGATAAGATTGCGGACGCGGAAAAGTTCTATCTTCGCGCGCTGGACGCGAATCCGACTTTTCTCCTGGCCTTGCTGAACCTTGGAAAGCTTCGCATCTCTCAGAAAAACTTCGACGCAGCGATAGAAACCCTCGGCCGCGCCGCGCAGTCCGAGCCCCGGTCCGCAGATGCGAACTACTTATTGGGGGATGCATATCTACAGGTCAAGAAGGGATCGAAAGCAGTTGTTTACTTCAACGAAGCGCTCAAGCTTGACCCGATTGGAAAAGCGGACGCTCACCTTCGACTCGGCGCTCTGTATAACGCCGCAGGGCTGAAGGACAAGGCCGCCCTAGAGTACGAACAATTCCTGAACAAGAAAGCGGATTATCCGGACAAGAAGAGGCTTGAGCAGTACATCCTGGAGAATAAGAAGCGCTAGAGGAAGAATTCATAATCCAGGATTTAGCCACGAAGACCCAGCGACACCGAGTCATCCCCAGGCAAAATGGCAAACTCCTGTCTGAGTGCTCTCAGCGATGGCTTCGCGGCTTTGATCGAGCACCCGAAGTTACCTCCCACCTGCCAAAGAGAAACTAGTGCACTAAGAATCTGGTGATCCACTCCAGAACAGTAGTTATGAAGTACTGGAGCGCCACGCGTTCCAAAAATGAAAAAGCGGGCCGAAGATTACACCTCGAGCCCGCTACGAGAACCTCACAATTAGCTCGATCTTAGAACGTGTACCTGAGTCCAAACTGCATGACACGCGGCGTGCCCTGAATTGCAGTGAGTCTTCCAAAGCTGCTCGCCGGTTCGCCCAGGTTTGGATCAAAGTCCAACGCAAAACCGTCAAGATTGGTTAACCGTTGGGTATTTGTCACGTTAAAGACCTCCCAGCGGAACTGCAGTTTGTGTCCCTCGCTCCAGGGCATTGTGAACGACTTGCTCAGGTTTAGATCCAGCGTAAAGAAACTTGGAAACCTGAAGGTGTTTCGGTCGCCCGCTTCGCCGGCGCGTGCGTTTCGGAAGCTCTGGTATGCGGCCGTTGGATCCGAGAACAGGTTGGGCTCGTTCTTGCCGCCGCGCGTAGGCGAGGCCTTAATGTTCTTTAGCCGAACGCCGCTACTAGTGAGGTTCCAGTTAGTAGCCCATCCCGATGAGTCGAAGGGCGCTCCCGCTACTTCGCCGGAGTTCCAGCGATAGATACCTCCAAGCTCCCAGCCTCCCAGGATCGCGTCTCCGAAACCGGGAAGGCCGCTCAGGAACTTCCTGCCTTTTCCGACTGGGAATTTCCAAATCCCGTTGGCATTGATGATGTGGCGGACATCGAAATCCGACTCGGCGAACGACTGATTCAGATCAAGGGGATTCAGAATGAACGCAGCCCCGAAGGTGCCGCTGTTCTGCAACCCTGAGGCGTCGTCCATGGATTTCGAGAGCGTGTAGTTGAAGTCCAGCGAGAGCGAGTCTCTTAACCGCTTGCGGATGCTGAGTGTACCTGCGTTGTAGTCAGACCTGGCAATTGTGCTGAACGCCGAAAGCGCACCATACTGTGGGTGGAAGAAAATGTTCGGGCCTACGCGCGAAAAGTCGTCCAGTATCAATTGAATAGTTGTCCAGTCAAGAATGTTGTACCCATCGCGGGCAACGAGATAGTACACCGCTTGACCAGGCGTCAGTGAAGTAAAGGTGGGATCCTCGAATGCGTCTGCAAACTGAGCACCGAGGTTCGCCGGGAAGAGATTGTTAAAGTACGGGATAGCCGGGACGCTGCCTACCGGCGTGTTCTTATCTCGCAAATCCGCGAGAACGCCTGCAGCTTGATACCAGCTTGTTTTTGAGGCGGGATCCACCAGGTTATTGAGTTGCATGATGTCTCGAGTGGCGAGGAGATTACGTGCCTTTCGTCCAATGTAAGATGCTTCGACGAAGACCCCTCCAGGGAGTTGCCTGCCAAACGACAGGTTCCAACTGTAGTTCACGGGGCTGACTATCGTGTCATCAAGCGATGACTCGATGCGTTGCTGCTCGTCCGCCGGCTTCTGCTGAGGAAAGGTCAAAGTGCCCGGCACCGTAATTCCAGGGAGCACTCGTACTGCCTGTCCAAATCCAGTAAATCGCGGAGCCGGTCTGCTTGTGACGTTGAACGTGTTCGCGGAGATCATCGAAGTGGACGAAAAACCGAGCTGATTGTTCAGGTCAAACGTAACCGCCAGTTGGTTTCCGATGTGATCGTTAGTTATCGCGAAGCCTCCTCGAAAGACGGAGGCGCCCTGGCTGCCAAACAGCTTCCCCAGAAATCCCTTGGTGAAGTTCGGGGACCACGCCAGCGCTACGCGAGGTTGAAGGTTGTTCTTATCCCAATCATAGTAACCCGGCCTGCCATTCTTCGGCCCTGACTTATCGACGGTGATCAGGTCATTGACCGGAGTTCCAGCCAAAGCTCCTCGTACTCTCTTATCGAAAAACCCACCAAGGCTCACAGTCGGTTTCACCTCGAGGCCGTTCGCTTCATATACCGGGCGGCTGAGGCTATAACGAAGCCCATACGTCAATGTGAGGGTTTGAGAGACCTTCCAAACATCCTGAGCGTAGGTATCATACTCCTGCGTTTTGAACTTCCTGGATACCACAGCTCCCGCAGGAAGTACGCTCCCGTCGGCACCGAAGTTGAAGTTCGCGCTGTACTGAGAGAATCGCCCGATGACGGCGGTCACTGCGTCTCTCACAGGTCGCTCGAACCCCGGCGCTATACCGCTAATTGGGGTCAGCAGGACATTACCTGAGCCCGCATAAAACGTTGGATTGGCGATCGCATTGTCGAACGACTTTGCAAACGACCCTCGCGTGTTGCTGATGATTCGTACGTTACCACCAACCTGCACGCTGTGACTGTTTTTCAGATAGGACAAGTCGTCACTGAAATTGTGGACCGGTGTAACACGGCTCAGCTCGCGTGCAAACTTAAGTGGTGAGAAAACGTCCCGGAAAGAGATCGCGTTCTGCGTCGAATCGCCTCCAATTGTAAAGGCTTCACGGGTGAGGCCGTATCGGAAGCTGTTGACCAGCCTGTTATTGATTGTCCAGGTGTGGCCCGCAGCCAGACCCACGGGGTGGCTCCAGGTATCCGTAGTAGGCGTATCGGGAAACTGGGGTGTGCCACCTATGGTGTCCTGCTGATAGTTCCCGCGAACGAACAGAATGTGCTTTCCGTCGGCGGTGAGGTTATGATCAAGCCTCACTGTATGAGTATTCCACCGCAGCGGGGTCTTGGCGTTGAATCGGAAACCACCAGTATTCAGCAACCGATCCTGTTTGCTGTCTCCAGTGGTAAAGTCATTCACGGGATACTTCCTGGCAGCGTCACCTAATACCGCGATTGCGGCAGGATTTGCGCCAACCGCCGGAAAGAGGCGATTGATGTCGCTCGAGGTTAACGTAGTTATCCCACCCCCACTGTTTACAAAGCGCACGGAACCATTCCCGAGGGTGGCTGTTGGAACGACCCTGACAACCGAAGATTCACTGGCGTCCCGTCTGCCTTCATAGTTGTAGAAGAAGAAGGTCCGCTCCTTGACGATAGGCCCGCCAATCGCGACGCCGAACAGATTGCGCAGCAGTTTGGGTCGGGGAGTGCTTTTTCCCGTCTCGGGGTCGACCGTACGATTATTGAAAAAGTCGTTTGCACTGGTCACCGTGTTGCGGTGGCTCCAATATACCGATCCACGGAAATCGTTGGTGCCGCTCTTGGTGATCAGCGAAACCTGAGCGCCCGAAGACCGGCCTTGAGAGGCATTTGGGTTGCTGGTTGTTACACGAAACTCCTCTATCGAATCCGGGGTCACGCGTAGCACGCTGGCGAATGCCTGGCCGGTCAGCGGATCGAGGCCCGATTGCTGCTCGTTGACGTCGACACCATCCAGGGTGACATTTGCCTGATCGGCGCGCGAACCCGTGACGTACCCATCGCGCGTCACGCCCGGTTGGAGGCTGAGTAGTGAAACCACGTTGCGCGATTCAAGCGGAAGCTGCGTGATCTGCTGTGACACGAAGTTGTTGCCAAGACTTGCATCCTGTTTGTTGACCAACACGTCGCCGGACGCCGCCGTCACAGTTGCCGACTCGGCGATGTTGCCAACCTCTAACTGGATGTCGATGTTGCTAGGCTTGTCGACGGACGCTCGAACCTCGGAAACGACCCCTTTCTTGAAGCCCGAGGCCGTCGCCTCCAGTTGGTAGGTTTCTGGTGGTATCGATGTGAATCGATATGCTCCGTTCTCTGTAGTGGTCTGGACTCGACTGAAGTTCTTCTGCGCATTCGTGAGCTTGACCGTAGCTCCGCTGACTGCTCTGCCCTGCGGGTCAACAACGACGCCGCTGACAGATGACGTGCCGCTCTGCGCCAGAACGTTACCCAATCCCAGCACGAAGCAAAGAAATGCGACGAGCAGGGATCTACTGCGCCTCTCCCCAACGGTGACCTTTCTCCTCAAATTCCTTTTCATTTTTCTGCCTCCAGGAGTGTGAGCGCTGCGACTATCCAACATCGCAAGTGCGCGCCAAGTGTTTCTCTCGATTATTGGACTTGCATTTGACCTGAGATTCAATCTCAGGCAGTTGAGATCAGGAGCTTGTCCCGACTGGCCCCCGACAGTGCGGCCTGAACTGCACGATGGCCAACTAGTGATTGCTAACAGGGCACCTGTTTTCTATTGCACGAGGCGAGTCTTGTTCGCTCGCCTTGATTGACACCCTAGATCGAGCAACTCCTCGAATGACGACCGCGTAAGCCGTGCCGAACTCGAGATTTTCGCTGTCTATGTTACGACTCACTCGATGGCCCCGTCAATAGCGCCTGCGATGGACACGCATCTCGGTCGTTTAGGAGGTGGCGCGACGATCAAGGCGAGGGGTTGGATTTGTCTGCTCACTTTCGGGCTCACGCGATTCGAATGCACAACGGAGTTGTGATAAACTTCGTCAACGGTTCGGTGGCTTTTGATCTGTAGTGGTCGGCATGATTTCGGATTCGGGAGGCACGATATGAAAACCCTTCATCGCCGGCATGCGGCCGTTTGGCTTGTCGTTGCCGCGTTCGTATGGTTATTGGCGCCTTATGCACTCCATGCACAACAAGCGCCTCCTCCGCAATCGCCAAAGCGGCCCTCACCTTCAAACCAACCGCCCGGCGCTCCAGCGCCAACCAGAAACGCGGAATCCGTGAATCAGCGGGCTATCGATTTAGCTATGCTGTCAACCGTAGGGAGGCGGGACCAGAACCCTGAATCAAGCAACAAACGTCTGGCCAAGCAACTTATCGAGGACTTCGACCGCCTGTGGCAGATCAACACCGAGACGATAGCTCCGCTGTCGGCGGCTGAATCGGTGGACTACAAAAAACTCTTCCAGGCCACCGCTGAAATAAAGCATCGCGCGACCCGAATCAAGTACGCCATTGCGCTCCCAGTCGAAGACAAGAAGGGCGAAAAGGTGCGATACGGGGAGGAGGCTGCCAAACTCGGATCGATGCTTACCGAACTTGACCGCGCGATGAAAAGCTTCATCGGAAACCCTGTCTTCCGCATCAACTCTCCGAACGACGCCGAGCTTCGTTCAGCCGCCGGGCGCGACCTGCAAGCCATCATCAACCTCAGCGAAAAAGTCAAAAAGGTGGCTAAGTCACTGAGTAAAGCGGCGAGTCCAGACAAGTGACAACCGCTACGGGACAAGGTTCCTGGACGCTATTGACTGACGGTTGATCAGAGGTTTGCGAGTGGCTCGGGGCATCGACGAAAGCATCGTGGCGGTCACTGGCAATGGATGTCCGTGATCCGGTAGAAACGTGAAAACGGGCTGGATCGAGATTTCGATCCAGCCCGTTCAGGTTGCTAACACAAGAACTCTACGGCAAAGGTCTCAGAACGTAAGCCTTGCCGCGATCTGAATGATTCGCGGGTCGGCTGTGCTGGTGACCTGCCCGAACAGACTGCTCGTGATGCTTGTGCTCGGGCCGTTGAATTCCGCATGGTTGAAGAGATTGAATGCCTCAGCTCGGAATTCCAGCTTGACGTTCTCCCTAAAGATCGCCGTTGTCTTGGCGACTGCAAGGTCGAAGTTCGTGCGCCCAGGGGCTCTGAGAGCGTTCCTGGGGAAGGTGCCGTAGCTGCGCAGCGCTGGATTGGCAAGTGCTTGTGCCGTAGTCGGAAGACCATTCGGACAGGTCGCGGACACCGTGCAGGCTACAAAGTTCAATGGATTGAAGTAGTAGTTCCCCGTCCTCGTACCGAACGTTTGACGCACCTTCGGGTCAAAGACGGCGACAGAACCGCCAACAAGATTCGCTCTAACCAGTTGTCGATCCCCCGCGGCGGTGGGGCCAGTCGCGGTTCTTGAGGCGCTCAGTCCGGCGAAAATGTCCACCGGGAATCCCGTGCGCCGTGTCACGATCGGATACAGGCTCCACCCTTGAGTCAAGCGCTTCGGCCCGTGGGACCAGGCGCGATCAAACGGCAGGTCCCATCCGCCGCTGAAGGTGAGTCGTTGGCGGAGGTCGAAGTCCGAGTCGGCTCGAAACAGTTTCGAGTTGTAAGCCGGAACGACGCTGTTGCGCTGGCGGAAGCCGGAAGACGTATCGATGCTATGCCCTAACGTGTACGCTAACGTGAAGTACGACGTGCCGAAGAACCGCGTCTGAGAGAGCCGCTTTTGAAGGCTCAACTCCAAACTATTGAAATTCCCCGTCCCGACGTTGCGAAACTCGTAAAGGTAGCTGAAGCTCGTGTCGCTGTTACCGGGCTGCGCGTTGAAAACGCGGTGCGTTGTTCCCAGAATGAATGGGTTAGCATCGACCAGCGAAGTCAGCTTGTGAGATGAGCTTCCAACGTAGGCCGCCTCTACTATCATATTCTTCGCAATCTCGCGTTGTATCGCGAGATTATACTGATATGTGTAGGGCGTGCGAAGATGCGGATCAACATAGTAAACTCCGCCCCCGCCCACGGGCAAGAAACCTGACGCGCCAAAGTCAATGTCAGGCGCCGGCGCGTGTGATGGGAAGGAATTTGGGATCCCAGCCGCCACGAACGGCTGAGAGAAATAGTTGACCTCTCTCGAGGGATTGCTGGAAAGGTCGTCGAAGAACAGATCGGCAAATCCAAAGAATGGAGCTTGTCCGTTGAACTGAAGATTGTCCTCCCCCTTCAGGATGTCGTAGAAGACTCCAACACCGGCACGGATGCTCGTCTTTCCGTTACCAGTCGGATCCCAGGCGATTCCAACCCTCGGCGCCCAGTCATTCTTGTCGGGGAAGTTGGCACCCTTTGGAGCCGCCTGGTCCCCTGGAAATAGGACCCCTTTCGGCGCGTTCTTAAAGACTGTTGATTGCTGACCGAGGTTCAGAGAGAACGAGCGTCCGCGTGTGTCAATCTTGGGCTGGCTGTACTCATAGCGAAGGCCAAGATTCAGTGTCAGATTCTTCCGAATCCGCCATTCATCCTGAACGAAGGCGTAAGTGGATTTAGTTCGAATGTCCGAAGGCGCTTCTCCGAACTGGAAGTACTCCTCCGGGAGACCCAGCAAGAAGTTTGCGAAGTCATTGCCTGAACCGAACCCATCAAGGAAGAAGTCGAACTCGCCGTTCACGTAGAAGTCGTACACGGTATTGTTTTGATACGGCGAAAAGCTCATTCCGAATTTCAAGTTGTGCGCTCCGCGTATCCACGAAACCGTATCCGAAAAGACAAAGGTGTTGTCGATCAGGTGAGTCGGACCCTGCGGAGAGAATCCGACCGTCAAGCCACTGTCAAAACCCAGCCTGGGCGGCCCGGTTGGATTGTCTGGGGTTGTTCCGATCCCCAGCTCCGCGGCGGTCGGCTGTTTGCCAACTGGCACGGCCTGCGTTGCGTTTCGCCGCTGTGTTGTAAAGCGAAACTCGTTCAGCAACGTGGCCGAAAAGACGCTCGTGTATGCGATGTTGGCAAAGTAGCTCTTGCCGTTCCCCAAAATCGGGAATCCCGGAACCGCTCCCGATGTGAATGGAGAGACGTTGGGATTGCGCGACGACCCGAGGGTGACCGCAAGTCTGTCCTGGGATCTGGTGTTCGCATCAAACCGAAGCGTTAATTCGTCGCGATCGTTCTTCGCCGATCCCTGGCTGCGCAATATGCCGCTGGAGGAAGTCGGGATCAAATTGGCGGCGATGTACTTTTTAGCCACGCTATTGATCTTCGACGGATCGATGATTCCCTGGGCCTGAAGCGAAGCGTTCGGTTGGAAGAATGGGTTTGCCTGCAGGAAAGAGGCGACGCCTGCCTTCGTGCTAGAGTGAGAAAAGTCGCCGGTCAACTCGGCGGGCGTGAAGGTAGGTGTCGGCCCGCCGGTCACGGTCTGTACGATCCGCTGACCTTGAAAGCCTGCGAAGAAAAAGAGCCGATCCCTTCCGTCTACCAACTTGGGCAACACGACCGGACCGCCAACCGTGAACCCATACTGGTTGCGTTTGAGCACCTCTTTCGGAAGCTTGTTTGCGTTGTTGAAGAATGTATTGGCATTGAGCGCGTCGTTACGCAGGAACTCGAATGCGCTGCCGTGTATGCCGTTGGTCCCAGACTTGGTGACGACGCTGATGATGCCACCGCCGTTGCGCCCGTACTCAGACGTGTAGTTGCTGGTGAGAACGCGAAACTCGGCGACCGTATCGGGATTGGGGTTAAACACGATAAGGTTGCTGAGCAGATTGTTATTTACGCCGCCGTCCAGGAGATAGGTGATTGAGTCTCCGCGACCGCCTGCAACGCTAAACCCGCCGCTGTTGGGGCCGGTCGTTTCTTGCACGCCGGGCATCAGCAGCGCCAGCGAGAGAACGTTGCGCCCGTTCAACGGAAGGTTGACCAGCGGCCGGCTAGTCACCGACTGGCCCAGGGTCGCATTGGTGGTCTCGATCACTGCCCCTCCGGCGGAGACCTCAACGACTTCGGTGGCCAGGCCCGGGACTAACGTAATATCTACTCGAAGGGCCTGGTTGATGAGCAACTTCTGTTCAGCGCTCACCGCCTTCTTGAATCCCGACCTCTCCGCCGTAACCTTATAGGATGCGATGGGCAACGAGATCACAAGGAAAGTTCCGTCCTTGTCCGTCGTTGTTTCGCGGCCAATCTTCGTCGCCACATCGGTCACAGTTATCTTTGCGTCGGGGACCACAGCTCCACTTTGATCAGTGACTGTCCCCAATATCTTCCCTGTTGACTCCTGCGCCAGCAATCTGGGTTGTATAGACAAGACTAAAGTTGCCAGCAAAGCAAAAGCCTGCCACCTAATAAAAATGTACCTTCTTTTCCTTCCTAACATTTGCGCCTCCTTCTGTGTTCGTCTGCCACCCTTTGCGTGACAGAGAATTCCTGAGGTGAATCAGATTGGTTGAAAGCAGGCTACTGATCCGCGACCAGCAGCAAACAACCAACCCGGTTACGTGAGCGGCACATTGCCCAAGAAATGCTGAGGCTGGCGAGTGTGTGTGCCCGCCCACGTCAGTCCCTAGAATCTATAACTTATTCATGCGTACGTACTGCAACCCGCGATTAGAGATGAATCAATGCCGGTTAAACGACCTGATCCCCACGCGAATGCAAGCGGGTGAGTGTGCTCTATCGAGGGTCTCGTGATGTGCTAGTCTCCGAACAGGTCTCCCCTGGCCGCCTGAGGAGTGCGAATAATCGTTGCGCTCATCTGTTACGCCTCCCGCACCGCTCGTGTCACACCGACACTTACGATAAGCAGTTTCTTGCACAACCGACTCGAGCCATCCCGCTTCTTGTTTATCTAATGGCCGCATTCTAGGCCCGAACCCTCCAACAGTCAAGTCAACGTTGTCCTACCGCCCGCTAATCCGACAACAACCTTAAGTCTTCTGAGCGCAGATGGTCGCTGTCCGTCCCCACGGTCTGGACTTCAGAAGTTTGAACTAGATTGAAACTTCTGAAGTATTGGAACGCCGATGTGCGGTCATCAAATGAGTCTGACCAGTTCTACTCGAGCTCG
>DASYSA010000506.1:0-8673 GCA_036003885.1 Blastocatellia bacterium | reverse complement strand
TTAGGCCTCCCGTAGCAGAACGCGAAACCTAAAACGCGGAACGCGAAACGCTCTTTTGGCGGAACGCGAAACGCTCTTTGCATGTTATGATCTGCTTGATCGATCGAAAGGGAAGCCCTTATGCGAAAGCCTGTCGCCTTTCTAGTGCTCCTCGCCATCCTGGGAGGCGCCGGTTACTATGCCTATTCTCGAAACTGGGGACCTTCAAACTGGATCAGGCAGAAACTCGGTTATTCGGACGACGCCAAAACTACAGCGAATGTGAAGTCCGCACTCGGGCTTTCGCAGCGGGTCGCGCCATTCAACATCACCGTACAGACCCAGGACTCAGTCGTCACGCTGACCGGCCGTGTTCCATCCGAGGCGGCAAAATCGGCGGCCGGCCAGATCGCCCAGGACACTTCAGGAGTAAGGGAAGTAAAGAACGAGATCGCAGTCGATGGGCCTGCGCAACCCGCAACTCAGGGAGCGCTGGTTGAGGACCTCGAGATCAGAGCTGCGATCCTCCAGGCCCTGTCACGCAGCACTGAACTCGGCGGGAAGAGCATCGACGTAAAGGTTTCGGACCGGAAAGTCGTGCTCTCCGGATCCGTAGACACGCAGGCTCAGCGCAGCGGAGCCGAGCAGGTCGCGGGAGCCGCCGACGGAGTGGCGGCCGTGACCAATGAGCTTGTCGTGAAGGACCCTCTCGCGCCTGGCGAGCCTCCCGTCAGGAAACCCACCGGAGATTCAAACGCCGACCTTGCCAAGCGGGTCAAATTTGAGTTGTATGAGACTGGAGCGTTCGACACCCTGACCATCGACGTCCAGACGACAGACGATGGTACCGTTACTCTATCGGGTTCGGTGCGGACGCGAGCCGAACAGGTTCTGGCGACGTTCATTGCACAGAGGACCGCCGGCGCGCAGAAGGTCGTCAACAAGTTACAAGTAGTGAGTGCGCCGCCGCCGCGGCGCTGACCGAAGTTCGATATCTCTCGGGCGTGATGGCCTAGCGTTCGCTAAAACTTCTGCAATCCAAAGAAACCAGTCTTTTCAACACGACCTTCGCCTGGCGGTCGATCGGCCGCAGTTGACGTGGGAGCTGTTAAGGGGTCGCCTTAACCTGTTAGTTTACAGTAAAGCAATTGACTCTCTTTTAGACGGCGAGTATTTTGCTCAGGTGCCTTCTCCTTTTCTGAGGTTCTTTGTGCCTACTCGATCAGTATCTCTTCACGTAGTAGGCGTCTCGAGAAACATGTCGTGGCCGCTCCGGATATCGCCTGGAGGGGTTGGAGTCCAGGCGATAGCTTTGCCGCACCTGGTTGAAAGGGTGCAGGTCTGAGGCAACGGTGACCGATGGCGTGAGAAGGCGCCAAGACAACTCTATTCAGGTAAAGACCCGAGGTAAATCATGAAACTCTCACTGCTGGACTGGTCAGTCATTGCAGCATACTTCCTCTTCAATCTTGGGATAGGCCTGTACTACTCGCGCAGGGCGAGCGGCAGCACCTCCGAGTTCTTTCTCTCAGGGCGGGATGTTCCATGGTGGCTCGCGGGCACGTCGATGGTTGCTACAACCTTTGCGGCCGACACGCCGTTGGCGGTCACCGGGTTTGTTGCCCTCAACGGCATCGCCGGAAACTGGCTCTGGTGGAACCTCGTTATGAGTGGGATGCTGACAGTTTTTCTCTATGCGCGGCTGTGGAGAAGAGCCGGTGTGATGACCGACATAGAGTTTGCGGAACTGCGCTATTCGGGGAAGCCTGCTGCCTTTCTGCGAGGCTTTCGGGCGTTGTATCTCGGGCTGCCCATCAACTGCATTATCCTGGGCTGGGTCAATCTGGCGATGGTCAAGATCCTTGAGATCACGCTCGGCCTCGACAAGAGCGGCGCCATGAAAGTTGTGATCGGGATGATGCTGTTCACCGCTTTCTATACGACCATCTCGGGTCTGTGGGGAGTGCTGGTAACCGACTTGTTTCAGTTCGTGCTCAAGATGGGAATGGTAATCGTGCTTGCTGTCCTGGCGGTGAATGCTGTTGGAGGGATAGACCAGCTCAAGGCGAAGATCTCGGCTCTGGACGCGGCGAGCGGGCAATCGGGGTCGCGTCTGGCCTTCTTCCCCGAGTACGACTCGTTGTGGATGCCGGCGATCACGCTGTTCGTCTATCTGGGCGTGATCTGGTGGGCGAGTTGGTATCCGGGGGCTGAACCGGGTGGCGGCGGGTACGTGGCTCAGCGTATCTTTTCGGCTAAGGATGAGAGACATGGTCTGCTTGCGACGCTCTGGTTCAACGTAGCCCACTACGCATTGCGGCCGTGGCCCTGGATATTGACCGCGCTCGCATCGCTGATTCTCTATCCGGAGCTGGTGGATAAGGAGTCCGGCTACATCAAGACGCTCCTCGATCCCAACGTTTTTCCGACTTATCTGCGTGGATTCATGCTGGCTGCCTTTGCAGCCGCTTATATGTCCACAATAGGCACCCAACTGAACTGGGGGGCGTCATACGTCATCAATGACTTCTACCGTCGCTTTGTCGAGCGTACGAAGACCGAGCGTCATTACGTGATTGTCTCCCAGTTGGTGACGGTGCTGTTGATGATAATCTCGCTTGTAGTGACGTCTTTTCTGGAGTCGATAGGCGGGGCCTGGAAGCTGCTCCTGGTGACCGGAGCAGGGACCGGCACGGTGTTGTTGCTTCGCTGGTTCTGGTGGAGGATAAATGCCTGGTCGGAAGTCTCAGCAATGATAAGTGCCGCGGCGGTCTCTCTCTATCTGCAGCTCTACTTGAAATGGAAAAGCGACCAGCCTAGAGAATTCGCTTACATAATGCTGACCACTGTGGGAATCACTACGGTGTGCTGGCTTGCGGTTACAATGCTTACTCGCGCCGAGCCGATGGAAAAGCTTGTGGCATTCTACCGCAGAGTGCGGCCCGAGGGGCCGGGCTGGACGAGAGTCGCGGCCGAGGCAGGACTGGCGGAGGCTCACTCGCACGGGAATCTCACGTCACAATTCGTCAACTGGATATCGGGATGCGTGCTCATCTACAGCTCTCTTTTCGGCATAGGCAAGCTGATCTTCAAGGAATGGGTGATGGGAATTGTGTATGTCCTGGTTGCAGTAGGTGCGGGCGCCCTGATTTCCTGGAACCTCTCACGGGTTGGCTGGAAGAGCTTCACCACTGAAGAATCGGAGCTTGAAGCAAAGGGAGAGGTGGTTTGATGGTCAGCCTGGTCAGCCTGGGTACGCACGCTTCCAGCGTGCGATTGCAACCCCGAAGGGGTTGTGGCCCAGAGCCCAAGGTTGCTGTACTCAGCTACCTTGGGAACTGCAGCGTTGATCCTCGCGCAACCCCAACGGGGTTGCGGCCCTACTCACTAAAAGACCGCAATTCCGCGCCTTCGAAATCATCTGGCGCCGACGTTCTCTGCAATCCGGAGCGCTTCCGCCGCAACCCCTTTGGGTTAGCGCATATTTTCCTCGTCCCAGGGTAGCTGAGTACAGCAACCTGGGCTATGGGGCGCAACCCCTTTGGGTTTAGAGACACACTCCTCATGCATCTGGGTATGGGCATAGCAGGGTCGCGCCGGAAGGTCCAAATTCCACGCGCACGCTGGAAGCGTGCGTACCCAGGCTGCTCAAAGTTCGGAAAGCGGTAATTCGTGCAGCGCCAGTATCGAGATTGTCGTCGGGATTCCGTTTTCGACACCCACTTTCAAAAGAGCCTGAAAGTATCTGGGCGAACGGTCCGCCGCCTCTCTTGACTGTTGTAAGCGTTGGGTTAGCTGGTCGTGGTAGTTCTTGTTCGTCACGTATTCGGCAGCCGCTTCGGTACCCTGGCTGTAGATGCCTGCCAACAGCATCACCTGATTGGCATCGGCAATATTAGGTTTGACGGTGATGACCGCGTAGTCTACGACCAGGCTTCCGGTTCGCCGGTCAAATTGGGGAATGTACTCGCGCTCTTCTCCCGCCTGAGGGTTTCGATTCTCGATCGTCGCCTTGCTCGTGAACACGAAGTCTTCGCTTCGAGTGAGCTTGCTGGACCACTCGTTCACCCAGACGCCGCCAAGCAGGATTACATTGTGCTTTCTCAGGTCTTCGGCGCTCAGCGTGCGGCTCTGTTTGAGCAGGATGCTGCGTCCCGCCTTGCGAAAGAAATCGGTCAAGTAGTGAAGCCCGATCGCCTCTCCCATCCCTGTGTAAACATTCGTACTGAGAATCAGGCTGGGCGTTCGATGGCGTTCGATCGTCACCTTATCCCTTACCGGCGCCGGGCTGTCGCCCGCCGGACCGACAGAGTCTTTGATCGAGACTTCCGGATTCATGACAAACTTGTTTTCGAGCGCCTTGACCGTTTCGCGCGCGAGCGGTATCGACTCCTTGATCACCGGTTCCGGATCGCTTGGGTTGGTGAAGCGAAGGACGGGAGGGTTGCTCAGGATTACCAGGGGCGGACTGTTATCCCTTAGGAATGGGGCCCATACTTCTCCGTTGGTTGCAGTGTCCTGGCCGGCTTCGGCGTCGCTTACCCTTTGCCTCAATTGACGATTCGACATGACCAGCGAAACAACTGCAATCGCCAGGCAAAGCACCGCAAAACTCATCCATACAATTCCGGGTGACATCCGCCGCCAGCCCGGCTCAACTTCGGCTTTCAGCGGGGTATCGGCGAGAGTCTCTGAAGCCGTCGGCGCTTCACGTTCGATTGCCGCTGCCTTACTTTCCTGGCGCGTAAAAACGGGCTGATAGGTTCCCGCTGGAATCGCTAAACGAATCGGATCGTTCGCTCCCTCGGTCTTGTAGTA
Source organism: Blastocatellia bacterium (assembly GCA_036003885.1). Taxonomy (GTDB): domain Bacteria; phylum Acidobacteriota; class Blastocatellia; order UBA7656; family UBA7656; genus DASYSA01. The sequence continues at coordinate 3,876 of DASYSA010000506.1, read as the reverse complement.
ATTTTCGAGCTTCTTCCGAATCTCGTGCGCGAACACCCGCACAATAGGATCGCCTGATGGATTGTACGCGTTATCGCGGGCAAACACCTCGTATCCGAGAATATACTCGTTCAATTCGCTCGCGCGTCCCTTGAGGTGGAAATCGCATATGAGCCGGAGAAACTCTTTTTTCTTATGCGCATTGACGAAATACTTGCTGCTCAGAATCCTGTCCAGCGCCTCGCGCACCTCTTCCGGTCCAATCGTTGTCGACGCCGGCTGCTCTGCTATCTGCGTTTTCATCCTGGACCTCGACTTCGGTAATCCGGTTGGGGCACACAGTCCCTGGCGCTCCGCGACGCACGGCAAATTCACCCCCAATCAGCTACGGCGTTAACACGTTAAGTTAACTTGTTAGTTTACTGTAAAGCCGTTGACTCCATTTCTGGCGCAGCTTACTGTCTCAAGGGTGATTGATATCAGCCAGAGGCCCACATTCTACGCCCGGATCCAGGCAGTGGCAATAAGTTCCGGTTGGCATTTCTTGTTTTGCCCTGGCGGCGCTCTGCGATGGTATTGAAGCCTACCTTTATCGAGATTCGCAATTCGAAATTCGCAATTCGTGGTTTTGAGCGGCGGTTTTCTGTAAGATCGTCGGGGCAGGTCGCCTGGAACATATGTCTTTGATGCTTGCAGAGATCGAACAGCAACCGGCTTCGCTGGAGCGCACAATCAAGCGCGAGAGCCGCCGCATCGCGCGTTTCGCGGAGGCGCTAAAGAAGCGCCGCATACGGCTCATCGTGCTCGCAGCGCGCGGCAGTTCAGACAACGCGGCTCTCTTCGGCCGATACCTGCTCGAGATCAGCACAGGCATTCCCGTCTCACTGGCCGCCCCTGCAGTCCACACGCTGTATCGCACGAAGATGAACCTGCGCGAGGCTCTGGTAATCGGGATATCCCAATCAGGCGAGGGACCGGACATCAACATGGTTCTGGAAAACTCCAGGCGAAGCGGCGCAACGACCCTTGCGATCACCAACGAAGCAGATTCCGCCATAACGCGGATAGCAGACGAAACTTTCCTGATTCATGCGGGACGCGAACGCAGCGTTGCGGCTACCAAGACATACACCGGGCAACTCATGATCTTTCACCTGCTGGCAGATGCCTTGAGTGGAAACAAGCTTTTTTCCGGAGTGGCTCGGCTGCCCGAGCTGGCCGCCGCCTCTCTTTCCCTGCGCCCGCAGGTCGAAACGATCGTTGAGCGATACGCTTTCATGAATCGTTGCGTGGTGGTCGGGCGCGGTTTGAACTATGCCAATGCGTACGAATTTGCGATCAAACTGATGGAGACATGCTATGTTGTGGCCGAGCGATTCTCTTCGGCCGATTTTTTGCACGGTCCGATTGCCATGGTAGGGCGCGGGTTTCCTGCTTTCCTGTTCGCCCCCCCCGGAAGGACCTATAAGGGAATGAGAGACCTGCTCGGTAAATTGACAAAGCTGGGCGCCGAAACAATTGTGATCTCGAGCGAGAAGGCGATACTTGCAGAAGCGACTCGCGCGCTCAAAATTCCGGAGCGCGTAAAGGAGACTCTTTCACCCATCCCTTATATCATTCCCGCGCAATTGTTCGCATCGCTGCTGGCGAGAGTCAGAGGACTGAGCCCGGATCATCCGCGATCACTGGCCAAGGTAACGAGGACGGTTTGAGGTAACGAAATACAAATCGAGGGAAATCAATGAGACACAAAAGGCTCGTCACTATTCTGCTGGTGTTCCTGGTGCCCAATATCTCGGCACGGCAACTTGAATCGGGTCAGGAAAGGACAGCCCGAGGCCACCTGATGCCGGTGCCCGCAGCCATTCAATACAAGGATAAGGCCGCGCGGTTAAAGATCGATGCTTCTTTCCGAACAGCAGTGGATGGTTACACGGACGCTAGATTGGAGGCGGCCATTTTTCGCGCGACCCGACGGCTGGAAGGCCGGACAGGTACTACGCTCCTTCGCGCTCCTGCAGCCGAGCCTGTCTCGGCCACGCTGTTGATTCAATGCAACGGGGCGGGGAAGCCGGTCCCCTCCGTTGAAGAAGATGAGTCCTATCAGCTGGACGTTTCCGAAAAGCAGGCGGTACTGAAGGCAGCGACCGTAGTGGGCGTGCTTCGAGGGATTGAAACATTCCTGCAGCTCCTCGAGGGTGATCGCGCGGGGTACTTCATTCCTGCGGTAAGCATTCAGGACAAGCCGCGTTTTCGGTGGCGGGGCCTGCTGATCGATGTCGGCCGCCACTTCGAGCCGCTGGAAGTCCTGAAGCGCAATCTCGATGGAATGGCCGCGGTCAAGATTAATGTGCTGCACTGGCACCTCACCGAAGATCAGGGATTCCGAGTCGAATGCAAGCGCTATCCGCGGCTGCACCAGATGGGAAGCGACGGGCTGTACTACACGCAGGACCAGGTGCGCGAAGTCATAGCTTATGCCCGAGACCGCGGGATTCGAGTGATGCCTGAGTTCGATATGCCCGGCCACATTACGAGCTGGCTCGTCGGCCACCCTGAGCTTGGGAGCGCGCCGGGTCCTTATCAAATCGAGCGCGCGGCAGGAATCTTTCGGCCCGCCTTCGACCCTACGCGAGACGACCTTTACAGATTTCTGGAAGGCTTCTTCTCCGAAATGGCTCAGCTCTTTCCCGACGACTACATGCACATTGGCGGAGACGAGAACGAAGGCCACCAGTGGAGCGAGAACGCTCAGATTCAGGCTTTCATGAAGTCGAAAGAGATCAAGGACAATCACTCGCTGCAGGCCTACTTCAATCAGCGCCTCTCGCGCATAATACAGAAGCTCGGCAAGAAAGTTATCGGGTGGGAAGAGATCCTGCACCCGGACCTTCCAAAAGACACTGTCGTTCAATCGTGGCGGGGGCCGGCCTCACTCGCGGAAGCCGCGCGCAAGGGGTACGACGGCATTCTCTCTTCGGGTTACTACATCGATCTCATGTTTCCCACCTGGCAACACTACAAGGTTGATCCGGTCGCCGCGGGCAGCAATCTGAGCGAGCGGGAATTGGCGCACATCCTCGGCGGTGAGGCCACGATGTGGGGCGAGTGGGTCAGCCCTGACACAATAGACTCAAGAATCTGGCCGCGCACGGCGGCAATAGCGGAGCGTCTGTGGTCGCCGCAAAGCGTCGCCGACGTGGATGACATGTACAGGAGGCTTGAAATCGTGAGCCGCCAGCTTGAAGAGTTGGGCCTGACGCATGAAAAGAATGTGGACATGATGCTGAGGCGCCTGGCTGGGACGACGGAGATAGGCCCGCTGAAAACGCTCGTGTCTCTAGTCGAGCCGGTCAAGGAGTATCGGCGTAACTCGAGTCGCACTGCAACCATGCTCACGCCGCTGACGCGACTGATCGACGCGGCTCGTCCCGACAGCAAAGCGGGCCGCCAGTTTGCGGCGCTGGTCGATGGCCTTCTTTCCGATGCGCCTCACCTTGCCCGCAACAAGGATCAAATCCGGGAGATTCTCACCGAATGGAACAATCTCCGCCCGGCGCTGGATGTGATTGTGGATAGGTCTCCGATACTCCGAGAGGCGGAACAGCTTCCTCGTGATCTTGCAGATATCGGGACTGCGGGGACCGAGGCGCTGGCCTACGTGGCCGGTGACGAGGCTCCGCCCGCCGGATGGCGAGAGGCAAAACTGGCAATGCTGGAACAGGCTGCAAAACCCAAGGCCGAGGTTGAATTCGCAATCATAGGTTCCGTCCGCAAGCTTGTGATTCTGGCGGCGGAGATGCCTGAGCTAAAGAGTCTTCCATACTCGGACTGGAAGCATCGGGTCTTAACCCTGTCCGCCCGAAAATAGGATCTAGGATCTGGGATCTAGGATCT
>DASYSA010000505.1:0-9397 GCA_036003885.1 Blastocatellia bacterium | reverse complement strand
CTCAGCCCGCTGGCCAGCGTAATCAGCTCCAGCACCGAGGGTCTCCCTTCGATCTGATAAACCCCCGGGCTCCGCACCGAGCCCTGTATGAAAAAGGATCGGCTGTTGTACTCCTTCACGGTCACGGTGACTTTAGGGTCCTTGAGATAGTCTCCGCGCAGGCCTTCAGCGATAGTGTGTGCCAGTTCTTCAGTTGTCTTGCGAAGTGCCGTGACGCGACCTAAGTACGGCATTAGGAAAGTGCCGGCACCGGTAACACGGAACGAGCGCGATAGCTCAGGAGCGCTCTCTATCTGAATCTCGATTACGTCGTTTGGACCGATACGATAGTCTTCCTCCGGCGACACGAGGAGAGCAGTCGAGCCGCGCCCGCCCGGCTGCGCGATCAAGCCGGCTGGCGTGCTCTTGGTCGACTGATCGCTTTGTTTAGCTCCGCTCGATTGTAAGCCGGACCCGTTGGCTGTGAAATAAGCGACCATTAAAAGAGCCACCGCCAGCGGTAGCACTTTTGCGTATCTGGTGTTCTGTGCCTGACCCCGTGTGTAGTCGGTTATTGTCATAATGTATCCCTCATTAGCCTATCGGACGAGGTACTATCTGCCCCGCCTCAACTGCTTCTAGTTTTGAGCCGCGACCTTTCAGGCTCTCTGAATCCAACGTGGCCGCTCCGATGTGTGAAGCAACTGCCGAAAGCAACAGAAAGAGCAAGGCGTTGGACGGCACTTGTAGATTGAAGTCAACCAGGCTGTGAACAAGTATTGCAATCATGCCTGCACCGCTGCCCAGTGCCAGCCCAGCGAGTAATGGGTCGCGAGACCTCATGCCCCTTGCGACTGCGCTGAAAATCGCGACGATAAACCACAAAGCAATCACTCCACCCACGATACCGCAGTCAGCCAGGACCTGCAGGTAGTCATTATGAGCTTGCGGCACTCTGAGCGAACCATCGCTCTTACTGTAAATTGCGAAAGCGGTACCATACGCGCCGAGGCCTACACCCAGCACTGGGTTAGCGCTAATCATGGAAAGAGTGTCGCGCCATACCCAGCCCCTGCTGGAAAAAAAAGTCTCTTTCTGCGAACTTGTGCCGGACGACTGACCTTGAGTGACGCGACTAATCACCGGGTCGGCGCCGATCCAAAGAATACCCGCGCCAATTACCGTAACAATCGCGACCACGACTGCACTCTGAGCCGCAGTGCGAAGGAACCGCCCCCATGCGCTAATGGCACGCGGCGATCTGCTCTCCCTCTCACGGCGCAGCGCCAAGCGGGTCCCCCCAATCATAAGAAACATCATGGAGGCTGCAAGGCTGATCATCCCTCCTCGCGACAGCGATGCTACCAGAGCCACTCCCATCACTATTGCCGCAAAGGCGCACAGGAGTCGCATCTCCATGCGGACTGCCCCCCTGGAGATGATCAGCGCGACCGGCAGTGGGATCAGCATTTCCATGTAGCCGGCAAAGTGGTTGTGGTTCGCAAATGGTCCAAATGGAGAGGTGACGTCCGTTGGGCGAACCCAGTAGAAGCGCCCATTCCAAGTAAAGTGCTGTACGAGCGCGAATAGTGCCATCGCCAGGCCGTAGATGACCAGGAAGTGACCCAGCGCGGAGAGTCGCTCACGCGTCGCAAAGAAATTCGAAGCGATCAGGAAAGAAATCAGGAGGAAGCCAAGCACGACTACGGCGGCGCGAGTGTACCCGACGTTCTTCGAGAGACTCAGCCAGCGGCCCGAGCTGTCTGTAAAGGCCGCGCTCTGTGCGAGACCCACGATCAAGAGTGCCACTATTGGCAGGGCTGTATTGGGTATCGTCAGCTTTAGCCTCTCGTCAGCAAACACTTTTATTGCCCACAACAGCACCAGCGCCATTACGATCGCCTCGAGAATCAGGACCGACCAAGGCTCGACGGCGCCATGTGCAAGAGTTGAGAAAGTGACTGCCAAAAGCAGCCCGAATGCAATGGCTTTGCTCAGATGCTCTCGTTTTGGCCTTCGATTTCGATCAGCGCTCATTTTATTCGGGCCCGTTCACTCAGCGTAAAGTCGTCGAACCATACGACGCCTTGCGTTGGATCGTCATAACTGAATCTAGGAATTCGCCTGATGGTGACCCAAACTGCCCGGGCACTGGGAGGCGCGGCAAACTCGACTGCGACACGGTGCCAGTCGTATGATCCCGCAGCAACAGGATCCGATGATGCGATCTCGATTGATGAAGTGACGTCGGTCAAGACGACCCGTGGCCCTTCCGGCGTAGCGAGACCCTGCGCCTTGACGAAGTATTCAAGACGATAGCGTGCTCCAGGGTGCACCACAATCATCTGTTTCACCTGCCCATCCACCCGCGTTGTGTCCCGCCCGAGAAAGTCGAGTCTGAGCGAACGCTGGCCCGTGTGTCCTATGCTGGTATCAATGCCCGGCGTCACATACACATTGCGGGTAATCGCCCAATCGAACTGACCGAGGATCCCTGAGATCTCGGACTCAAAACCGCCATTCCAGACTCCCACCGACCCGGTCTCACGCGAATCACCGCCGACCATTCCTACCCATAGCTCTCGTGCCTCTGCCAGGTGTCCCTGTGCCATCAGCGCGTCTATGAATGCAGAACGCCCGGGAAGCTCCAGCGCGTTTCGTTCGATACCGCCGAACTCAGCTACGGCCTCGGGAGTTTTCGACTGCTTGAGCAGGAACTGCGCAAGCGCGAGTCTCGACTTCGGGTCGTTTCCGGTAGCCGCCCGGACTACGGCCACGTTACCTTCCGAAGCGCGCCACAATAGATCGAGCGTTGCTGGAAGAAGAGAGATATCTGACAACGTTGCTGTGCGGAACTCGGCCACCGCCCTTGGGAGTTTCCCTTCTCTAAGCAGCAGGTTCGCCATGCGCCAATGCACGTCCTTGTAGTTCGGCGCGAGCGCGAGCGCGTCTTCCAGTGATTGCTCTGCTCCTATACGGTCGCCTTCAGCCTCTTTAATCATCGCCAGGAGCAGCCGGTGCCTATAGTCCCAGGGCGATATTCTGACCGCGCGAGTGCAGTAATCCTCAGCCCTTGAAAGGTCGCGTTCTTCTTCCCGCATCTCCGCTGCTGCGAGCCTGGCTAGCAGAGGTGCAGAGTTCGGCGCGTAAGCGACACCGTCGGCAAGCAAGTCGCGGCTCAGGCTCACCCGTTCGTCACTGAACACTCCAACCACGAAGTTAACCAGAATCGCGAACGTCAGCAGTGCGGTGATACCCACCGCAATCAAAATCGCTGCGGCCTTCGCTGCCGGCTTAACCACTCTAATCTCGAGGACCATCTGTTTTAGAACCTCGCAAAACACTGTTGGAACTTGACGTTAATGAGCACCAGCACCACTATCGCCCTTGCGATGGGTATGTGCGCCGACTCAAACGGATTTCCAGACGAACGTGTGCCTTAGATCACTTAAACCCGTAAGGGAAGACGCGAAGCGCCGACAAACCGTATGTCTTCTTCAGTCTCTTAAGTTAGAACTCCTGGGCCTCTCGGGGTAGGTTCAGCCTCCAAGGTTTTTTTCCACCATGCTGTGGTGATGCTTTCGGTATTATGCTTCGGGCTACGAGTCCCAAGTAGGAAAGGGGTACCCTGTATGCGTACCGCAAGCGCGATCGTCAAACCTCAACATAAGTGATTTACCTCGCAGTACTTCCGGCTGTCCCGACAGCTGTGGCGCCTCTCAACGCTGGCCGGAAGAATATTTCATCCGCTAAATATTGTCAATACCCCGGATAGGTTTGCGCTATCCTTCCGCCCCGCAGTCTATATGCCCTATTCAGGTCCCCTGAAGGCCGCCCCAGAGCAATTCGTTGCGATGTGACCAACTGCTCTCCCCCAACCCGACTGAAAAGCAGAATGCGGCAATATTTTCAGTCGAGGACTCTGCGATTCACTGCAACAGCGTATTCAATGCGACTAGAGTAAAATAGAGCTACAGAATGTAACTTTATGGGACACCAAAACTCCCCATCAAATGGCTCCCGAAATCGATGTTCTTTATCGACGAGGACCGGTCACAGGAAAACTGAGGCCGACAGCCGCAAGATTCTTGCCCTGCTTCAATGACGAGAACGGGGGACACTCCCGCGAAAACTTCGAAGCCCCACATAGGCAGGAAGAGTCACATCTAAAAGCGCGACACTCGCTTGAACGGTCGGCACGCACCTTGCGTAGAACTTGGGACGACGGCCAGGGTTCTGCGAGAGTGGAGCGATAAGGCTTCCGGAATCTGGACTCGGCGTCGCTCAGGCCCCTTCCTAAGAACAACTCAAAAAACAAACTCTCGGAGTGATACAGTGCTCAAACGACATTTGCTGCTCTTGCTACTCCTGCCCCTATTGGGTAGTGCCAATCCAGCAAAAGCGCAGGGCTATTTTCAGTTCCTGGGTTCGCCTCGCGCGGCATCGGACCAGCTCTCCCCGCGATATGGCATCCGGTACAACACTCAGGGGTACGATCAGCCAGAGGTGAACTGGGAAAAAAAGACCGCCAAGTTAGTTAAAAAAGGCGTGCCCGACTACGCAATAAATGAGATCAAGAACTTTCCGGGCGGACCCGACTCGATCGGCGACTGGATCGATAGCGCGTTTGCCGAAGTCCAGGCTGAATTCATGAAGTGTCCGGCCGTGGCTGACCGCGCCGCCCGCCTCTCGCCCGCTAAACTTTACGTGGTGGTAATGCCATCAGCATTCTTTGAACCATACTTTAAAGTTGACGTGGCAGGGGTCTACTACCCATCTACGCACGAGATTCGGGTGTTAAATATCTATTACATATGGAAAGGCCCGAATGCCGGCTGGCTGCGCCACGCGCGGGACCTCATCAAATGGGAGATGGGCAACTTCTTTGGAGTTGAGCTGGGAGTTCAACCGGAGCCGCGACCTGAAGGTTGGCCATGCAATAGCGTTAAGTAGTTTGCCGAGCGCTCACACTGCAGCTCTTATGGGAGAAGGACAGAGGCTGGGTACGCGTGCTTACCGAGGGCCGGCAACTCAGGCAGTTGATTAACCGGCTGCCTTGTGTCAAATCACAGCGGTCGTCTTTGAAGGCAGGATGCGAGCGGTCTTTGAGTTCGGTAGCAGCCTTAGTGTCGGAGAGACCGGGTCCGGAAACAGATGACGAGCGTCGTCGCTACTACCGGCTCATTAGTCTGGGTCGGCGAGTCGCCATGGCAGAAGCCGAGTTGCTTGCACGTCTTGTGGAGGTAGCTCGCGAAAAGAAGCTGCTCGACGACTGAAGGATTGCGGATTTCGGAATGCGGATTTCGGATTGAAATCCCCAATTCCACGGAATTTCGCAATCCGAAATTATCCGAAATCCGCAATTCGCCCAACCCTCCAGATTCCATGGACCTTGCCGGATCCATGAGAGATTTGCTCCCTGCCCTACACCCTGCCGACCACTACACCTCGACACCGAATCCTTAATTTAGTCTTACGACCTCGCTTCGAAGGTAATCACGACATCGGAACATAAGTCCATTTGTCCTGGGCATCACAAATGTTGATTGCCCGGGGCTGAGTCGACGGAGTTGGTTTTCGACTGATCGCCGGGCGAGCCATCGACCTCGGTTTCTGAGAAACCTGCCAGGATCGTTGTCGGAAGCGGTTGGCGGGAATTGACTTCTTGAGGACCGAGTCTATACGCTAAACTGACTCGCAACATCGGGTGAGGGAGGATTTCATAATGCAATCGTCTGGCGCGCACTATGAAGCGTGGCCCGCACTTCCTCTTGAGGCATGGAGCGATACCTGCGCAACCCTTCACATGTGGACCCAGATCGCCGGCAAGATTCGCCTCGCAAAGAGTCCCTGGGTGAATCACTCCTGGCATGTGACCCTTTACGTAACTGCCACCGGGCTCACTACCTCGGCGATTCCGCATGACACCCGAACGTTCCAAATCGATTTCGATTTCATTCGTCACCAGTTGATTATTGAATCGAGCGATGGGGGTGTTGGTAGCTTCCCGCTGCAGCCTCAATCGGTCGCAGCGTTCTACCGCCGCCTGATGCAGGAGATGGGCAGGCTCGACCTTAGCGTAGACATTCACAAGAAACCGAACGAAGTGGTGGATGCAATCCGGTTCGACCAGGACGAATCCCACTCTGCCTACGATCCGGAATACGCGAATCGATTCTGGCGAATCCTCGTCCAGGCAGATCGCGTCTTCAAACAGTTTCGGGGCCGCTTCATTGGGAAGTGCAGCCCCGTACACTTCTTCTGGGGCGCTCCCGATCTGGCGGTAACCCGGTTCTCCGGGCGCCGCGCTCCTGAACACCCGGGCGGCGTTCCCAACCTGCCTGACAAAGTGGCACGCGAAGCCTACTCCCACGAAGTCAGCAGTTGTGGTTTTTGGCCGGGAGGCGGTCCGATTCTCTATCCCGTCTTCTATTCCTATGCGTATCCCGAACCTGATGGCTTTTCGACGGCGCGAGTCAAACCAGGAGAAGCGTTCTATAGTACGGATCTAAGAGAGTTCATCCTCCCCTACGACGCTGTGCGCCAATCCGAGTCTCCTGATGACACTCTACTCGACTTCCTGCAGACAACGTACGAAGCGGCAGCTGACTTGTCCAAGTGGGATCGAAACGCGTTAGAACGGCGTGATGCGTGATGTGTGACGAGTGATGCGTGCGACGGGCCAGGAGTCACAGTAGTACGTGTCAAGTACGGATCAAGTATCATTTAAACACACCCATCACGCACCACGCATCACGCACCACGAATCACGCATCACGCATCACGAGTCACGCATCAGGAATTATGACGAGAACGGCGACCTTTTGCGCACAATCGTCACTCACCTGAAGTGCCCGAGATCCTGGATCACGGATCTCGCATCACGCATCACGACAACTTTGCGGAGGTGAGTCGATGGAGTCTCTGTGGCAGGACCTGCGGTTTGGCGCTCGAATGTTGCTTAAGAAGCCTGGCTTCACGCTGATCGCGGTCGTAACGCTCGCGCTTGGAATTGGAGCAAATACCGCCGTCTTCAGCGTGGTAAATGCCTTGCTCGTCCGTCCGCTACCGTTTCGAGAACCCGATCGTCTGGTATGGATCGCGAGCAGCGCCCCTAAATCTGCGGGCGGGCTCGTTGCAGCGGAAGGGAATTTGTCCGGGGTTACCACTCAGGTAGGAAACTTCTCCGACTGGCGCAGCATGAATCAGTCTTTCGAGGACCTTGCCGCCTACTTCGCGTTCTTCGATTACGGGAGCTACACCTTAACCGGCAGCGGGGAACCGGAACGGCTCAGAGGAGTCGGCGTGTCGCAGAACTTCCTGGACCTCCTCGGGGTTACGCCGCAGATGGGGCGAGGATTTGTCGACGAGGAATGCGTGTGGAATGGAAGGGGAGCTGCGCTCCTGACTCACAGTTTTTGGGAGCATCGCTTTGGGTCGGACGCCGGAATCGTGGGGCGATCGATCACGCTCAACAACCAGACGACTACGGTGATTGGGGTGCTGCCTCCTTCTTTCGACTTCTCGTCTGTCTTCTCGCCGGGATCTCGAATCGATTTACTGGTGCCGTTCCCGCTTACGGCGGAGACCGATCGATGGGGAAACACGCTTGCGGTAGTCGGGCGGCTGAAACCCGGCGTTACGCTGCAGAGCGCACAAGCCGAGTTCGATCTGATCACGCCGCAGGTAACGCTCAACCATCCGGAGCGGAACCAGAATGGCGCCAGGTTAACGAGCCTGCAGGAGCGGATCAGCGGTCGATTTCGCCCGGCGTTCGTGGTGCTTTTCTGTGCCGTTGGGTGTGTACTCTTGATAGCCTGCACCAACCTCTCGAATCTCCTGCTGGCACAGGCGACTTCGAGGCGCAAGGAGATCGCGGTTCGCGTGGCACTCGGGGCCGAGCGGTCACGCCTGGTTCGCCAGATGTTGACCGAAAGCGTCCTGCTCGCTTGTTGCGGCGCGGCGCTCGGGCTGCCTCTTGCTTTTCTCGCGACGCGAACCCTCGCCGGCACGCGGGCGATCAGCCTTCCCCTCTTACAGACCGTGCAAATCGACGCGAGGGCGCTCGTCTTTACTCTGGTTGCTGCCTTCGTCACCGGACTGCTCTTTGGGATTGTACCTGCGCTTCAGATTTCTCGATGGGATGTGCACGAGAGTTTGAAAGACGCGAGTCGCGGTTCGAGCGAAGGAGGGCGGGGGGCATGGATTCGTGGAACATTGGTGGTCTCGGAAATCGCGCTGGCGTGCGTACTGCTCGTCGGCGCGGGGCTGCTGATTCGAAGCTTCCAGAGGCTGCTGGAGGTCGACCCTGGATTCCGGCCGGAGCAGGCCGCGTCCTGGCGCATCGAAACCGGCGACAGATATCCGACCACGGCACAACAGAACGAGCTCTACGAGCGAGTGGTCCGGAGCGTTGAGGCGATTCCGGGAGTCGAGGCGGCTGGTCTGACCGACGCGCTGCCACTTGGCCGCAATCGCAGTTGGGGAGTTCGCGCGAAAGGCCAGGCTTACACGCCGGAGACGTTCCCGATTGCGTTCCCGCGCATTATCGGCCCGGGATATATTAAGGCGATGAAAATCCCGGTGATTGCCGGCAGGGAGTTCACCGCACACGACACCGCCGATAGTCAAAACGTGTTATTGGTGAACGAGACGATGGCGCGAAGGTTGTGGCCGGATCGCGATGCGCTCGACCAGATCGCGCTGATCGGGCGGGACGAATGGCATGTCGTCGGCGTCGTTGGCAACGTGCGGCACGGCGCGTTGGAACAAGAGGGAAGTATGGAGATGTATCTCCCGGTTGCTCAGAACGGTTCGGGCTCCATGGACCTCGTAATCAGGGCGAAGCTGCCTATGGAATCGCTTGTTCCAAGTGTTCGAGCGGCGCTGGGAAGCGTCGACTCGGATTTGCCTAACAGTGACTTCCAGACCTTGCAGGAAATTGTCGACCAGGCAGTTTCGCCGCGTCGCTTCGTGACGGTGCTGCTGGCCGGTTTCTCGTTCCTCGCGTTGATTCTCGCATCGCTGGGAATCTATGGTGTCATCTCGTACTCAGTGAACCAGCGCACAAACGAGATCGGCATTCGCATCGCACTTGGGGCTCAAACACCCGCGGTCCTGAAGCTGATCCTCGGCCAGGGAGTGAAGCTGGCTCTGATCGGTTTGGGAATTGGTCTGGGGGGAGCTTTTGTGCTGACGCGGTTGTTGTCGAGTCTGCTCTTTGGAGTACAAGCCACCGATCCGTTCACTTTTGCCGGTATTGCGCTGTTGCTCACGAGTGTAGCTCTGCTGGCCTGTTACATTCCGGCACGAAGAGCGACCAAAGTCGATCCTATGGTGGCGCTTCGATACGAGTGATGGAAACAACGTTGCGCGTTTTGCGTTTCGCGTTTTCGATCTGAAGGTAGTAAGACATCCT
>DASYSA010000504.1:0-7433 GCA_036003885.1 Blastocatellia bacterium | reverse complement strand
GTCAGAGGTCAGACGTCAGAGGTCAGTTCCCTGCGTCGTTTGATTGGGTCCGAACTGAAACAATCGGTCCGAACTGGTGCTGCCATCTGACCTCTGACCTCTGACTTCTGACCTCTGACTTCTGACCTCTGACTTCTGACTTCTGACTTCTGACCTCTGACCTCTGACCTCTGACCTCTTACCCGTGAACTCTTCCAGACTTTCAGGAGAGGCCGGACGTCTAAACGATAAAGTCTTAGTTACAAGGGGGAAGTTCAATGCACCGATACCTAATTCTGGCGGCTGTTATGCTGGTCGCGGGCGCTGCTTTCGGTCAGCAGCCCCAGATAGAGCGCCGCCAGGGTCGTCATCATGATCCCAACAGGTTATTCCAGCGGGCCGACACCAATCGCGACGGGAAGATTTCGGCTGACGAGTGGAAACGCAGGCCCGAGGCCTTCAGCCGACTCGATCAGAATCACGACGGTTCCATATCGCAAGACGAAGCACAATCCGCGGCGCGTCGTCACGGCGAGCGGCAGGGCCGGCGCGGCGAAAAGTTGTTGGGCAGAATGGATAAGAACAGCGATTCCCGAATCTCGCGTGACGAGTGGAAGGGTGCTGCCGACGTATTCGACCGGCTCGATAGCAATCACGATGGCGCGATTACTCGCGACGAACTGTCCCGGGGTCGTCATCGCGGAAAGCGAAGAGGCGGGGATTCAACCGGAAATACCCGACCTCCATCGCAGGACTAGATCTGCAAACTGTATGAGGCTTGTTCAGCCGGCGTCGAGGATGACGCCGGCTTTCTTGTTTTCGACAGGGCACTCTTACTGACTGCGCGTGACGCCAATTCGAAACTCGCAATTCGCATTTCTCCTCCTCTCCTATTGACATTCGATAGGTCGCGCCTTATCCTCCTACAGACTGTCTATAGGAGGAACTCATGTCAGGAGCTACAGCCGACCTTCTGCAAGGCACGCTAGATCTGCTCATCCTCAAAACGCTGGGTCTGGGACCGGACCATGGCCTCGGGATCGCGCGGCGCATCAATCAAATTACCCGGGGGACGTTTCATCCAAAACCGGGGTCGCTCTTTCCAGCTCTCCACCGCCTCGAGGAAAAGGGCTGGCTCGCATCGGAATGGGGCGAGTCGGAGAATCGGCGCAGAGCAAAATACTACAAGCTTACGAGAAGCGGACGGCGGAATCTCGAAACCGAGACTGCCAACTGGGAACGGATTGCCGCGGCGATCTTTCTCGCGCTCGAAGCGACGTCGTAAAAGACCGTTTCGCGTTTTGCGTTTCGCGTTCCGCGTTCCCGACTTCTCATTTCGTTAGGTCTCATGATCTCGACCGCTGACTGCAAGAAACGCCAAAACGCAAACCGCGAAACGCGGAACGCGAAACCCAAAACGCGAAACAGGGGTTGATTATGTCGTTGTACTTTCGCATTCGAAGTCTGATATCGAATCTCTTCCGGAGGGATCGCGTCGACCAGGATCTCGACGCTGAAGTGAATTCCTACCTCGAACAGCTGATTGACGAGAAGATCTCCGAGGGTATGGATCCTGACGCAGCCCGCCGCGCGGCGCGCACCGAAATGGGAGGCGTCGAGCAGGTGAAGGAACAAGTCCGCGACGTGCGCGCAGGAATGCTGTTGGGCCAGCTGGCTCAAGACCGTCGCTATGGCCTGCGAGTGCTGCGAAAGAACCCCGGTTTTACCGCCGTCGCCGTGCTGACCTTGGCTCTCGGCATCGGAGCCAACACGGCTATCTTTAGCGTCGTAGATGCGGTGATGCTCGAGATGCTCCCGGTTCGCAACCCTCAACAACTCCTTCTGTTCAAGTGGACCTCAAAGGGCTGGCCTTCAATAGTTGAGAATCTGGAGGGCAGCAATCGCGAGGATCCCAGCGGCGGCGGCTTCATAAGCGAATCATTCTCGTATCCCACCTATGAAGCCATGCGCACCGGCGGCACGAGCTTCTCGGAAGTCTTTGCCTTCGCCGCAAACACTTCCGCTTTCAACGTGCAGATTGACGGAAAGGCTGATTCCGCCCTCTGTCAGCCCGTCTCCGGAAATTATTTCAACGGGCTCGGCGTTCAAACGACCCTCGGCCGCCCCATACTTCCGAGCGACGACTCAGCGGCCGCTCCACCTGTCGCAGTACTATCCTACGGCTTCTGGCGAAACAAGGTTGGAGCCGACGAGGCCGTAGTCGGCAAAACCATCGTCGTCGACAGCATTCCGTTGACCGTTGCCGGAGTCGCGCCGCCGGAATTCTTCGGAACGCAGCCGGGGAGCGGCGTGGACCTGTTCGTTCCGTTACACCTGTACCCGCGCCTGCTTCAGGCGATCACTTATTCTGGTCCGGTTCAATACGGCGCTGCGGCAGACGCAGCGGCGGCAGCTTATTGGGTGACCCCCGGCACGTGGTGGCTGGTTACAATGGGCCGGTTGAAGCCGGAGGTGAGCGAGACACAGGCGCGCGCGGAACTCGAAGTCATCTTCGATCAGGGCGTCGAAGACCTGGCCAGATCCACCAAGACGGATGAGAATCGGCCTGTCCTGCGGACCTCGCCTGGAGGCAAAGGGTTGGACCAACTTAGAAGACGGTTTTCTGAACCTCTGATGGTTCTGGTGTGCGCAGTGGGACTGGTGCTCTTGATCGCGTGTGCCAACGTCGCGGGCTTGCTCTTAGCGCGCGCAACGGCGCGGCAGAGAGAGATTGCTGTGCGGCTTAGCCTTGGAGCGCGACGACTGAGACTGATTCAGCAACTGCTCACCGAGAGTGTCTTGCTTTCAGCGATGGGCGGTCTTCTTGGCATCCTGTTTGCCCGATGGTTCAGCGAACTGTTGGTCGCTCTCGTGGCCAGCGGAAGACAGAGGTTCGTATTGCCGCTGCACGTGAACGAGCGAGTCCTCCTCTTCACTGCCGGCATCGCTCTGTTGACTGGTATTCTCTTCGGACTGGCGCCCGCGTTCAGCGCTACTCGCATGAGTCTCACGGCCGCGTTGAAAGAAGGCAGCGCATCGAGCGTGTTGGGGTCGCGTCGCTCGCGCCTCGTGAGAGTGCTTGTGTCCGCACAGGTAGCTCTTTCGCTGTTGTTGCTCGTGGGTGCGGGGCTCTTCTTGCGCACCCTCCAGAAGCTTCAGACTGTTCCGCTCGGATTCGAACGCCAGCAACTGCTTCTCTTTTCGGTATCACCGGGACTGAATGGATACAAAGGCCCGCGGCTCGCTGAGTACTATCGCGAAGTCCAGGACCGCGTCGGGGCGGTTCCCGGAGTCAGCGCGGTCAGCTTCTCTTCGCACGGCCCGGTCGGTTACGGCGAGAGCAGTTCAAGCGCTTCCATCCCCGGAGTCACAACGGACAAACAACGCGTGGACCTCCATCGACTGTTGGTCGGCCCAGGCTACTTCGACACACTCGGCATCCCCATGCTGATGGGCCGGGTTCTGAATGCGCGCGACGATGGGAGCTCTCCAAAGGTCGCCGTCATCAATGACGCTCTGATGCGCGAGGCTTTCGGTGGGGACAATCCGCTTGGTAAGATCTTGCGTTTCGGAAGCGTCGAACGGCCTCGTGATTTCGAGATAGTGGGCGTCGTCGGGGACGCCAAGTACAACGACCTGCGAAAGTCTCCGCCGCCGACGGCGTATTTTTCACACCTGCAAGCTCTCGACGCCGCGACCCGCATGACGTTTGAGGTTCGCACCAGCGGCGACCCGGGCATGGTCGTGGCCGCGCTGCGCAACGAGGTTGCCGGGGCGGATCAGAACATCCCGATCACTCGAGTCGAAACACTCTTGCAGGCGATTGACAGCGCTCTTTTGTTCGAACGGATGTACTCACGGCTCACCGGGTTCTTTGGATTGCTGGCGCTGGTGTTGGTGTGCGTCGGACTGTACGGGACAATGTCCTATTTTGTAGCGCGACAGACCAACGAGATTGGCATTCGCATGGCGCTGGGGGCGCGTCCGGTTCGAGTCTTTCAAATGGTGCTGACGCAGGGACTGAAGCTGACTGTTGCCGGTATTGTGGTTGGCCTGGCCGGGGCCGCTGCAGCCACGCGCCTGATATCAAGCGCCCTCTACGAGGTGCCCGCGCTCGACCCGTTGACGTTTATTGGTGTCGCCGTACTGCTGATCGCGGTTGGGTTGCTTGCCTGTTATGTGCCCGCCCGCCGCGCGATGAAAGTCGACCCGTTGGTGGCATTGCGATACGAATAGACCGCTGACAGTGCCGAGTCCGTCGTCTGTGGTCAGTTGTCCGTAGTTACCTGTCGCTCGCGGATGCGCACGGAGGCACGCTGGAAGCGTGCGTACCCAGGTTCTTGTCCAGGTAACAAAGGACGAATGACAACGGACAACCCACTGAAGCTGCGTCACTGTCCTCTCGGTTTCTTCTTCGGTGTCCTGGCCGCAGTCTTTTTCGCTGGTCTCTTCGTGGCGAGTTTTGCGGGCTTCTTCGCGGTTTTCCGCGCGCTCGCCGCCTTCGGTGCCTTTCGCGCACTCATCGACTTCGGTCGCGCGTGGCGTGGTTGATAGACGCCGAGCTTTCCGCCTCCCGGCAGCGACACCTGCGTGAGCAAACCCCAACCTTGATTGTGCACCGGGCCGCAGTCGATCTTGCGCTTCTTCATCTCCGCAATGAACGCCTCGACGTCGTCGCACATCAGATAGAATTCGTGCACGTCGTTCTCGCCGGACGGGTGCACGGCAACTTCCGCCGGCGGCAACCCGAAGATCAGCCATCCTTCGCCCACATCGACGTTTGGCAGTTTGAGCACATCGCGCAGGAATGTACGGTCGGAATCGGGATTGGTGCTGTAAATGATGGAATGCGCGCCAATGATCATTTCAATTCTCCTTCTCCGTTCGGTTGCGGACACCGGATTATACTGCGAGTGGAAGGAATTGCAATGTTAAGATCTTCCGACCGGAGTGCAATACTTCATAGCGCGGAATAGAATAAAAACGATTATGAGCCTGATGATCTCAACAGATTCGTCGCCGCTCCGAAAGGACGCCGATGGGGTAATACGCGTTGGCGGCACAAGAGTCTCTCTGGATTCTGTAGTCGTCGCATTTCACGATGGGTCGACACCGGAAGAGATAGTGCAACAGTACCCAACTTTGGGTCTCGCGGACACCTACGCTGCTGTCGCCTACTACCTCAACCACCGCGAAGAGGTGGACTTGTCTCGGTAATCAACGTAGTCGGGGTACGACGAATCGCAGAATCGAGGGCCTGACCCCGTCAGGGCAACTCCTGAAATCCAAATCGTGGAATCGAGGGCCTGACCCGTCAGGGCAACTTCTGAAATCCAAATCGTGGAATCGAGGGCCTGACCCCGTCACGGCAACTTCTGAAATCCGAATCGCGGAATCGAGGGCCTGACCCCACCCGATAGGGACTTCACTTTAAGTCTCTAAACCTCTGCGCCTTTGTGGCAAAGGGCGGTTTTCAACGCGTCTCCTTAGGCGCATCGACCATCTCGCTTGTAACCGCTCAGCCGAGTTCGGTGTCTCATGAGTTAGAGGCTTGGTTGGAGCCTGCGAAAGGAATCAAACCATATCAATTTAGAAGTAGAGGTAACGATGAGCAAGTTAAGTAGAATCCAGAAGGTCGCAATTGCAGCAATTATGGCGATCGCTGTGGCCGTCCCGGTTGCGATCGCACAATCCACTGACGCAGGCGCCAAGAGAGAGCGGGGTCATTGGAGTGAGCAAGGCGGACGAGGCGGCAGGGGCATGATGGGTTTCCGAGGTCTTGATCTGACCGACGCGCAGAAGGCTCAGATGAAGCAGATCCGCGAAAGCCACAGTCAAACCCTCCGACCCATAATGGAGCAGATACACGCCAAACGGCAGGAGATTCGGCAGGCGAGTCAGGACGGCGCGTTCAATGAGGCTCTCGTAACACAGAAGCTCACCGAGATAGCGCCACTCGAGGCGAAGCTGCAGGGCGAGCAGCATCGCATCCACCGGGAGATGCTTTCAGTCCTGACGGCGGACCAGAAGGCGAAGCTCGAGCAAACACGGCAACAGCTCAAATCAAAGTGGGCCGAAAGGGGTGCTAACAAGAAGCAGCCCAGGTAACCATCGACCGCAGGCCCGGCCAGGTCCGGGCCTGCCATTCTGAAATGTGTTGATCGGGAGCGGCTCTGACAATCGAGATCGAACAGGCTTCGGACCTGGAACTGGTGAGCCTGGCGCGCGAAGGGGATGAGAGTGCGTTCGAGGAGATCGTGCGCCGGCACAGTCCCCGAGTCTTTCGTACGGCCAGTCGATTCTTCCGGCAGCCGGCCCAGGTTGAAGATGTTGCGCAGGAAGCCTTCCTCAAAGCCTACACTCAGCTTTCGACCTATAAGGGTTTCGGCTCTTTCGAAGGATGGCTGACGCGCCTGACAACGAATCTGTGCCTGAACACTCTGAGGAACGCGAAGCGGCAACCGGAGTTATCAGTTTCGCCGTTGACCGCCGAGGAAGGCGAATGGTTAGAGAACCAATCGGCCGCGGCTTCCATCGAGCGGCATCGTGCAAGCGAGCGCGGCCTCGTCGCATTCGACCTCGCTGAGAAAGTGCTGAGCGAGTTGCCGGCGGATGATCGGCTCGTGTTGATGGCTATTGACGGCGATCATCTTTCGGTCGCAGAAGTGGCTGAAATGACTGGTTGGAGCAGATCCAAGGTAAAAGTACGAGCATTTCGCGCACGCCGACGAATGCGCAAAGCGGTAGAGAAGTTGCTCGAGCGTTAGCGCCAGGGAAATATTGTCGGGTAGAGCCATGCGAGAGACGCACATCATAAGAATGCTCGAAGAGAAGCCGATTGGCGGCCTGAGCGAAGGCGAGATCGCAAACGCGGAATCTCATGTCGCTCGGTGCTCCGAGTGCAAGCGGGCCTACGATGCAGCGCGCATTTCAGCCGCTCTTATCCTGGCCCGAGCCTCGGAAGCAACAGAGGTCGGACCCTTCTTCCAAACGCGAGTGATGGCGGCGCTTCGAGAGAGACATCTGTCGCCGGAAGTGCCCGCCCTCGTAAGAATGTGGAGAGCCGCCGGAACGCTCGCGTCGACGATGACTGCCCTGTTAGTGATTCTTGTGACGCTGACGGTTTTGGATTCCCGGATGCAATCGCCCCCGGTGACACCCAGCCAGAATATCTATTCACCGGAGTATGTAGTGTTCGAGCAGGGCGACCTCGACGATGACAACCTGGCCTACGATGAACTGATCGCGACAATGTATGAACCGGAGGATGAGAATGGACAATAGCCCCGGGAACAAATGGCAGGTTCGCCTCGCGGTGATAGTTATTTTCGTTGTCGGGTTCGTCGCTGGAGTTCTGACACTGAACATCTATCGCGGTCATCAGTGGTCGTCTTCGCGCGGGCCCGGGCGCGGCGGCTTCGAACAGATGCTTGATAAGCTGAATCTCTCAACAG
>DASYSA010000503.1:0-4311 GCA_036003885.1 Blastocatellia bacterium | reverse complement strand
GTCGCTGACCACCTTGACGACGCTTGGATTGAACACGTCATCGACGGTCGTAATAGGCTCCGAGGTGGTGGTCATGTGAATGCGGGCATCTTCGATGAGCGGTTCAATGGCCGCGTCGATCGTCGAGGGATCGATCAGCGGCTCGTCACCCTGCACATTGACTATGATCTCGAAATCGAGCAGCGCCGCAACCTCGGCGACGCGGTCGGTGCCTGAAGCAGCAGTGTGTGATGTCAGTCTGGCTTCACCCCCCAGCGAAAGAACCGCTGCCGCAACTCTCTCATCGTCAGTTGCTACGATGACCCGTGACACAAGACGAGCGCGGGAGGCCCTCTCGACCGTGTGCATTATCATTGGGATTCCGGCGATAGGGAGTAAGGGCTTTCCCGGCAATCTAGTCGAGGAGTACCGCGCAGGGATAATGGCGACCGCTTCTCCCTTCACGGGCCTTCAGCGTATCGTAAGAGGGTGCTGTTGTCAAACGCACCTGGGTACGCACACTTCCATCGTGCACGTCCCCTCCATGAGAGGCCAGTCGAATTCCACCGAGCGCCTCGTCGAGCTTTGCACGCTGGAAGCGTGCGTACCCAGGCGTGTATGATCCTCCGGGCAGCGGGAATTCCATTCCAGCTCAAGAAAGTCAAGAACATGAGAAGAGATCTGTTGCTGACCTCAGTTTCGCTGTTCCTGCTCAGCGCGGGATTACGTGCTCAACCGCTCTTCACCAACATCTTCCCACCCGAAGAGTTCACGGCGCGCCGGGCGAAGGTGATGGAGCAGATCGGCGATGGCGTTGCGATCCTGCAAGGCACTACCGAACGACCCGGCGAACAGCCTCTGCGGCAAAGCAATCAGTTCTACTATCTGTGTGGGGTGGTGGAGCCGCGCTCGATCCTGGTCATAGACGGAAAGGTCAAACGTTCGACGCTGTACCTCTATGCAGGGGCTGAGCGGCGTGAACGCATGTTCGGTTCGGCAATGTACCCGGGTGACGCAGCGGTCAAAGCTACCGGTATCGAGGCCGTTCTTGCGCGTGATGAGTTTCCCAAGGCGCTGCAAGCCTTCGCCCGCGAGGGGCGCGCACTCTACACGCCGTTTCGCCCGGAGGTCCTGGGTAACGCTTCCTCGAGCGACGTCGTTGGTCACGCGAGAGCTACCAGGGATGATCCCTGGGACGGGCGCCAGTCACGCGAAGAAGTTTTCATTCAGAAGCTCAAGGCGCTTGGTCCCCAGGTCAATGTGCAGAACCTCGATCCGATGCTCGACGCGATGCGCGCATTCAAGAGCATTCGCGAAATCGCCATCATCCGCGAAGCCACGCGCATCACCTGCCTCGGAATCATGGAGGCGATGCGCGACGCCAGGCCCGGGATGTTCGAGTATGAGCTGCAGGCCGACGCCGAATTCGTCTTCAAGAGGTATGGCGCACAAGGCGCAGCCTACTTCGCCTTGATCGCTACCGGCCCCAACACGCTCTACTCGCACTATCACAAGAACACCGCTCAGCTCCAGGATGGTGAACTCGTGCAGTTCGATTACGCGCCCGATTATAAGTACTACGTATCCGATGTGACGCGCGTCTTCCCGGCAAACGGCAGGTTTACGCCGCGGCAGCGCGAGTTCTACACGATCTACCTCCGCCTGTACCAGGCGCTGATGACTTCGATCAGAGTCCACGTCACGTCCGCCAACATCATCAAGGATGCGGTGGTGAAGATGGATGCGGTAATGGCGAGTTTCAGATTCACCGACCCGAAGATCAAGGAGGCGGCGACTCGCTTTGTTGAACGTTATCGCGCCGGCAGAGGCAACAGCCTCGGCCACACTATCGGGATGGAAGTACACGACGTCCAACTGCCGACCCAGACGCTGGAACCGGGACAGCTCTTCACGATTGAACCGGCGATGACGATTCCAGATGAACACATCGGCATTCGGCTGGAAGACGTGATCCTGATGACCGCAACCGGTTATGAGAATCTTTCGTCGTTCTTGCCGGTTGAAATCGCCGATATTGAAAAACTGATGGCTGAGCCGGGTCTCAGCGACAAGCAACGGAAGCCAACCGCACAGAAGTAGCCGGTCGGTCGAGTGGCCGTCCCACTGGCGGGCCTGGGTGCTGCCCCTGATTGCACTCGGCAAGCATCAGGGGCGGGGACACACCGCAGGCCCGCCCGTCCGTTGACCGTCACGCCTCTTGTCTCTTGCGGGTTGCGGCGGCCTTCTTCGCAGAACGGGAACGGGACGCGGCCGAACGCCTGGCTGCTGCGCCGCGCGCCTGGCGCGATAGCGCACTCCTGGATGCAGCGGTGTGCCCTTCACGCTTGAGCGCGCGAGAGCTTGCTCGGGAACGGGTGGACGACGTCTTTCCTCTGCTAGCGCCCTGCCCCTTCTTAGTATCCCGCTTAGCCTGCTCTCGAGTCTCCTCCGACGCCTTCCCTTTCTCCGGAGGAGCAAGCTTGACTCCGGCGCGGCGCGCCTTCGAGAGTCCGATTGCTATCGCCTGCTTGGTAGAGCGGGCGCCGTGCTTGCCCTCGCGGACGTGCTCGATCTCCTCTCGCACGAACTCTCCGGCCTGTGTGCTTGCGGCCTTCCCTTCACGTTTGTCCTGTTTTGCGCGTTCTAATGTCTCTTTTTCAGGCATGTTCACTCCTTTCGACTATTCACATGGCAAGAATTGTACCCGTCCTCCGACGTCCTTTCCGGAAGACCCGATTTGATGCAACCAGGGCACTAAGACATAAAGTACAAGGAGGTCAAAATTTGGTATGTGAGCGTCGTTCTTGTGTACCTCAACGTCCCGCTTTCTGGGGAAATGTCGCAGTCACGAGAGCTATGGTACCATCGTAGCTGATTCGCATTGAGCGGCTCGGTTGCAAGGGTTTATGAAGCATATCGCATGGCCGGAATCGTCGAACTCACTCTCACAGTCACAGGAGTCTGGATGAAAAGGGCAGGAAGAGTTTTACTTATTGCGCTGGTTCTCATTTCCTGGAATCAGGTTTTCGCTCAGTCCGCTCAGCGCGGCATCGGCAGATCCTTCAGAGGGCCTCTTGCCGTACAGCTCTGGAGTTTTCGCAACGATTTCATGAATGATGTTCCTGGAACTTTGAAACGAGTGCGCGCACTCGGCTTCACTGAAGTTGAGCTGGCCGGCTACTATGGGCTGACTGCAAAACAGTTCCGCGCGGAACTCGATAAGGCGGGTCTCAAGGCCGTCAGTATGCACATTGAATATGAGGTCGCGAGCGACAAGATTGATCAGGTGATTCAGGATGCAAAGATTCTCGGAGTTCAATACGTCGGCGTTCCCTGGATCAAGTCTCCGTTCACCAGGAAGGACTGTCTCGCTGCAATTGAGGTCTTCAACGACGCGGGCAGAAAGCTGAGGGCGAACGGCTTCAAGTTCTTCTATCACCTTCACGGCTACGAATTCGTTCCTGACGAAGGCGGCAAAGGGACTCTGTTCGATTTGATGATGACGAGGACAGATCCGCGCTTCGTCAGCATGCAACTGGATACTTTTCACGTTGCTTATCCGGGGCAGGACCCTGTGCAGCTTATGCGGAAATATCCCGGCCGATTCAGTTCACTACATCTGAAAGACATTGGCAAGAATGTGGTGGGTGATAACTCAGGGGATTTCAAAGACGAAGACGGAAGACCGCTGGGAGAGGGAAGAATCGACTGGCCGGCAGTCCTGAAAGCCGCACGCAAAGAAGGCGTCCGGTGCTACATAATCGAAGACGAGACCTCAGCCGTTTGGCAGGGGATCGTCAAGAGCCTGAACTATCTTCAAAAGGTCACCTTTTAGGCCCTCGTCGGCCTTCCTTAGTTGTCGAACCCTACGAATCATTTCGGCGGCCCTCCTTGCTTCGCTGATCATAGACTCGACAGCTTCGCGAGCTCCATCCGGACCTGGGGGTTCGGGCGACAGGAATCGCAGACAGGCATTCCCGTTGGTCACCTCTCATTCGTCCGTCCATGCTAGTCCATGGAAGCTCGCGGCAGCGGCCTTATCCTCGTATTGCGACCGGGATCAACACCACTTCTCTCATTTAAGGTCATAAAGTGCTTGACTCGTGCGCGTTTTTCGCGTAGATACGTACAGTTCCTTTTCGAGTTTGGTCATATTTGACATTTTCTTTGTTTTTCGCCGGCTGACGGCGGGGGAGAAAATGGGGTTTTGCCGTGTTTCAGTTCAGGCACGGTTACGTTGTAGATCCCTATCGACAAAGCCACTAAAGCTGTCTAAAGACTTACTCTCCGATTCTGGCTACGAGACGGTAGGTCATATCAGACATTTTCAGG
>DASYSA010000502.1:0-17096 GCA_036003885.1 Blastocatellia bacterium | reverse complement strand
GTGTAAGGGAAGCTTGAGGGTATGAGAAAGACACTAGCTTTGCTGTTTCTTCTGGTGGTGCAAGTCCCGCCCCTGGCTCATTCGAAGCTGAATCCTGCGCCTAAGGCGCTTGTATTCACCCACGTCACCGTCATCGACGCTACTGGCGCGCCTGCGAACCCCGACATGACCGTCTCAATAATCGGCGATCGCATCACTGAGCTCGGCAAAACGCGGGATGTCCGCACGCCTAAGGACGCGCAAGTCGTGGACGCGACCGGCAAGTTCTTGATCCCGGGTCTGTGGGACATGCATGTTCATTGGTATCTCAAGGACTACCTTCCGCTGTTCATCGCAAACGGGGTGACGGGAGTGCGGATAATGTGGGGCATGCCTTTGCACCACCAGTGGCGCAAAGAGATCGATGCCGGAACGCTGCTGGGTCCACGACTGGTGATCGCCAGCGCCATCGTGGATGGGCCCAATCCGGTTTGGCCCAGTTCGGTATCCGTAAGCAACGACGCCGACGCCAGGCAGGCAGTTAGAGACGCGAGGAGAGCCGGCGCCGACTTCATAAAGGTCTACAGCCGCCTTACGAGAGAAGCCTTCTTCGCCATCGCCGACGAATCGAAGAAGATGGGAATACCATTCGCGGGGCACGTGCCCCAATCCGTTACGGCGGCAGAAGCATCAGATACCGGGCAGAAGAGCATCGAGCATCTCACCGGCATTCTAACCGCATGCTCTTCCCGCGAAGACGAACTGCGTAAGATGGACGCTGACAGCCGGGTCCAGGCAGGGAGACTGCCGGACCGGGCCAGCGTCCATGCGCAGACCCGGATAGTGCTGGACAGCTTCAACCCGGAGAAGGCGGCGGTTCTGTTCGCTCGTCTCAAGCGAAATCAGACCTGGCAATGCCCGACAATGACGGTCCTGCGAAGCATGGCCTCCCTTGACGATCCGACCTTCCGCAGCGATCCAAGGCTCAAGTACCTGCCGTTGTCGGTCAGAGGCATATGGGAACCGATGAAAGATTTCCGCTTCAAGGACAGAACCGCCGAGGATTCTGAGTTGTCAAGACTGGTCCTCAAGAAGCAGGTTGAAATCATCGGCCGAATGCGGCGAGCGGGCGTCGAGTTCATTGCAGGGACGGATACGCTCAATCCCTTCTGCTTCCCCGGATTCAGTCTGCACGACGAGCTTGTCTTGCTGGCCGGGGCAGGACTCACCCCGATGGAAGCATTGCAGGCTGCTACTCTCAACCCTGCACGTTTCTCAGGAAAGGAGAAAGAGCTTGGCACGGTTGAGAAGGGCAAGGTGGCTGACCTCGTGTTGCTTGAAGCGAATCCACTCGAGGACATCAACAACACCAGGAGAATCAATGCAGTGGTGGTTGGCGGCAAGCTGATTTCCAAGTCTGAAGTAGAAAGAATGCTGGCTACGGCAGAAGCCGCAGCCGGCAAGAAGTAACCTCCCGCATCCTGTTCCACACTTTAATGGGCTCGCGCTATAATCTCAGCTCTATGGCAAGACCAGAAACCCCAATCAAGCTCGAGGCGCGCGTCGCAGTCCTTGAGGCGAAAGTCGAACAACTGCAGCGAAAGCTGAAAGCGAGCGACCCTAATGCCAAGCCCTGGTGGGAGGATGTCGTTGGTGCTTTTGCCGATGACCCAGCGTTTGAGAAAGCAATGCGCTTAGGACGCGAGTACCGCGAATCATTGCGCCCCAGGCCTCGCCCCAAGCGCGCGAAATCTGCTGGATCCCGGAAACGTTGAGATGTTCGTGCTCGACACGGATCACTTCAGTTTGATGGAATGGAGCGCAGGTTCTGCACGCGAGAATCTGCTGCGCAGGCTGAGCACAATTCCGCCGCGTGAAGTCTTCACGACCATCCTCACTTACGAAGAGCAAACACGCGGTTGGATGGCCTATGCTGCCCGCGCTCGCACAACCGCACAGCAAGTCGAAGCCTATCGCAGGCTGGAACGACATATTGAACTCTATCGTCCTGTTCAAGTCTTGGGGTTCGACGGGCGCGCCGGCACTGAATTCGAGCGCTTGCGAGCGGCGCGCATCCGCGCTGGCGCCATGGATTTGAAGATCGCCGCCATTGCGCTCACGCACAATGCAACTGTGCTTACCCGAAACCTCAAAGACTTCAGTCTCGTGCCTGACCTGCACGTGGAAGACTGGACGGTGGGATGAGTGGGTTGATGGATCCTCGGCCGACGCGGTATCAGCGACTTAAACGATATCCCTTGAGATGCGACGTCTTGCCGATGTGCCCGTTACCTTCATATAATCGACCGCCGAGGTGAGGGATATGACAAACAGCGAAGCTCCGGCGAGGCGGGTCAGAGGAACGAATCGAAAGGAACAACCACTCCAGCCCGCACTCCTATTCTTCGTGCGTCTCGCTCTGTTGGCTGCGGCAATAGTGGCGGGTCACACATCGGCCCAGGGTCAAACTGATAGCCGCCCTCCGGCTCAGGCGCCACCTACCCCTACCGACGTCAAGCCCGGGAGCATCACCCTCGAAGATCTTCCGTATCCGTATCCGGTTTCCTACCTGCCGCTGACCGCCTACGGGCAGGACGTGCGGATGGCCTACATGGACGTGGCGCCCTCCGGTCAACCGAACGGCCGGACCGTTGTTCTTCTTCACGGGATGAACTTCTTCGGAGAGTACTGGGCCGCGACGATCGATGTCCTTCGAAAGCAGGGCTTTCGTGTTGTGGTCCCGGACCAGATCGGCTTCGGGCGGTCGTCGAAGCCAATCATCCCTTACAACTTTCACGACATGGCGTTGAACACACGCAAACTGCTCGAGCATCTCGGCATCTCCAGGGCGGCGATAGTCGGGCACTCCATGGGTGGGATGTTGACGGCTCGGTTCGCGGCGTCGTACCCGGACCTGACCGAGCGTGCGGTGATCTACAATCCTATAGGCCTGACCGATCCGCGTTTCGAACGCCCGTGGAAAAGTACCGACGAGGCTTACAAAGAGACGCTTGGACGAACCTACCAGCAGATATATCAGGGCATCGCCCGCTACTTCGTGACAGGATGGAAGCCGGAGTACGAAAAGTACGTGCGTATTCAGTACGCCTGGACGTTAAGCGGCGACTGGCCGCGGTTCGCGATGGTGCGCACGCTGGTACAGCAGATGACCTATCTGGACCCGGTTGTCTACGATTGGCCTCATATCAAGGTGAAGACGCTCGTGTTGGGCGGTGACAAAGACGGCGCGAACTTTCCCGAGCGCGCAAAGCATATCGCTGATTCGATTCCCGGCGCGGAGCTGGTGTTGATTCCGAACATCGGCCATGTCCCGCACTTCGAAGCTCCGGATCTGTTTTATAAGGCGCTGCTGAAATTCCTGAATTCCGAATCGACGATGCCTGCGCAAAAACCCGCGGCCAACCGTTGAGTCGCTGGAGATGGGCTATCCGCAGATGTCGCAGATTTCGCAGAGCTGATGACCGGATTATGCAGTGTGCACCTCACGCTTTTTCAAGTCGTCCTTGTCGGCTGTTCATCTGCGTTATCTGCGTAATCTGTGGACGAGCACGAATGCAAAGTGGTTCGCAGAGTTCAGGATTCATTTCATTACTGCGATACACTCGATCTCCACGCGCGCGTTCAGAGCGAGGCCGGTGGTCCCGAAAGCGCTTCGCGCCGGCATGCGCTCCTTCTTGAAAAATGTGGTGTATACGGAATTCATGTCCGCCCACTCTTTCATGTCTGCCAGCATCACGGTGCATTTGACCACCTGGTCCAGTGACGAGCCGTTCTTTTCGAGGACGCTTCGAATGTTCTCCAGGGTCTGCTTTGTTTCTGCGGTGATACCCCCTGCGGCGAGTTTGCCGGAGCTGTCCGTGCCGAGCTTTCCTGACAGATAGAGCACGTTCCCGACTTTGACGTAATCAGAGAACGGGCGATTCACGGTGCTGGCGGCGCTCGAATATTCGACAGCTCCCGCTGACTGGGCGCGGTCGGTCTTTTGTTGCCCCGAATCGTTTGGCTGCCGAGACTGAGTACTGAGAGCCAAAGCGACAACGACAACTGCGATGGTGGCAAATGATCGAAAGTGTTTCAAAGTAGTCTCCTTTGTCTAAAGGAACCGCAACGACTCAGTTCAGGAAAGAGTGCGAGTGCATCTCGTTGCGATTCTTCGTGGACTTCGTAGTCTGGTCCCTCGAGAGAGGGCCACACGCTGTCAGCGCAGTTTTGAAGGAGTGGCATCGTCAGACCGCCGACTTGATCTCTCCGCTCTTGGCCATCCGGATGATGTGATCCGACGCGCGATAGGCGAGAGCCTGAATCGTCAGAGTGGGCTGGCCGCGGCCGGACGTCACAAAGCTGCTCCCATCGCAGATGAACAGATTAGGAACATCGTGTGCCCGATGGTACTTATCGACCACTGACTTATTCGCTTCTTCGCCCATTCGGCAGGTTCCCAGCAGATGAAAGCCAAACGACTGCCCTCTCAGTGGGCGAAACCATTGTTTACGCGCGCCCGCCGCCTGGAGAAGCTCCTTACAGCGTTCCTGGAAAAACTGCATCGTCTTCATATCTTCATCATGATCTTTGTAGGTGACGCGCACTGCGGGCAGGCCCCAGGCATCTTTCACGTCCGGGTCGAGACTTATGTTATTTGTTTCTACGGGTAGAGAAGTTGTGTGGCCGTTTGCGTGCACGGTCCGCGTGTAGTGCTCCCGTAGCATCGCTTTATATTCGCGGCCCCACTTGGGCGCATCGGGCGGCAGGCCGCGCAAAGCAAAACCCATCGGGTAAGAAACGAATCGCAAATCCATGCCTCCGCCGCCATAGAACCCCCGCTTTGGATCGCTGTCATAAAAGTCGTGAATCACTCTGCTCACCGCCACGCTTTTGAATTCGTTCAGCGTGTGCTCGAACACCGCGGAGGCTTGAGCGTGACCGTTGAACATCAGGTACTTGCCCACCTTGCCGCTTGAATTGGCGAGACCGTGCGGAAAGAGGGATGTCTTTGACAGGAGCAGCAAGCGAGGGGTCTCGGCTCCATTGGCGCAAATCACCACTGCCTTTGCGCTTTGGAAATGCACCTGGCGGTTGCCATCGAAGTAGGTGACGCCGGTGACAAGGCCCGCTTTGTTGACCTCAATTTTTTGCACGTAGCTGTTAGGACGGATTTCACACAGTCCAGTCTTCTCGGCCTCCCGGATGACGGTTGCCAGCGTGGACGACTTGGCTGCGACTTCGCAGCCAAAGTATTCGCAGAAGCCACAGTGCAGGCAACCGTTGCGGCCGCGATAGGGCTGGGAGATTATTGCCATCGGTGCAGGGAAGGCGTGCCATCCCAGTTTGCTCGCTCCTCGCTCGGCCAGCACACCGGACGATTTGATTGGAAGCGGAGGGACAGGGTAAGGCTTTGAACGAGGAGGGTCGAATGGACTGGCTCCGGCGAGTCCCGATACGCCCAGTTCCCATTCGGCCTTTGTATAGTAGGGCTCAAGCTCTGAGTAAGTAATCGGCCAATCGGCAAAGCCGGTTCCCGCTATGGCTCCTAACCGTGTGCGCTCGACAAAATCTATTTCATGAAACCGCCAGTAGTTGCCGGTGAAGTGAACAGTACTTCCGCCGACCATGCGACCATAGATTATGGCCGGCTGCTCTTTCGCCTTCTCTTTTTCCGTTTTGCGAAAAGTGTTCGGCTGACGTTTGTAATCGTTTGTGATTGCTTGTTGCCGCATGTATTTCAACTCGTCATGCTCGAAGTCCGGCTCCTTCATGTAGGGTCCCTGTTCGAGGACGACGACCCGAAATCCTGCGCTGGATAGCTCTTTGGCGATGACGCCGCCCGCAGCGCCCGCACCGACAATCACAAAATCGATCTCCGCGTTCGCCGCAAAATGAGGCCGTTCATTTGTCATTTATTCAGGTTCTCCGATTCGCTCTCTAGCCTTTGTAGTCGCGGTCATAAGAACCGAAGGGCGCCTGGAAGAAGAACTGGTCCTCAAAGCCGATAAGCTTCCAGCCGATCTTATTGTAGTTGCCTCCATACTCCGGATTGGAGAACATCCCGAGTATTGTCATCGTGCGAACAAGCTCGAAGAACTGGCTCGTTTCGATCATCTTGAGCACCGTGATCTGTTGCTCGGCGCTCAGATCCGAGAATCTCTTTGCCTTGCCGAAGAGCTTCCTGGTCTTCTTCTGAAGTTGCTTCAGCCCTTCGACAAAGGCTGCTCGCTCCTGGGCTGCAAACGTAGCCAGCGCGCGATCGATGAAATAGATGACTCGGGCTTCGCGGGCGCCGGGCGTGTCGTCCGTTGGAATTATCTGAGCGGCCATCGCCTCGACCTCGGCGGCATCCCCGGGAGCGAAGAACTCAAATCCGGAGGGCGCTCCGGATTGCGCAGTTCGATGAGCATGCTCCTGAGCGGCGATGATCTCAGGCAAACAGGACGCGAGCCAGACAGATCCCAGGCCTGCGCATGACTTCATCATGAAGAGTCGACGAGAAATATCCGGATTGTCCAATTGAACCTCGCTGAAAAGCCGACGCTACCTATTTCTCAATGAGGGGTGGTGTGAACCACCACCCCTCATCTTCAATGTACAACTAGAAGTTGATCCTGCCGACCAGCTGAACGATCCGTCCTCCCAGATCGTTAGTGTTTGAGTTATCACGGTAGGCGGAGGTCACTCGGCCGAAATCGGCATTGCCGAATCCACCCAGCCCAACGTTGAAGTTGGCGTAGTTGAAGGCATTCAGGAACTCGGCGCGAAACTCAAAGTTTAGTCGCTCCGAAATCTTTGTCCTCTTGACTGCGCTGAGATCGATTCGGGTAAACCGTGGAGCATAGATCTGCACTCTGGTGCCGCCACAGTCACCCCCAATCACTTCGATGCAGGTCGCGCTATTCGCGGGTGCGATGTAGCGGCCGGTGGGAACGCCGTTGTCGCCATAACCGGTTGCGCTCGTGGCGCTCGTGTTGAACGCCTTGATTGTGTTATCGATGATGTCCTGGGGCAAGGAATAGATCACCTTGTTGGCATCATCGAAGCGCAGCTTCAATGCCTTTTGCAGGTCTGTGCGCGACATCCCGACCAACCGAACGTTCCCGAGGTTTATTGGAGTTCCGCTCTGGATGCGGGCCGTTCCCGCAAACTCCCAGCCGCCAATCAACCGGTCGAACGCGCCACGAGTGTCGTTGAGCAGCGCTCGGCCGCGCCCGAAAGGCAGCTCGTAGATCCACTCGGCCTTGAACGCATGCGGGGCCTGCTCAGTCGAGACCCCATTAACGCGTCCGACGCGCAGCGATCTGAAAATTGAGGTGAAGGCTCGGGCGTAGGTATAGCTGCCCTGCACCAACAACCCCTGAGTTAACCGGCGACGAAGCTCAACAGCTAACGCGTGATACGATTGGGAAGCGCCGTTGATCACCATTTGGGCGCCTCCCTGCAGGCCGGGATTGACGAAGAAGAGATTGACCGGCAGCCCCGCAGCCAGAGCATTCGCGCGCCGGCCTGAATTGCCATAAAGATCCGAGGCGAGGCCATAGGGACTCGCGTTCTGAAAGGAAAGCCGGTTCACGAACGTGCCATTGCTGAAATTGCTCGATGTGTAACTGCCCGCCACGTTCGGGTCTACTTTACCGGAAAAGTGGGCGAGGATAATCGGCAACGGGAAGGTTCCGGTGTTAGGCCCGAAGTAACGGAACGTGGTTCCTCGTCCCGCAGCGATATTGGCCCGCAAGTTGGCTATGGCATTCTTGAACTCATCGAAGAAGCCGTTTTCGACGATGTTGACCTCGTTAAAGTTGATGGTCTCGAGGTTCCGGACCGTGCGAGTGCCAATATAGCGAACTTCAAAGGCCGTGTCTTTGGCGATCTCGCGCTGAATGCCGAAGGTCCAGGATTGGCCATAAGGCATCTTCAAATGCGGATCGAGAATCGTGGCCGCGTCCGTGATCGCTCCCTTGAGTGGATAAGTCGGAGACTCTGGAAAGGCGGGCGCCCCAAGCCGATTTCTCTCACTCAACAGGATGGGCAACTCATTGTTATTCGATACCAGGTTGCCGAGCGTCTGGTTACGGTTGGTCGTGACAAAATTACCGGGGTTGTCATTTATGTTGTCACTGAAGTTAGTGATGCCTCGGCGATTGTAAGTCAGAGAGTAGCCCCCTCGCATTACGACTCGACCGCTGTCTCCCATAATACGCTTGAGCAGTCCGCTCTTGAAGCTCGGACTCCAGGCAAACCCGACACTCGGTGCAAAGTTTCTGTATCTGGTCTCGAACGACGGGTCTCCTTTCTCGAACTGAGTAAACTCCGTCTCTTTGCCCTGCAGCACCCCAGGCTTAAACAGATTTCCCGGACCCGAAACGCC
The DNA here is from genome assembly GCA_036003885.1 of Blastocatellia bacterium. Lineage (GTDB taxonomy): Bacteria > Acidobacteriota > Blastocatellia > UBA7656 > UBA7656 > DASYSA01. The sequence continues at coordinate 8,743 of DASYSA010000502.1, read as the reverse complement.
GAACAGGCCCTCAACTGTGGTTGTCGAGTAGATGCCGTTCAGCGCAGTGAACGGGAGTTGAATCTCCCAACGCAAGCCGTAGTTGAGGGTTAGATTTGGGCGCGCCCGCCACGAGTCCTGGCCGAAGAAGCCCATCTCTCGCTGCCGGGTGCGCTGTATGAAGGCGCCCAGGTAGACATATTTGTTGGTCTCCTCGTCCAGACGCGACGTCGCATTTATTGCCGTGACGCGTCCGGTCAGGAGAGCATAGATTCCGCGTGCCCGGTTGAGGTCAGCAGTCGATGCGCCCTGGAAATTTGCGGCGCTGAACATGTTGTTAGCCGGGTCGTTGGAGTCTACGCCGAAATTGATTGAAGGAACCAGGGCCTTGGAATAGTTAAAGTAACCGATGTGAGCGAATTCGAAGCCGAAGTTGAGGTTGTGTGTGTCCCGCTGCCAATTGACCGTGTCGCTAAACTGGAAGATCGGCGCGTTCCGGCGGGAGGGAGCATTGACCGGAGCGGCATTTGTTATTCCCGCCGCTCCGTTGAGATTAAGGCTGAAGCCTGCCTGGTTTGCGATGGGCCCGGAGAAACTCTCGGGACCGACGTTCGGGTTAAACTGAGTGGTCCCGCCGGCAAAGCCGACGCGCGCCTCATTCTGCAGTGTGGCCGTCAATGTGGACCTCAACGCCGTCGAGTTCGAGAATCTGGTTGATTTTTGTTCTCCGGTGTTCGGGAATCCCGGGAAAGCCGGGTCGACGTTATTGAGGATATCAACGCTGCGGTGGAAGGCCTGGATGTTGGCGGAGTTCTCAAGGCTATGCTTGTGGGTCAGGTTGAAGTCCAGACGCACCGTAGAGTAGCTGTTCGCGTCTTTGGTGGCATTGGAGAAAGTGAAGCGCTGCAAGTTAGGATCACCCTGAGGCGCCAGGCTTCCGGTCCCTTCCGTGGAGTGTTGAATGTCTTCCAGCAGCTTGCCCACGGTTGGATCAATGGTCGAGCCGATCTTGGAGTTGTTCTGACGCGCCGCTAATGCAAGCAAGTCGACTTGCCTCACCTGGTTCTGGCCACTCACCAGGACGTTGTACTGGAAAACTCCTCGCTGCGCCAGGGGATTGAGAACTGTACGCTGCCGGCTGACTTGAATAGGGAGCCGGTACTGCTCGTGGTTGACGAAAAAGAAGGCCCTGTCGTGGCCGTCGAAGCCAACCGGACCGAAGAGCTTCTTAGGAAGACTGATCGGACCGCCCACTCGGAAGCCGAACTGATTGAGTATTATTCGATCACGTGGGGCCTTACCGGTCTTCGGGTCTGGCGGCAGGTCGCGGTTATTGAACCAATAGTTCGAATTCAGCCAGGTATTGCGATGGTACTCGTAGAGGCTGCCGTGATAATCATTGTTGCCTCTACGAGTGACAAATCTGATCTGCACCGAGCCTTGCCCCGAGCTCTCGACACCTGGCGTGGCGCTTGAGACCGTGACCTCCTCGATTGAATCGAGACGCGGGCTGATGCGGCTAAAGAACTCCGAGTCTTTGTTGACCTGATCCTGCGTCATCACGCCGTCAATCATGATGTTGACCGCACTTCGCGTAAAACCATTTACGGTGGTCGTCCGATAAGTGCCGGTCGTGTTCATGCCCGGCAAGAGCGTCAGAAAGACCAGGACATCGCGGGATGCCACAGGCAAGCTCTGAATTTCGCGAGCAGCCACAGTGGTAGTGATGTTGGCAGACTGCGTCTGCAGGACCTCTGCGCCTCCTTGCACAGTGATGGCCTCACTGGTAGTGCCGACTTCGAGGCTAACGCGAACGGAGGCGGCCGCGCCCGTATCAACCTTGATGCCGCTAACGATGACTTGCTTGAAACCCGGTGCTGAAACCGCCACCGTGTAAAGTCCACTACTAAGAGCCGGCACAATGAACGTTCCGTTGCTGGAGGTCTTTGTTTTGAATGTTGCGCCGGTAGCGTTGCTCTTCACCTCGACCGTCGCGTTCTCTATTACCGCACCCGACGGATCTGTGACGACCCCTGACAGCGACGAGACAGAGCTCCCCTGACCATAGGTCAGCGGGCCGCTGAATTGAAAAGCCATGAGCAGAATAACGAGCCAGAGCAGTAGTCGTGTCCTCATGAGGTTTTCCTCCATTTATCTGTCATTGAGGCTTTCAGGGATCACTCCATCCCTTTGAGAGCCTCGTTATCCTGATTGCTGCATTGATGGAACTCCCGTGTGCAGGACGATTTCATACTCTCGTCCTGGGTCCTTGCCTTTGCGCCTGGCTTGGATCGAGGAGTTATCAACAGGACGCAGCCTGGAGAGAGCGTCCCTTCGCGTTTCGGCCCGATGATCTAAAGGCTTCTGGTTGAAGGGCTTTGATGGTGGAACACTTCGAAACTTTCTTCACTGGTAACCGGTATAGATTTCGAGGCGCGCGCCGAACTCGCGATGAATGGCAACGTTCGGCTCATCACCAAAGTCTATGCAGGTTGGAGCGAGATGTGAGTTCCGAAGGGGATCTGAAGGCTTTGAGGCGTGGATTGAATTGGCGGAAAGGCGGCCGGTCGTCCCAGCGCATCCGAGTAGCCGCAAGAGATCTCTTCTGGCAATACACATAGCCGATCCCGGGGACCTGGAAAGTGATACAAACCCAGCAAGATGAACTACAGCGCCGCAAGCTGAGGAACATCAAACCCGATTGATAACTCTTTCGCAGCAAGATGCTGCGGGATCTAAAATGCAGAGAGATTTAAGGACAACCCTATAAAAGCGAGAACAAGTTACATTACACAGTGAAGAAAGTCAATGGCAAAGAGCATGAGCAGGTGGTGTCAAGTGCTGGCCGCAGCTCCGATGTGCACCATTCGCGTACTTCCCGAGTGTGAAAGATTCAAGAGGTTCGCGGCTGTCGAGACGCAAAGGAAAACCAGAACTATTCGTCTCGTCGCGACTCGAAGGTAGTCGTAGCGTAGGCGGTCAAAGTTGCCGTACCCTTTCCGTTCACTCCACCCATAATTGCTCAACTCGATCGACCCCAACCATCCGTATCAATCGATTCCGGGTTGCAGTTATCGACTCGGCGAGTGGCACTTTGATTGCAGAAGATCGCGTGTACAAGTTCGCTTGTGGAGGTTTTCTCGCAAAGGTCGCTTAAAAGGCGCGCAGTTTCGCGGTCGGCTGGGACAGAATGCCGCGTTTGAGTGCAGTCCACTCCGCGAAACGATCGGGACGCCGGTAGACATGCTGCCGAAAGACTTGCCTCAAGCCGGCCTGAGAGGCGCTCGATGACTAATGGGCTAAAGATAGGTCGGATTCTCGACATCGACGTTCGCATCCATTGGAGCTGGACCCTTGTCTTCTTGTTGGCGACCTGGAATCTGGCGGCCGGGGTATTCCCGGAATGGCATCCCGATTGGCCAGCCGGGCTCGACTGGACGATTGCCGTAATCGCCGCGCTCCTGTTCTTTGTTTCGGTCCTGGCACATGAGTTTGCACATGCGCTTGTGGCGAGAGCCAGAGGCTTGCCGGTGCGGAGGATCACTCTATTTCTGTTGGGCGGGGTCGCGATGATTGACGGGGAGGCGACGTCTCCAGGGACCGAGTTCGTAATTGCGATGGTCGGTCCGCTGACCAGCATTGGGCTTGGAATAGTATTCCTGGCGTTGGGAATGCTCGGTGCCGGCCTGGATCAGACTTTTGTACACGATCCCGTTCGGGTATTCGGTCAGCTCGGCCCGGTCTCGACGCTCCTGGTGTGGTTGGGGCCGGTGAACCTGCTGGTCGGCTTTTTCAATCTATTGCCCGCGTTCCCACTGGACGGAGGCCGCATCATGAGATCTCTCTTGTGGGGGGCCACGAAAAGTCTGCGGAAGTCTACACAGTGGGCGGCAGGAGTGGGCCGGTTCGTCGCGTGGCTATTCGTCCTATGCGGAATCGCGATGATATTCGGAGTCCCAGTGCCGCTTTTTGGCGCCGGCCTGCTGGGCGGGATGTGGCTAATGTTTATTGGGTGGTTCTTAAGCAGAACCGCGCAAGCAAATTATCATGAGGTTCGAACCAGGGAGCTTCTAGACGACGTTCCGGTTTACCGGTTGATGAGGCTGGATGTGCCGGCTGTCTCGCCTGAGCTGCCTGTGAACGCGCTGGTCCATGATTGGATACAGGGAACGGATGAACTAACGTTCCCGGTCATCGACAAGGGCCAGATGGTTGGTGTGGTCGCTCTCGAGGATGTCCACAAGGTAAAGCGGGATTCCTGGGAGACGACCGTCGTCGGAGAGATAATGACTCCAACGCAGGACCTCGCCGTCGTAGCGCCTCGTGAACCATTGGGGCAGGCGTTGGATAAGCTGTCTCGCGGAGACCTTCGACAACTGCCGGTGGTGGAGCGGGGCCGGCTGATCGGGATTCTCCGCCGCGTTGATGTCGTGAAATGGCTGCGGCTCAAGTCGCGTTTAGTTCCGGGATGACCTGATTCAGCTATCCATCTTCTAATACCTTTCGAAGCACGCGCATAAGTGCCTTGGCGGCATTTATGTCTCGTAGTCCAAAACTACTCTTGAGATCCTCGTCCGAACTGCCAAGCAAGGACCCCAGCTGTTCTTTCGTGGCGATAGACTTTTCTAGTCGCTTTTGGAGCTTGGCGACCGATATGCCAATCTCGGCAAATGCCTCGTCCGTCGTGATTCGTTCCAGGATATCCTTGAGATCAGGCTTTGCGGGCGGAGCGACCACGAGATTGACCGGCGTGCCGGCAGGTACTTCAGTCTCCGGTTTCGGATCCTGATCTCGCACGATACTTTCATCTGATTGCGATTTGCCAGAGATCTTCCCGACGATCAGGCCCAATTTAGTAATCTCCTCTTTCGCGTCTTTCAATGTTCGCCCAATCACCGACGGCACTTTGATGGTATTGGACTGAACCCCGATCACCACGGAGACGGAAGACCCAACTTCTACCTGGCTGCCCGGGGCCGGGTCTTGAGCCAGGACGCGACCGACCTGATCCGGCGCCGGCAACGTCTTTCGCTCCCCTGACTTCAGGCCCACTTTCTGCAGCGCCGACAAAGCTTCATCTTCAACAAGACCGATCAGGCTGGGCACGGCAACGTTAGCGCAGGGTGACGAAGGTGTAGCAGTCAGGTCTCCCCGGCTCAGCTGAATTTCCACGAACAGCGAAACTCCGCGCGACACCGCCAGAGGCTTAGCCTCTTGATGGACGAGACGTCGCCGTGGCGTAAGCACGGCCAGGAAGACACCGTCCTGATACTCTTTGGTCAGAGGATCAACCATTTGAGGATCGAGCGGAATGGCAAAGTAGCCCGACGCGTTGGTGGCCGGCTCACTGGTATCGCGAATCGGCGAGCCAGACCGATCGACGAGGGCGACCAGCAGCCTGTCGATTCCCAAACCGTCTTCGTCGACGATGCGGCCATGGATCAGCGCTCCATCCTGGACTATCTCCGGAACTTCAATCCGCGCCAGTTGGCGCTCGACCTCGAGGGCATGGATCGCTTGCAGGTTGCCCTGCAAGCGCGCCTTTAGCTGCAGGGTTCGCGGATGCTGCGAGCCAAGCTTCGTCTCGATCCGCGCGGCTTCGTGTTGCAGCAAGGAAAGCATGGAAACCTGCGTTGCCGCGGCCTCGCCAGTTGCAGTTATTCGCTCCAACTTCAAATCGCCGAGATCGCTCTCGAATTTGCTTGAAACAGAGTCGCCTGTCGTCGTCGTTGCCATCGCTTGAAACCTCCGCGTGTATCTCAGAGCATCTCTCGATTACTCACTTACCATGTCATCAGCCGCCGATGATCGTCGCGTTGACGGGAAAAGCAGACAGCGGTGCAGTAACGCTGTTGCTAAAACGCTGGCACAACGTCGAATCGACTACCTGGTTTCCGGCTATGTTGGCCGGCCTGCCGGGAGCCGTATTCACGGCTAAGATGCAGTGGTCGCCCTGGTTGTTGTTCGTATTGTTCAGAAGGTTGGTCAGGGTCATAAGCGAGAACTTGAGTGCTTGTGCTCGGCTTCCCGGCGACTCCTTGAAGCGGCTGTCGGTGGCCCGCAAAGTGCGGCTTATGAGAAGCGTGTTTGCAAACAGAGACAGAGTATCGGTCAATACCAGACCGTCGGTTAACGCGACGCTCTGGTTTCCGTCGAAGCCGATGTCATCCGTCGACAAGATCAGTTGCGAAGTGAGGCTGATGGCGCCGGCGCCAATTTGCGACTGGTTGCTGTTGAAAAGGATCAATCCGGCTGGTAAACGAGTCGTGCCGCCTACCGCCAGCAGCAACACCGTTCCGCCCAGACGCTCGAGTGTTTGCGGCCCCGACAGTTCGGTAGAAAAGAGATTGTCGCAGATCGAAGATGGGCCGATGGCGAACAACCGCAATGCCTGCCCCGCAGGCTGGTGAACGATATTGTCGTGTAGGCGGGCTGCGTGGCGACCGGTGTCAAACGCGGCATCGCGCCCGAGAAACAACTCGTCGATACCGAACGATGCCGCGAACAACACGACTCCACCTCGCAAACCGGTCTCCAGCACCTTGGCTGTGCTCGCGGTCAGCGGGCCGTTGTCGAGGATGTGGTTGTGGTGAATCTCCGCCTTCTCGCTAAACCGGATGAAGATCCCGCATACCGGGTTGATATGGCTCGTGCCATTTCGCTCGATTCGGTTTCCGCTGATCGTGACGTCTTCGGAAAAGCCCAGCGAGATACCCCCAAATCCCCGTCGGGTTGCTTCGGCGCGCAACTGTCCGTCGAAAGGATTCTGCAGGCAGTCATGAATGTTGTTGCGGTGGATGCCCAGGGTTGCGACCGGGTTTCCCAGCAGAGCGAGGAGCGCTGCAGCCACCTGGCTCGGCACGTTAGTCGTAAGGCCCGTCGAGCCGGCCAGGATTATTGCGGCCACAATCGGATAGCCGATGCCGGACAGACCCATGTTGGAGATTTCGTTGCGGTCGATCTGTATTTCGTAGAGGAATGCGAGGACGTCGTTCGGGGCGGCTGCTTGTGCGTTGATTGTAATTCGGTGAAATCGCCCGAATTCGATGTCGTCATTGACCGCGACGTTCTCAATTGCGCGCCCGGGTGATGAGACGGCGACTCTGAAGCGATTCTGCTCGGCCGGCACGTTGAAGAATCCACCGGAGCCGCTGACAGCATTCAGGGCCAGGCCGTCGTCGCGCGTGAAGACGAGCCCGATGCCGGCCGCGCCGACGCCATCTTGCAGCACGGTACCTTGAATATTATTGCCGGTGCTCTCAATGACTTGCTGCGCGCTGGGTTCTTGCTGGGCCAGGATGACTTGTTCGGGCAGATCTCCACCCAGCGTGATTCCGTTGCCTGCGCCCCCAGCGATGTTGTTGTCCAATACCTTTACACGTTCCGACGCAGCGACGATCTGAATGCCACCGAGTGCCTTGAAGGGCGCAACCGGCAAGACCTGAAGGAACAGCCCGAAGATGTGGTCGGTCAGGGCGCTGAGGATAGCGGGGTTGAGGAAGATGACCTCTGGGTCGGCGCACGGCGTTGTTGGATCAGTACTCCCATCCGGAGGATCAGGTGGATGAGTCTCTGCGGCAGGGACGACACCTAAATCATTGCGCTCGATGACTGCATCTTCGGCCAGGATCTGGATGGCGACTTCCCCGCCTTCCTTATCCAGGATGCGAATCCGATTTTCGTGTATACGGATGTCCACGCCCCGCCGGACCTGGACTGCCTGCTTGAAGGCCAGGATTCTGTTGTACGAAATATCGACTTCTTTCAGAGCTCCCGGTTTCGATCCCTCCAACACGATGGCCTGGCCGGTCAGGGTGAACAGCACCATGTCGCGCAGAGTAATTCGCTGCGAGTCCACCACCCGGAAGATTGGTGCCTGGCGGTTTCCCCGTCGCGGGATCACCACGGTCTGGTTGCCGCATCCTTTGATAACGACGTTGCGCCGGCCCTGCAGGATCGCGTTTGTTTCATGCAGTCCGGGGAGCAAGCAGACTTCTCCGCCCGGGTCCGGCAAATGCGCGATGGCCTCTTCAATGGAGTCGAAGTCACCACGGCTGGAGACGCCGTCGCCAACCGTGACCGTGCAGCAGCCCCGAATGTCGCACAGAGGGCGGAATCTTTCGCGGCAGTCGTGAACAGTGGATTGCAGGTTTCCAGTCTGATCCAGTCTCCACTGGACCAGGGCCAGCGGTGCGAAGAAGTATCTCGGACCCGCCGGTGGCGCCGAGTCCAAAAGGTCCCAGGGCACGACAAGATTTGGCGTGCTGGGCCGCGCGGCGATTATCCAGAAGTCGCCGGGTAAGCCCTCGTCGCTGAACTCGGCGTTGAGACCGGTCCCTTTGAGGGCCACAGGAGTGCCGGGGGTGAATTGCAGATCCGGGTCGGCCGCGTCCCCCGAGCCACCTGTCCACAACCGCAAGTAAAAATACTGCTGGTGTTCAGGCTCGTCCAGGTCGCTCCAGAACTGCGAGTGGTCAGCCAGCCACTGGATCGCCTCCGGCGCAACCGGTTCGGTGATCGTCAGGCTGCCGTCCTCGGGGTCGAAACTGGTCTCAACTGTGAAGAACTGTCCCTGGAACTCGGCCACCTTTTCCTGATTGGGAAGAAGGGCGCCCCAGGGAATGATCTCCACCGCCTGGCCGGCCAGCGGTTGAGCTTGCTGGTCGCGAGGCAGCGTGAGGAATCTGATCTTACGGCGGGTGCCGTCCACGCCGCCGGGTGGGTTTGGAATGTTTTGGACCTGCACGCGGTACAGCGGCGACGC
>DASYSA010000501.1:0-4153 GCA_036003885.1 Blastocatellia bacterium | reverse complement strand
CAGTTGGAACCGTACCCGACAACGTTACCACTCCGTCTTTCGTCTCGACGCTGATTTTGATCGCGCTCGTCTGACTGTCAGCGGCGAGCTTGCTCTTCACCTTTGCAGTGATCGCCGAATCGTCGACGGCTCGCGAATTGCAGCCTACCAAAACCAAACTTACGACGGCAACCATAGCTTGAAGCAGGAATGCTTTTCTCATGTTTCACCTCCATTGTTGTAGTCGTTAATCCAAACGACAGGCTGTCCCTCTCTGTACTATCGGCGGCGATTACGTCAATGGGATAGATTCGCAAGTGCTGTTCCCATATAACCAAAAACGCTGAAGTTCTGGGAACAAAACAAGGAAGCTCGCTTCCCGTCGGTCTGGCAAGCGAGGGCATGTGTCTGGCGTCCGGACACGATGGCTCGATACGAGTCGCCTTATCGTAGTAAGGACACTCGCGCCATGGGGGCCAATGAGTAGAGCCGCTGCTCAGTCTCGTTAATCGCGCGGAGGTCCTTCCAGCGCGTGTCCAGACCAGCAAAAACTTCGGCGCCGCCGACTATGCGAAATAGACCGAGTAGCCCAGCTCAATCAAGGCTATTTCTTGTCGCGCTCAACCTGCGCTTGTTTCTCTACAATGGTGTATTTCTTGAGAAGATCTATCGCTCGGTCGGCGAGTTTGATGAGATGCGGATGCGCTCGATTGCCGTTTGTCAGAATGGCGAAGCCGAGCTTGCGATCACGATTCCCAAGCAAGAAGGCCGTATAGCCCGGTACGCTTCCACTGTGCGCGAAATAGCGGTCGCCCTCGCGCACCTGGACCCACCACGTCAAACCGAACCCGGCGTTCTCATTTCCCCACAGGCCTTCAATCGGCCCTTTGAATTGGTCGTACTGGCGGGTGAACATCTGCTCCAACGTCTGCTCACTGATAATGCGTTTGCCTTTGAAGACTCCGCCGTTCAGGTTGGCGATCAACCAGTTGGCTTGATTGAGCACCGTGCCATAGACAAGGCCCGCGGGCCAGACGGCGGCCTTCAGCCGCTCGGCTCCTACCTGGCTTCCGGTCTTTTCATCCACCGTATAGGGAATTGACAAACGCTCTTCCATATCCGGTCGTGGCTCGAACGCGGTGCTGGTCATCTCGAGCGGCGTGAAGATGTGCTCCTTGATGTATTGCTTGTAAGGCACGCCTGAAAATTTCTGCACGAGATATCCGATCAGGGTGTAAGCCTGATTCGAGTAGACGACCGAAGTCATCGGTGGTTTGGCTGCCTTGAGTGACTTGCGAAGATATTCCTCGAGCGCAGGCGGCACGGTGTCGCCCCACACGGGAAATGGCCCAAAGTCGGCGGGCAGGCCCGACGTGTGAGTCAGTAAGTGCCGAAAGGTGATCGGGTGTTGTGGATCTTCGTTTTGAATCTTGAAGTCAGTCAGGTAATCGCTGACGCGATCATCAAGCTTGAATTTGCCTTGCTCCATTTGCTGCAGCAAGGCGATGGTGGACATCGCCTTGAAGGTCGAACCGATGAGATAGACGGTGCTTGGCGTGGCGGGAGTGCGCGCCCACAGATTCGAGTGACCGTAAGCGCCCGTCCAAATCACCCGGTCGCCGGCAATCAGCGCGATGGCCGCCGACGGAATCTTTCCTTCAATCAATGTCCGTTGAATTTCGGGCTCCAGGTCTGCCGCGACGCGATCAATGTTGATGGTCTGAGCGAGAGTGATCCTGGAGGTCGTCAGCGCGATAGCAGCCACACTGACTGCAATCAATAGTCGGAGGACTCGAGTCTGTCTATATCTGAACTCATTCATGGTGGTTCCTTCGGTCCGAGAGTTTCGTAGGTCTCATTGAGTGCGATTACATCTTCGGCTTTACCAGTGCCTGGTAGACGACTGAGCGGCTCAGATATTCCAGGTTGGGACTGGCTGGGCCGAGCATGCGCTGGATCATCCCGATAAAGACGACATCGTTCGCCGGATCGACCCAGAACCAGGTTCCAGCGGCTCCGTCCCAGAAGAAGGTGCCTTTGCCTTCAGGCAGGTTGGCCTCGGGTGGGTCGAAGACGACCGCGCAATTGTAGCCATATCCAAACCCGGGGCGGAGAATCTGCAAGCCGATTCCGAATTCACCCGTCAGGAGGCTGGGCGGCACGTGATTCGACGCCATCAGCTGCACCGTCGCTGGCGCAAGGATGCGCACGCCATCCAACTCGCCGCCGTTGCACAGCATCTGTGCGAAACGAAAGTAATCCTCAGCGGTCGAAACCATCCCACCACCGCCCGAGGGCATCATCGGTTGCTCAACGTAGTCGCTCGGGGAACCTGGAGTCCCGTCAGGAATCAGCTCGCCCTTGGCATCGGTCCGATAGAGAGTGACAAAGCGGTTACGCTTGTCCCGGGGCACGAAAAAGCCTGCGTCCTTCATTCCGAGCGGCTTAAAGATGTGCTGCTCCATGAAGTCGGGCAAGGATTGACCTGACAGCTTTTCGATGATGTAGCCTTGAATGTCCATCGACAAGCTATAGCTCCAGCCTTTTCCGGGTTGGTAGAGGAGCGGAATCTTCGCAAGCCTGTCTACCATCTGCTGGAGGTTTTGTGATTGCATCACCCGCTCGTCCCGATACATCTTGTCGACCGGACTATTGCCGAAGAATCCGTACGTGAAACCCGCGGTATGCGTGAGCAACTCGCCGATGGTGGGCGGATGGACGGGTTCGTCGAGAATCATTTTTCCGTCCTGATCCTGGTTCCTGAAAACCTTGAGATTCCGAAATTCCGGAATGTATTTGGCAATCCGATCTGTAGGCAGCCATTTGCCCTGCTCATAGAGAATCATCATGGCCACGCCGGTGACCGGCTTGGTCATCGAGTAGTCGCGGAAGATCGCGTCCTTCGTCATCGGAGCGCCGGTCGCCATGTCTTTATGACCGTAGGCTTTGTAATCGACCACTTTGCCGTGACGCGCCAGGATGGTCACAATTCCGGCAAGCTGTTTCTGATCCACGGTCTGCTGCATCAGGGTGTGGAGGCGTTCGAGGCGCTCGGACGAGAATCCGACCGATTCAGGCTTACTCACCAGAACATCGAGAGCTTTAGTGCCCGCTCGCTGAGGCTGGACCTGATATGCGCCGGAGGAAATAAGCAGCCCCATCAGCATGGCCAGCGTGCAAAGTGCGAGAGAAAACTCTTTCATCTGTTTCTGTCCTGTCAGATGCTTCGAGGTACCGTGGATGGCCGAACAGCAGGTCTGAGTTTTGTATCTCAACACAGCCGAGTGTGTCAACTTATGTTAGCCTGTCTTTTGTGAAGAAGGATGACACAGCCGAGGTTCTGTCGATCGGTGGAGTCGAAGTCTCTGTCACCCACCCGGGCAAACCGTATTTCTCCAGGCAAGTGAAGCTCTCGAAGCTCGATCTCGTACGTTATTATCTGTCGGTCGCGCCGGGTGCTCTTGAGGGAATCCGAGATCGTCCGCTTGTTCTCAAGCGCTTCGTCAACGGCGCCGAGGCCGAGGCGTTTTATCAGAAGCGCGCACCCGAACAGCGGCCCGCCTGGTTGCGAACCTCTACGCTGTCATTCCCGTCGGGCCGCAAAGCGGAGGAGATCGTCGTCGATGACGCAGCGGGGCTCGCCTGGATCGTAAACCTGGGCTGCATCGAGCTGCATCCGCACGCCGTGCGTTCAGGCGATCTAGAGCACCCGGACGAGTTGCGCGTCGATCTCGATCCAGGTCCTGGTGTCAGTTGGGAGGATGTGCGCCGTGTTGCTCTCGAGGTGAAATCGCTCCTCGAGGAGATGGGGCTTCGTGGCTGGCCCAAAACAAGCGGTTCACGGGGAATTCACGTGAATGTGCGGATCGAACAACGCTGGACGTTCGTCGAGGTGCGCCGCGCCGCACTCGCGTTGTCGCGTGCGGTCGAGCGGCGCGCACCAATGCTGGCCAGTTCGAAGTGGTGGAAGGAGGAGCGTCACGGCGTGTTCCTCGACTACAATCAGAACGCGAAGGACCGAACGACTTGCTCAGCGTACTCCGTGCGTCCCGTTCCTGACGCGCGCGTGTCCACGCCGCTTCACTGGGATGAGGTCCCGGACTGCGACCCCGCCGACTTTACCGTGCTCACGGTTCCCGCGCGCTTCGCGGAGCTCGGCGATCCGCACTCAGGC
>DASYSA010000500.1:0-6326 GCA_036003885.1 Blastocatellia bacterium | reverse complement strand
CGGGTGGAGGGGGAAAAGGCATCAAGCGTCTCGATATTTACGGACGCGAGTCTCCGCCACCCAACGTAGCGGAGGGAGGCAGGGGGTCAGGTTCGGAAGTCAGATGCTGGCTAGAGCTTCAAGAGGCTCTTTGATGGACATCCTCGTTCAGTAGCTTGCTCGAAGCTATCCAAGGGTTACTTGACGGAACTGGAACGATTGTGCAGGGGCCGGCTGATGCGACCAGGGGCCTCGCGCGGGTTGCTTTGGGCAATTCTTGGTGAGGCCTTTCGAAAATAAGGTTCGCGGCGGCGGTGCGGCGCGAAGCGAGCATGTAGCTGCGTCCGCCACACTGGGCGCAGTTGCCACCCCGACCAAGGTGAGTCTTAATCGGACGAGGGTCGTCGCCGGAGCAGTCGCCGCAGATTATCTGAACGCCGATTGTAAGAATCGACGGGAGCGGCTCAATCAGCTGCTCCGAATCGCGCGCGCGGGTTTTCAGAATGATCGTGAGCATCACGCAGATTGCGGCCATCATTATCAACAACATACGCACCTCCTTACTTCTTGTAGAACTAAAGATACAATGAGGTCCGATTTCCGGATCAGGTGTGAGGCGACAGGTGCCAGTCGTGAACGTGGGGCATTAGGTGCAATGGCTCCCTTCTGACCCGACCCCGACCTTGCTTCTAGAGTCTGCAAGACTTGGCTCCAACCTCGTTCTACGGGTGGCGCTACGACGCAAGTCCTATTTCACGCGCCGCGCTTGAATCAACAACAGCAACGCGAATGACTATTCACACGATTCGCAGTTAGTTCGTTTCACCTGGCAGTCTTCCATCAGAAGAAGACGCAGAGACAGAATGGATAGAGGATAACCTCCTCTTACGAGCAAGTGAGCCTGGTTGATGCTGACCCGTGCTGAGGCATCGGGCTCGTGGAGGTGTGCATGAAGGAGAATGCGTTACTGCTTGGAACTCTTTTCGAGCAGCCGTCGTTGTTCATCCGCCTGAAAGAGGAACTCACCGAAGCGGCAAGTGAGTTTCGACAAGGCCCGAAGGCTTATCTCACCGCTGCGCTGAGAGGTGACACCCTGGGAGGGTCTCGGCGCAAAATGCTTTTGCAATTCGGAATCGCAACCGGGATCGTCTTCTATGCGGCCGTCTTCGCTGCAATCCTTGTTTTCTGGACGCTCTCGAATCGAGCTTCCGCCAACCCGCCTGATGTCCCTAAGGAGATCATCAAGGTTTTCTTCCCTGGCCGCATAGATCACGATATCGAAGGGCCGAAGGACAAGGACCACGCCACCGGTGGAGGAGGCGGTGGCGACAATACAAGGCAGCCCGCGTCTGAAGGACAGCCACCGATATCCTCGCGTGAAGAGCAGGTCATTGCTCCTTCTCCGGATCCCCAGCTCAAAGCGCCAGCTCTCCCGGTGATTGAGACCATAAAGGTCGATGAACGAGTTAAACTGAGAACCGATGACCTGGCACCCACGGGCTTGTCCAATGGCGTACTCAGCCCGCCTGACGCTGGTCCAGGGTCTGATCGCGGGATGGGTACGGGAGACGGAGGAGGAGGCGGCTCCGGTAGGGGACGTGGCTTTGGCCCAGGCTCGGGATGGAACATCGGCGGCGAAGAGGGAGGCCGCCCGGGAAGGCTTCGCGACTCCTCGGGGTCTGAGCAAGAGCGGGTGGATACCAGGCCGGTACCGCTGAATCGCCCAAGGCCGAACTACACTGAAGCTGCACGCAAGAATAAGATCCAGGGTGTAATACGCGCACGTGCGCTTGTAGGCGCCGATGGGACAGTCAAACAGGTCGTGATCGTTCACGCTCTGTCAGAAGGCTTGAATGAAGAGGCAATTCTTGCGGTGTACCAGATGCATTTCAGAGCCGCGACCAGGAGCGGCCAATCAGTCGCATCGTGGATCACACTGGAAGTTGAGTTCAATCTGAGATAGGTTACTGTCCACCTGGGTACGCACCCTTCCAGCGTGCGCATTTGCACGTGCGCATCCGCAAGCCCAGCACGCTGGAAGCGTGCGTACCCAGGCCTGTACCATCTCGCCCGACAGGAGATTGATGTGAATATCGAATCGCTGCGAGATTATTGCCTCTCATTGCCTAACACGACGGAGGATATTCAATGGGGCAATGATCTGCTGTTTCGAATCGGCGGGAAGATCTTCGCAGCGGTAGGACTGGAGAGTCATGATTCGTCGCCGCACCAGCTCTCATTCAAGTGCACCCCCGAAACTTTCTCGGAGCTGGTTGAAAAAGACGGCATCATTCCAGCTCCTTACACTGCCCGTTATCACTGGGTCGCGCTGAAACGATTCGATGCGCTGGAGGACGCCGAGATCAAACGGCTGATTGGGGCATCGTATGAGATGGTCCTTGCGAAGCTCCCAAAGAAGATTAAGGGCCAGCTCGAACAGAAGTGACTTACTCTTTAGGCCTTAGATGGCGTCATTTCATCCGATACATTGTAGTGAAACACGTCTCCATCAACCCGAATGAAGAGAAAGACCACATCCTGTTCCGGGTCGTAGTCTTGAATGACTTCTGCTATCTCGGCGCTTGGCCAGCCACCTCGCGCCTTCAGTTGTTCGCTTGAATCCGCCACGTAGTAAGTCGGTATGTGCCCGCCTGGGTTTCCGTCTTCAACCGCACGCTTGAGGTCGACGACGACCGCGCCCCGCCCACGCGCCTGATACTGCTGCCACGCAAACGCGGCGAAGTCCCGCCACTGCGCTTTAATGAGAGTCTCATGTCCATCCGCAGTATCAATCTTTCTGATCTCCTGGTCGTTACTCAACCTCTCTCCTCCTTCCCCAGGTTCCTGACATCGAAGATCGTTGCACGGCTCCCGTCGTGGCGCAAGCACGGCGCATGATCCGATGCAGACCCGTATTCGCCTTTTTTCAAAACCATGCTGAGCTTAGAATGTCAGTGCTCCATCGGGGCTGAACCGTAGACCAGGAGGATGCACGTGAAGATCGCGACTTGGAATGTGAACTCAGTGCTTGCGCGCCTACCGCAGGTCCTGAAGTGGCTGGAGACGGCGCAGCCTGACGTAGTGTGCATGCAGGAGATTAAGTGCATCGATGACAGGTTCCCGCGTGAGGCCTTCGCGGAGCTTGGCTACGCCTCGGAGGCGTTCGGCCAGCCAACCTACAACGGTGTGGCGCTTCTCTCGAAAAAGGAGATCACGTCTGTCCAGCGCGGCTTTCCTGCCGCAGAAGCGGGAGCGCATGCGCGCCTGCTTGGGGCGACCGTCGACGGCATTCGCGTGGTCAATGTGTACATACCAAATGGGCAAGCGGTAGGATCGGAAAAATACGGCTTCAAGCTCGACTGGATCAAACGGTTGCGGCTCTTTTTGGATTCGCAATACAGCCCTGACGAGTTCGTGCTGCTGTGCGGCGATTTCAATGTTGCGCCCGATGACCGTGACGTGCACGACCCGGAACTCTGGCGGGGACGCATCCACTTCAGTGATCCCGAGAAGGAAGCGATCGATCACGTCAAGGCGTGGGGATTCACCGATGTATTTCGCATGCACCACGAGGAGGGAGGCCACTATTCGTGGTGGGATTATCGGGCCGGGGCCTTTCGGCGCAACCTCGGATTGCGCATCGATCACATATGGACGACCGCCTCGCTGGCTGAGCGGTGCACCGGCATTGTCATAGACAAAGATCCAAGGAGATGGGAAAAACCCTCAGACCATGCTCCGGTTGTCGTGGAGATCTCGTAAGGAAATTCGCATTTCGAATTTCGAATTTCGAACTTCTTCTACTCACCAGTGGTAGCCGATGCCGACTGAGCCGCGGAGCAGACTGAATGGCGGCTCGGTTCCACCCGCCTTGCCGAGATCTCCAACGAAAACTCTGAACTCAGGACGCAATGAGATGTGCTTGTTCAGAAAGACCTTCACCCCAGCCCCGAAGTTGTATGCGAAACCGCTGGCGCTGAGCGGGGGTCGCGGCGGACCGAGTCCGCTCGATCGGTCTTCGTGATGCAACAATCCGATGCCGCCAATTACATAGGGCTGCGCCTTTGAATCTGAGAAGTGATACACCGCGTTGGCGCATGCAAAGACGCCAGTGCCCTCGAACCGAACTGGGCTCGAGGCGAACTCTCGCTGGTGACCGATCCTGTTTACTGAGCCTTCAAACCCCAGCTTACCGATTGCGCGCACTCCGAATCCGGCTCCCACATCGAGTCCCCGTCCCACACCGCCTTCATCATCATAGGTCGTGCCATAACCCGCGGTGCCGAATACTTCGTATTTCGGACGGTAGTCCTGCGAGAGGGCCGTAGACGGTAGTAGCAGCAAGAATGCGATGAGAATTTTCTTTGACATGTTGATTTCTCCTCACCATGCCAAGGCAAAGCGCGTACCCGCAGCGACAAGCCTGAGCCAGCGCCCAACAATGGTCTATTCAATCTCACCTGGAGCTGGAAAACCTGACGGCGGAGGCGCTGAGCAGGTTGAGGTCGCGCAGTCAGAAGAGACGCGCGAGTGCAGTCATTAGATTGCGAATGGTGAAAACTTCCGTCGCTTGTGCCGTAGGTAAAGAACGAAGAGCCGGCCTTTCAGCCGGCTCTTGAGTTTGATGGCGGAGAAGGAGGGATTCGAACCCTCGATAGGGGTTTAAGCCCCTATAGCGGTTTAGCAAACCGCCGCCCTCAGCCACTAGGCGACTTCTCCCCCGTCAATGACGCGACGAAGTATAGCCGATGGAATGTGAAGCATCAAGGCTGCCATCCGACGAGAGAATCCGCGAATAACGCGAATCTCCGCTAAGGGGCCCTTCTGCTGATGAACCGATCCGCTGCTGAATGAGTTGAGCCAGTCAGCTCTGTTGATTCGCGCTTGATTCGCGAGATTAGCGGATAGCATCTTTCTCACACTCCGACTTCGATGCTATACATACAAAAAGGAAATCTCGATATGCCCTGGGGTGCGGGAATCATTCTAACCCTTGCGCTGGCAAGCGGCCCATTTCAGTGGTACGTCCTTCGGAGAACCATCGTCGCTTTGGAAGCCGTTACCGCCTGGCCGAGAAAGACCATACGACTTACAGTGGCCATGCCGGTCGTCTGGGCCGCGGTCTATCCCATTCTTTTCATCGGCAGCTACGTATTTGGAATTGTCCGCGTCGCTCGAGCGCTTCAGAGCGCGGAGACGCCGCTGGACGCCCTTGTTGTCTATCCCTTCTGGATCTGGCTCGCTATTTCCGTTCAGCTTGCAATCTGCCTTCTGGTGATCGACGGTGTCAGGCTAATCCTCTTTCCCCTTCATAAGAAACATCAACTCAGATCGCTCAAAGTACAGTCACGGGTGGTGATCCTGGTTGTCTGCCTTGTATCGATCTACGCGTTGGCCCGAGTGTATCTCGACACATTTACCGTACGCACGAGGCAGATTGAATTTCCTGTTGCAGGCCTGCCCAGCGAGCTTGATGGCTTCCGAATCGTACAGATCTCAGATATGCACACCGATCCACGAACGAACGACCGCAAGCTTCAACTCTTCGTTGACGGAGTCAACAACCTCAAGCCTGATTTGGTACTCTTCTGTGGAGACCTGGTGAGCTCAGGCACGGCCTTCATAGAGAAAGGCGCTGCGGTGATGGGGAAGATGGAGGCCCACCATGGGGTCTATGCCTGCCTTGGCGATCACGATCATTTCTCGGACAAAGAGATGGTGACTCAAAGTTTGCTGAAGAATGGAGTCACTGTTCTCGACAATGTCGCAACGGTTGTCCCTGTGGGATCGACTTATCTCTCACTCACTGGTATCACGAATGTATATCGATCGCGCCCTTCAGCGGAGATTCTGGACACAATTGAGCAACAGCGGCTGCATGGTCCGGTGAAGATTTTGCTGACGCACCAGCCCTCTCCCTGGCTTGTGAACTTCGCGGCCGACAAGGGCTACAACCTGTTCGTGGCGGGTCATACTCACGGGGGCCAGGTTGCGTTCCCGCTGCCGTGGTTTCTTCTTACCGGATCATCCTTTGAGACAAGTTACGTATCCGGATTTTATGGCGTTGGGTCGATGTTGGTGAGCATCAACAATGGACTGGGGCTTACGCTGGGGCCGATCCGTTATCAAGCGCCTGCCGAGGTTACTCTGATCGTGTTGCGACCTCAGGCTGGTGACTCGAAGCTCTAAGCTCAAGTTAAGGTTGAGACGTCGGAGGGCCGACTCTTAAGGGTATGGATTAAGAAATGGAGCGGGTGACGAGGATCGAACTCGCAACTTTCAGCTTGGGAAGCTGACACTCTACCATTGAGTTACACCCGCTCTTCTTTGAAGCAACCGGCATGTTA
>DASYSA010000499.1:0-4403 GCA_036003885.1 Blastocatellia bacterium | reverse complement strand
CGGTTCGGCATTGAGTATGATCGCTGGATTCGCACCACCGACGACTACCATGAAGAGGGCGTGCAAAAGCTCTGGCAGCTTCTCGATGAACGAGGATTCATCTACAAGGGCAACTACGAAGGCTGGTTCTGCGCATACTGTAACGAGTTCAAGGATGTCGAGGACGACAGCGAGCCGCTCTGCCCGATCCATGAACGCCCGCTGGATAAGGTGGCCGAGGAGAGTTATTTCTTTAAGCTCTCCGCGCTTCAACAGCCGCTACTGGACCTCTACGACTCGCGGCCCGACTTCGTGAGACCCGAAGCCCGGCGGAATGAGGTGAGATCATTCGTCGCCGGCGGCCTCAGAGACCTTTCCCTCAGCCGCGTTTCGATCAAGTGGGGAATACCGGTTCCGGGCGATCCGGACCATACGATCTACGTTTGGTTCGACGCAGTGTCGAACTACATTACCGCACTTGGGTGGGGCAACGAGCGGCATCATGACTTCGAACGTTACTGGCCCGCGCTCCACCTTGTAGGCAAGGACATACTCAGATTTCATGCCGTGTACTGGCCTGCGTTCTTGTTGGCCGCCGGGATCGAAGTGCCGCATACAGTGTTTGCTCATGGAATGTGGCTCTCGGGCGGACGCAAGATGTCGAAGACGACAGGCAACACAATCGAGCTGTCGATACTTCATCAGCACTTCACGCCCGATATGATTCGCTACTTCGTCTTGCGCGAGATGGCTTTCGGGCAGGATGGCGATTTTACTTATCAAGCGCTGATCGATCGAGTGAATGCCGATCTGGCGGATGGATTGGGAAACCTCGCAAGCCGAACGCTAACGATGGTGCGGAACTATTTTGGCGGGATTCCTCCCCGACCGGTGGGCGAAGCTCAGTCGGATGTGGGTGAGGTGATGCTGCAGGCGAAGGCGAAGTTCGATAAGGAGTTTCACGCCTTGAACTTCTCCCGCGCGCTCGAAGCGGCCTGGGTGGGCGTTGCGCGTCTGGACAAGTTCATCACTGACAGTAAGCCGTGGAATCTTGCGAAGGACCCGTCTGCGCTGCCGCAACTCGAGAGCGTAATTGCGACCGCTTACGAGGGCCTTCGCCACATCGTGTTGCTTACCGCGCCCGTGCTGCCGGAGACGACGCGTCAGATATGGTCGCAGATGGGGCTTGCGGGCGACCCGCTTCTAATCAATCCGAATGAAGCCAGGTGGGGCGAGCCGCTCGAGGTGTCAAAGATAGACCGGATCACTCCGGCATTTCCGAAACTGGCAAAGGACAAAATAATGGCCGAGATCGAGGCGGAGAAGGATAAACCAGAGAGCGAAGAGCCCAAACCGGCTGCAGCGGAGCTTTCCCCGGTGACAACGACTGCTCAGGCTGTGCTTCCGCCGCTTGCCGAGACTATTGCGATAGAGGACTTTGCAAAAGTCGATCTGCGCGTTGCGACGGTACTCGAAGCCGAGCGCGTGCCGAAGGCTGACAAGCTGCTGCGACTCATGGTCGATGTGGGAGAGCCGCAGCCTCGCCAGATTCTCGCGGGCATAGCTCAGTACTATTCGCCTGAAACCCTGATTGGGCGGAAGATCATCGTCGTTGCAAACCTGGCACCTCGAAAGCTTCGAGGGCTGGAGTCCAACGGGATGCTATTGGCGGCTTCGGTGGGCGAAGAAGGGAAGCCTGTGCTTGCTACATTCGCTGAAGACGTGCCCAACGGCGCCCGATTGAAGTGAAAAGGAAATGCGAAATGCGAAATGCGAAATGTCAAATTTTCGCATTTCGAATTTCGCATTTCGCATTTCGCATTTCTTTCTCATCCCCATCGCCTGCAGGCCTCGACGTAATTCATCACTTCCATCTCGGCGCTCGCCTTAAGCTGATCCAGTATTGCTACCACGGCCTCGGCTTTCGGAGAGTGAATCGACAGTGACTGGATCGAGTTGTTTGGGAACCTGGCTTCGGACAGCTCCACCCAGCCGTCTCCGAATTCGAATTGCGAGCGGCGCTTTACAACTCTCACCTTGGTGATGGTAGGCGTTGCATGAGCGAGCGCGTCTATCAACTCGGCGGCTGAGAGACTGGTGGGCGGATCGGACGACTCCGGTAACTTCGTTCCAAGAAGGCGCGTGGCGTGGCTCAGCAGTTCTGGGCCGATCGGAAACCTGTGAACCCAGCCTGCCGTTTCTGTGTAGAGTTCGATACCGCGTGGTGCAGTGGTGAGGAGTAACTTGAACTTCAACACCCACTCGTCCTTCCACTGGCGCAGCTTAACGTTTTGATCACTGATGGGCGATATTAGATAGAGGTCTTCGCCCTGATGGTCTTTCACACCCATCCTGATCCGGTGCTTCCGGATGACCTTGAGAGTGGTCTGGCTAGGCTGGCCAAATGCCCGCCACTCCCATATCTCGCCTTCTTCAGGTGCTTTTGACATTGGTAATGATCTCACCCCGGAGGAGTGAAGTGTTTGCAGGGCGCCGATCAACAGACGCGTTCACGCCGAAGGGGTGAAGTGTTTGCAGGACGCCGATCAACAGGCTCCCTCACCACTGAGGGTGAAATGTGTGTGGTTTCGCTCTTGATGAACGCACATACGACTCTTCTGGAGTCGGTGCCCTCCGCGGCAGCACGCTACAAACATTGAACTCCTCTGGAGTTCGTCCTGCTGGTTGATAGGCGGCGCCGCGTTACTCGCCAAAGCAAAATTATACTGGGCACCCACTAAATTTGGTAATGGTTTTCGAGGACACCACAACTTATGGTAAACTGCGCCTGATTATGGCTGAGTCCCGAACGATGTCAGGCGGCGTCGAGAGCACCGACGAGCAGCAGTTCGAGTTGAGCCTCAGGCCCAAGCGGTTGCGCGAGTACATCGGCCAACAGAAGGCGAAGGAGAACCTCTCGATCTTCATTCAGGCCGCTCGCAAGCGTGGCAAGCCCCTCGATCATGTGTTGCTCTACGGTCCGCCCGGCCTTGGCAAGACTACTCTCGCAAACATCGTGGCCAACGAGATGGGCAGTGAAATCAAAACGACGGCCGGTCCGATGATAGAGAAGGCCGGCGACCTTGCAGCGCTGCTCACCAATCTGGCCGAAGGTGATGTTCTGTTCATCGATGAGATTCATCGACTCAGCCCCGCAATTGAAGAGGTCCTCTACCCGGCGATGGAGGACTACAAACTCGACATAATTATCGGGCAGGGGCCATCAGCCCGATCCATAAGACTGGAGTTGCAGCGATTCACGCTGGTAGGCGCCACCACGCGCGCGGGACTGATCAGCGCACCGTTGCGCGGCCGCTTCGGCATTCCTCTGCATCTGGACTTCTATGGGTTTGAAGACCTGATCGAAATCGTAACGCGGTCCGCCGACATACTGGAAGTTAAGATTGATAAGCCCGGAGCGCAAGCGATCGCGAGGCGCTCCAGAGGTACGCCGCGAATCGCGAACCGCCTGTTGGCGAGGGTTCGTGATATTGCCGAAGTCCTCTTCGATGGCCAGATCAACGAACAGGTGGCCGGCGAAGCGCTGAACCGAATGGAGGTCGACATCTATGGACTGGATGAGTTCGACCGCAAGCTGCTGCTGACGATCATCGATACGTTCCGAGGCGGACCGGTAGGGCTTGGAACATTGTCGGCCGCGCTTAGCGAAGAGAAAGATGCCATCGAGGAACTCTACGAGCCCTACTTGATCCAGATCGGTTTCCTGGCGCGCACGCCTCGCGGACGGACCGCGACGCGAACGGCTTACGAGCACTTTGGTTACGACTATATGACCCACGGGACCGCCGTCGATCAGGGCAGTCTGTTCGGCAGCTGAAGGGGAAATGCGAAATGCGAAATGCGAAATGCGGAATTTCGCACTTCGCACTTCGCATTTCTTCTTCAGGCATGCTTGCCGTCGCGGAATGCCCGAAAGGCATCGGCGATAAGCTTACCCAGGAATACCAGGTGCGGATACGGTCCTTGATAGGTCTGCGAGAAAGAGCGCAACGATCTGTCGGGAGCAGTTTTCCAGAGTCTCATGGTTTCTCCTCGCTCCGTATTAGGCCGCTGACAGACCAGAAAGTCAACAAGAAGAAATTCGAAATGCGAAATTTCGCACTTCGCATTTCGAATTTCGCATTTCCCTTACGGGGCTGCGCGCTGTTCGGTCTTGGGCTGTTCGAGCTGCGCCGCGTGGCGAGCCACAACCTGCCATCGGCCGCCGCGCTTGAGCCAAACATTGCTCATGCGAAACGTCTGGTCGATCTTCACCCCGTCATGCACCGCCTTCGCGGTCACCCGGTAGCTCGTTACGACCGTGTCGCCAAAGATTCGCACCTTGACGTCGTCCTTGCTGTATTCCTCGACCTTCACCTTCGAGGCCCGCGCCACTTCATCCATGACAGCCGCCTTGTCGACGA
>DASYSA010000498.1:0-24627 GCA_036003885.1 Blastocatellia bacterium | reverse complement strand
AAGCTTTCGATTCGCAAGAGCGTCGTCAGCACCGGTCTTTCGTTCATCTCGACCGCCGGCTACTACGGCGCCTACGCCATTATCCTGGCGCGGGCGGCGAGGGGCACGATCACGCTTGGTTCGCTGACGTTTCTTGCGGGCTCATTTCAGCGCAGCCGCGATCTCATTCAACGGCTGCTCATGAGTGCCAGCGGCATATTCGAACAGGCGCTCTTTCTCAAAGACCTGTTCGACTTCTTTGAGATGAAGCCTTCGATCACTTCGCCTCCGGGCGCCCCCGAGGTGCCTCGGACGTTGCGGGAAGGGTTCGTATTCGAGGACGTCGGTTTTCTTTACCCCGACAGTGACAAGTGGGCCGTTCGTCACGTGAGCTTCACGCTTCGACCGGGCGAGCGTGTGGCCTTCGTTGGAGAGAACGGCGCGGGCAAGACAACTCTGACCAAACTGCTTGCGCGCCTCTATGAGCCCACCGAGGGCCGAATTCTTCTGGAAGGCAAGGACCTGCGCGAGTATGACATTCAATCTGTGCGACGGGCGATTGGTGTGATCTTTCAGGACTTCGTCCGGTATGATCTGAGGTTTGACGAGAACATCGGGGTCGGTGAAATAGACAAGGTGAAGTCATACCTGGATTCTCTGGAGGACGTCGCGAGGGTGAACGGCAAGAAAGACTCTCCCGAAGCTGCCTCGACGAAAACCGAAGCGGCTCCGATTCCAGCAACGATTGCCGCGGCGGCGGACAAGTCGCTGGCTTCGATGCTGCTGCCGAAATTCTCGGATGGGTATCGCCAGATGTTGGGCCGGCGCTTTGACAGCGGGGTTGAACTGTCGGGCGGGGAATGGCAGAAGGTCGCGCTGGCCCGGGCTTATATGCGTGAAGCGCAGGTATTGATCCTGGATGAACCGACAGCCTCGCTCGACGCGCGTGCAGAGTATGAAGTCTTCGTTCGGTTCTCGCGGCTGGTTGCGGGACGGATGGCAGTGATCATTTCGCACCGGTTCTCGACGGTGCGAATGGCGGACAGGATCATTGTGCTTCAGGATGGATTAGTCGTTGAGGAAGGGAGTCACGATGAGCTGGTCGAACGCAGAGGACCATATGCGGAACTATTCACTCTGCAGGCTGAAGGGTATCGCTGAAGACAGAGGTCAGAGGTCAGAGATCAGAGATCAGAGGTCAGAAATCAGAGATCAGAGGTCTGACTTCTGACCTCTGCCTTCAGCTCGTGAGTTTGTCGAATCCGGCCTTTGCCCTTTCGGCCTCGACGGCCAGACGGACTCTGGCAAATTCTGCTTCAGCGTGGGGGAGGAGAGAGGCTGCTTTTTGGACAGCTCCGTTGCGGCCCAGGTTCTCGATTTCGGCCCACATTTTTGCCAACGGCCAGGCTCCCAGACTGGCGCTGCTTCCCCTGAGGGTGTGGGCGGTGCGCTCGATCGATTCGGCGCTTCCCTTGAGCGCTGCTTGCTTGATCACAGCAAGTTTCTCCCAGGTATCCTTGATGTAGAGATCGATCAAGGTCTCTGCCGGTGACAGGTCGTCTCCATCTCCCAACCCCAGCATGTGTATGATTGCGGCGAAATCGATAGCCGGCTGCTGGGAAGCGTGGTTTGAAATAGCCTTAGCGAAACCTTGAGGCGTGCAGCGCTCCAGCGCCGCCTGCAGTTCTTCGAGTCGCACCGGCTTGCCGATGTAATCATCCATTCCGGCCGCCAGGCACATCTCTCGATCTCCGAGCATTACGTTGGCGGTCATCGCGATGATTCTGGGCCTGCCGGGGTTAGTCCATCGTCGGCAGATTTGCCTCGAGGCTTCCAGACCGTCCATATCCGGCATCTGCACGTCCATCAGCACGACATCGTAGTGCTGGCGACCGAGGGCGTCGAGAACCTCGAACCCGTTGCCGGCGACATCGGCACGGTACCCCATGCGCTTCAGAATCGCCAGCGCGACCTTTTGGTTTACCACATTATCCTCAGCCACGAGTATGTGAAGAGGCAATCGCTCGCCGAGCGTCTTATCCACTTCGATGCGAGGCCGGCTTCGCCCAACTTGATTCGACTGATCGCCAACTACGCTGATCAACGTCTCGAACAGAAGGGCGGGTTTGATCGGCTTATGCAGGAGAGCTGCGAAGTTGATCCTGTCCGTGTTATCGACGTCGTCTCGCTGACCCATCGAGGTGAGCATAACCAACGGCAGCGACTCAGGGCTGCGGTAGTTGCGAATCTCGGCAGCGAGCTGGAGACCATCCATCTCGGGCATCTGCATATCCAGGATCGCCAGGTCGAACGGATCTCCCTGAACGATCCATTGGAGTGCGTCGGATGCGCCGGCGGCCGCACGCGTCAGCATTCCCCATGACTCGGCCTGCCTTGTCAGTATCCGGCGGTTGGTGGCGTTGTCGTCCACGATCATGAGCCGGCGGCCGGCCAATTGGGGCTCCGTGCCTAGAAGGTAGACCCGGGTCTGGCTCGTTGCGGAGCCGGTGACGATTGTGAAGTGAAATGTTGATCCTGCGCCGACTTCACTCTCGACCCACATTGCGCCACCCATCAGCTCGGCCAGGCGTTTGCTGATGGCCAGTCCCAATCCTGTACCTCCGTAGTTGCGAGTGGTTGAGGCATCGACCTGGCTGAAGGACTGGAAGAGCCGGCCGATCCGATCCAATGGAATCCCTATTCCGGTGTCAGCCACCGAGAAGTGCAACTCAAAGTGCGGCGTCGGTTCGGAACTCTCACGCTGCCGTTCCGGCGTGCCCTGACACTGTTCAAGGGGACGTGACTCTAATGACACCACTACTTCGCCGTGGTCGGTGAACTTCAGTGCGTTGCTGAGCAGGTTGACCAGTATCTGGCGTAGGCGGGTCACGTCGCCGACCGGCGTGGCGGGCGAGTTGGCGTCGATAGTGTAGGCCAGTTCGATACGTTTCTCGCTCGCCTGGGGCGCCAGCAGGTCGAGCGCTCCTTCGATGCAGTCGCGCAGGTCGAACGGGTGGCGCTCCAGCTCCAGCTTGCCCGACTCGATTTTGGAAAAGTCCAGAATGTCGTTGATGATTGTCAGCAGCGCATCACCGCTGTTGCGTACGGTTTCGACGAAGTCCTGCTGCTCCGCTGTCAGATCGGTGTCAAGCAACAGGCCAGTCATGCCAATGACCGCATTCATCGGCGTCCGAATCTCGTGGCTCATGTTGGCAAGGAACTCAGATTTGGCTCTGGTAGCCGCTTCTGCGGCTTCCTTCGCGGTCTGCATTTCGGTCTCGGCTCGCCTGCGTTCGCTTATGTCGATGGCGGAGCCGATGTAGCCTGCGAAGGCGCCGTCCAGTTCGAATCGCGGAATGCCGGTCTCAAGAATCCATCTATGCTCGCCGTCGGCGCGCCTGAGCCGGTACTCAACATCGAAGCCGCGCTGCTCGTCGAAGGCGGAAGTATGGGTCTGCCTGCAACGCAGCAGGTCGTCCGGGTGCACTCCCTCGGCCCAGCCATCTCCCATCTCCTGTTCCAGCGAGCGCGCGGTAAAGTCGAGCCACCCTTTGTTGAAATAGTTGCGCCGCCTGTTTGGATCCGACATCCAGATCAAGACCGGCGCGGTGTCGGCCATCAGGCGAAAGAGGGCTTCGTTTTGACGCAGGACCTGTTCCGCGCGCCTTCGGCCGGTTACATCGCTGAAGAAGACGGTTGCGCCCCCTTCGAATGGGAAGACTCGGGCCTCCAGCGTGCGCCCGGTGCGATCCCCGCCGAGGTGAAGGTCCGAAATTACAACAGGAAGTCCCTTTAGTATGGTTTGGGTGATTGCCATACTCAGTTGGGTGGCACCCAGTTCGGGGACCGCATCTTCCAACTTTCTTCCAACTACCTGATCTCGGCTCCGGCCCAGATTTCTCTCGGCGGCCGCGTTCCAGATGTCCACTCTCCCATCGCGGCCGATTGCGAACATCCCTTCGTCGGTTGATTCGATGACCTCGCGCAGGCGGGCTTCACTCGTGCTGGTTGCCTCGGAGACCTTAGTGCGATGTAGGACCCGCACGCCCAGACTTGCAAACAACAGCGTCAGGAGAATGATCACCACCAGCTTGAGCAGTGATCGATTTCCGGTTGTTGAGATCGCCGCCAGGGTCTCTCCAGCCCGCTGTTTATAGAACTGCTTGAGTTGTTGAAGATCGTCTCGAACAAGGCTAAAGGCCGGGGCGCCCTCGCGCAGATCTCGCTCGACGGCTCTGCCGACGCTGCCTTCCAGGATGTCCGAGATCACCTGGTCACGGATCTTGAGGTAACCCTGCCAGTGCGTCTGGATCAGCCTGCCGAAGTTGTTGTCCACTGAGCCGTGCACCTGCTCCTCGAGCAGAGCACTGACTCGCGCGTCGGCAATTCGCGATTGGTCCACATAGTCGATCTGAAGGTTGCTGTCGGTAGTAGAGAGCGCGTAGAGCGCGCTGCGGCGGGCTTCCTGGGCCTGGTATTGCAACTCGCTGATCGAGTCCATGCCCTGCTCCAGGCCCGCGTACATCGCGCGCGTGTCACGGTTAGCGTGCCGCAGGTCGGACACAACGAATGCGCCGACGATCAGCACCACAACCCCGATGGCTACGAAGACCTGACTGAAACTGTAACGGCGGTATAGCCTGCCGACCGCGCCGCTCAGCCAATACGTGCTGCTCATAGCTTACCTTTTCCGCGGCAAGTGTATCAGCGGGCTTTTGCGTTGAGCTTAGCCGGTGTGAAGTCTCGCAGTGCCTGTACGCTGCGGCTCACTTAGTTCTGAGGTTGAGACATCCTCCTGGACGCCCGACTCTAACAAGGCAGGGGCAAAACGTTCGGAGTCCTCTCATCATTCCCAGCGTTAAGAAATGGTCGATTGGACAGGCAATTGTACGGTTCACTTGTGGAGATTACAACAGTTTACATTACAATGAGATGTGCCGAGCAAGGTCGGGGCGAAGCGGTCAGGAGAGAAACTGCGAGCGACCCGCGGCAAGAGAACAGGGAGGAGAAGAGCGGAGAATCACCACTTGCTACGCTCCTCTTCCTGTTCCAACCAGTCGCGAGTCATGTCACACCAGAATGCAAGACCGCTCCACTCGCCGAACCGGTGGTAGTAGCGTGAGATTTTCTTGTCTGAGGCCTTTCGGCCTCCGTTTTTCGTTCGGGCAAACTTCGCCCGCACCCAGGAATCGAGCGCCAACCCGTCGTAGCGCCCCACCAGCCTCAACATGTTCTCAGCCGCGTAGGTGCCAACGCCTTTGACCTTCTTCATCTCACGCATGAGTTCGGCGGTGGGCAGGTCGCTTGAAAGCCATCCCTCGACATCATGCGATCCCGCAACGACGAGTTCAGCCAGTTCTTTCAAATAAGGCGCGCGATAACCCGCGCGTACTACCTCGCGATAGAACTTCTCCGGCGCTGAAGCCATCGACTCGGGCGTCGGAAACGCGCGGCGGCCGTCGTTCGATTTCACACCCAATGCCTCGACCAAGGAGTTCACCATCTTGTCCGTCAACGCCCACGAACAGTTCGTAGTGCATATCATCTTTACCAGGTCTTCAAAGATCGTCGCTCCCCGCAACATTCTTCCTGCCCCCGACGTCGCAATCCACGAAAACTCCGGGTCCCGTCGCACCGCTTCATAGAACGTAGTCATGTCCTCATCGAGCCTGAGCATATGGCGGACGTCGCGAACTACTCGTTCGCTCGCGCGCTTGCCGAGTGCGCGTCCTGCAGTGACCACGACGGATTGGTTTCCCTCGGCGACGGTCACAGTGATCGGCCGATTGCCATCGAGATCGATAACGCGCGTCAACTTCTGAGTTTTGTCGTCGAACTCGAAAGGCGGCAGGTCGTACCAGCCGTGACTCATCACGGTGCGTTTAAAGCTGAAATCTGATGGCGTTGCGATTGAGATTTCCATAGGGAATACGTTTGGCGTTTTACGTTTTACGTTTGGCGTTTTACGTTTTGCGTTACAGTGATGAAATCGTTAACCGCACCAACCAGGTGCTGCAGGAACGTAAAACGCAAAACGTAAAACGCAAAACGTCCTCACCCTTCATCGTCGAGATCGATGAATTCATGAGCGCGCTCGAGGTTGAAATACTCGTCGAACGCGTCTTCGGATCGCGGTAAGTCGATCCCACTGGCGCCGAACAGGTATTCGAGAAAGCGTTCTTTAGCCTGTCGCTCGTCGTCGATGATATCCTGCCCGAATCCTCCCTGAGTTATGGCTATGACAATGCGTTCCGCCAGCAGCTCATCCGGTTCAGCAGCCACAAGGCTGCAGAGCGCTGGTGAGATCCGAGTCCTGACTAACTCAAAGTAAGAGGGCTTGAAGCTCACTACGTAGTAGGACTTCTCCATCTCCATAGTTCGGCCATTCTCCTGGTCCGACTACTGCGCGTTCTGTGCGCCGCGTTTGTACGACGCGCGGATCACAGTCTTGATATTGCCACGCACGTGGAAGTCGCCCTCTATGTCGGCCGCCAGAGGGTCACATGCTCGCACGAAGTCTTCGAGTATGCGGTTGATGACGTGCTCGTGAAACATCTTAACCGTCCGGAACGAGTTTATATACAACTTCAGCGACTTCAGCTCTACGCAGAGCTGGTTAGGCACATAGTCGAGGTTGATGGTGGCGAAATCGGGAAAATCCGAGAAGGGGCAGATCGCTGTGAACTCGGGACACGAGAAGGAGATTTTGATCTCCTTGCCAGGGTACTTGTAGGCGAATGTCTCGAGCGGATAGAGATTCAGGGTCTGCGGCGGCGTCTCTTCTATGACGAGACCGGATTGCTCCAGCATCTCTGTTGACATCTTCGTCTCCCTTCGCCCCTCCCTGGGGAGAGGTTTTAGACTGGCCCGGCAAGGCCAGGTTTCAGGAACGACGTTTCGCGTTTGTCGTTTCGCGTTCCTCGTCAGTTGGGATTTGCAGCAAAGGGAGTGTAGCAGTCGCGTAAGCAGAATTGAAAATGAGAATGGATAATGAAGAATGGAGCAAATCTCAATTCTCAATTCTTCTCTACTAAAACGAGGTGACGGAGTCCGTTGCAACCAGCGGCCTGGCATCGCCACTGATACGGACTAGCACAAACAGCGCAGCGGGAGAAAGCACCGCAATGGCCGCCAGAAAACTCCAGTATGGGACATAGTCGCTTATAGCGACGCTTTGCGCGATGCCGAAAATCGAAAGGCCGAAGAAGCTCAGAAGCATCAACGTAATGTTGCGCGCCGACTGCTGGCCCTTCTGGTACTTCCGCGACAGGGGCAGCATTTGGCGGAACAGAAAGGGGATCATTAACGCAACCGGCGTGATCATCATCCACGGCAGGAGCAGCAGCAGAGCGTGCCACGGGTTCCGCCAGAGCACGCTGTAGAGCAGACACAGCACCGCATACCCGGGAGCGGCAACGGCGATCAGCAGCGCTTTTCTAAAGCCCCGATGCACGTCTGCCAGTCTCCCGATCGGCACAACCAGGAATATGTGCGACGCCTGGTAATGCTCCGAGAAGATCAATCCCTCAACCGCGGTCAGTCCAACGAAAGGGATCATCGCCGCTCCGATCAGCGAGTAGAACCTCGCGTCACTACCGATGAATGGATCACCCAACTCCCTCGTGAAAACCGCGAGCAGCGGGAAGAACAGGAAGTAGGCAAGCGAGGGGTAGAGTCTCACTTTGATCTCTCGATTTCGCCTGAGGTATATCATCACCAGGTCGAATACGGCGCGTTCAACCGGCCGCCGCACCAGTCTCGAATAGATCATTCGCTTGAGAAGCCCCTCTCGCAGGGGATCCATTGCCCCGTTGGCACTAGTTTGAGGCGCCGTTGTTCTCCTCTCGGGCCCATACGCCAGGCTGGACATGAATGAAGAGTAGCCGCCGGCAATCTTTCTGAAGGCAACCGCGCCCAGCAGGATCAATGACCCGAGCGCAAGCCCGGCGAGAAGAAGCGATCCGGTGTCGATCTTTCCCATGACCAGCATTGCCACGCCTGAGAACCACGCCGGCGGACAGAGTATGAAGTACCAGCGGAAGCCCGGAGATCCGGCCAGGGATTCAGCCCCCAGAACCCGGGGGAATACCCTGGAGCCGAGCATGAAGAACAACACCAGAATCACCTGCCCATAGGCCACGATGTTGTCGAATCGCTCCCTGTTCACATATCGCATCAACAACCCGTAGCTCACGACGACGAGCCCGGTTGCAAACATCGATACCAACGCCGCCGACGCCGTATGCGCCACTACGAATAGCAGATTAGATCCCGAGGCCCAGATGCCGGCGATTGTCGGGAAGAGGTTCGCCGCCGCGCCGAGCAGCATTGTGAAGGAGAGAAGGTTGAGTATCTTGGCGGCGAAAAGAGTACGAGGCGAAATGGGGAGGTGGCCGATAATGTCGCCTTCGTTCTCGTTGAACAGAACATTCCCCGCCTCGGAGAGAATGGCAAGCGCGACGATGAACAGGGTGAAGGTCAGCATCAGGGCTGAAAAGACGAACACGTCGGCCCTGGTGAAGGCGGCCATTCCCAGCACTACACCTATGAACACGTACGATCCGACTATGACTAAGAGCGCGCGGTTGGCGGTGACGTATTCTTTGGCGCGAAACTGAGTGAATGCCTTGCCGCCGCGCACGTCTTGTCGGAAGTAGACGGAGAACAGAGCAAACAACTGTCTGCCGTCTATGCCGTGTCGTTCAAGGGCCCGATAAGTGAAGCTGCGAAGACTCATAAGGAAAAAACGTTTTACGTTTTACGTTTGGCGTCTTACGTTCTCGCTACGAACCGAAACGCAAAACGCAAAACGCAAAACGTAAAACGCGTTCTCAGAACGCGAACGTCCGCGAGAACTCTTCGGCCCGTTCCTCCAGGTCGGTGTGTGCGGTTAGCTTGTTGAAGATTCGCTCCAGCGATCCTTCCCCGCTGGAGGCCTGGAGTTCGGCCAGAGTGCCATCCGCGACGACCCGCCCCTGATCTATGATTACTATTCGGTCGCAGGTGCGCTCGACCACGTCCAGAAGGTGAGAGCAGTAGAAGATGGTCTTTCCTTCGGCCGCCAGGTTCTTTATCAAGGTCTTGAACATCAGTTGAGTGCTGGCGTCGAGGCCGTTGAGAGGCTCATCGAAGAAGATGACTCGAGGGTTGTGGATCAGGCCCGCCGATATCACCACCTTTTGGCGCATGCCCTTCGAGTAGGCCGACAACAGCTTACGATTCAGGGTGTCGGCACTCAACTCGAAGAAGTCCGCAAACTTCAATATGCGATCTTTGATGACCGCGTCATCCATGCCATATAGCCGGCCCACCATTTCCAGATACTCGCGGCCGGTCAACGTCTCATAGACCGCACCCGACTCAGGGACGTAGCCGGTTATGCGCTTTACCTCAGTGTTGTCGCGCTGCGTATCGAGACCATAGATTTCAGCGCGGCCTGATGTCTGGGCCATCATTCCCGTGAGCATCTTGACTGTGGTTGACTTGCCCGCTCCGTTCGGGCCGAGATAGCCAACCAACTGTCCCGAAGGAATCGTCAGGCTTACATGGTCCACAGCCAGCGTTTCACCATAAGCCTTGGTCAGATTGTCCAGTAGTATCATAAGAGACTGCTTCTAACATTCATCGGTCGTAGTAGTCGTAGCCACCGTAGCTCTTTCGTCGCCGTCGGAACACGAACGTCATGAGTGCACCCGCAGCGAACCCGCCTATGTGCGCCATGTAGGCGACTCCTCCGCTGCGCGAGACGGTGGTGGACACAGAAGACATATACTGTTCAATGAGCTGAAGGACGATCCAAAACCCAATCACTACCACCGCTGGAAGTTCCACGGTCGTAAAGATGAAGCCCAGGAACAAAAGGTTTCGCACCCGATTCCGAGGGAACATTATCAGATACGAGCCGAGCACTCCTGCTATCGCGCCCGACGCGCCAAGCGAGGGGATCATTGAGTCCGGGTCAATGGCGATCTGAGCAAACGTTGCGGCAATTCCGGCGAGCAGATAGAAAATCCCGAACCTCACGTGGCCGAAGTCGTCTTCGATGTTGTCGCCGAATATCCAGAGGTAGAGCATGTTGCCCAGGATGTGCATCCACGAGCCGTGCATGAACATCGAGACCAGTATCGTCAGGTATATAGGCGAAGGTCCCGGCGCCTGCGGGATCTCGCCTCGAATGAACCGCGGCTGTACGAGGTCCTGATTGTGAGTAATCTCGTAAGGCACGGTCGCGTAGCCATAGGTGAACCTCGCTCCGCTATCGGATCCTGCCTGCTGGAAGAACAAGAACACAATGGCATTCAGGACGATGATCGTGTAGACAACGTAAGGCGTGGATCGCCTGCCGGTATTGTCATCTGAAATTGGAAGAAGCATGTTCTCCTCGTCAGAAGGATCTACGAGTAGGGACCATCAACTCCGAAGTTCTCCCGCCTCAGACGCGGCCATTCGAAAAACATATTCTCCATCAACGCCCACTCCACTTCAGCTTATTGCGCAGGATCTCAAAGTAGTCTTTGTCTTTCGAGCGGATGGTGTTGAACGTCTTCGCGCTCTTTTCGACTTCTACTCGATCGCCCGCCATCAGCGGTAGCCCGGTCTGCCCGTCCGAGGTCAGCATAACCTCCTGTTCGCGGGTATTGATCTGAAGCTGTATGTTGGCGGTGTCGGGCAGCAGCAAGGGCCGGTTCGTCAGCGTGTGAGGGCAGATGGGACAGATCGAAATCGCTTCAGTGCCCGGACAGATGATCGGGCCCCCGGCCGACAGGTTGTACGCCGTAGAACCGGTCGGCGAAGCGACTATCAAGCCGTCCGCGCGATAAGTCGTGACGTAGTGAGGACCCACGGAACAATCTATCTCAATTATCCGCGCCAACGCAGACTTGTTCACTACAACGTCGTTGAGCGCCGTCCCCACTCCCAACACCCGTCCCTCCCGTCGAATTCGCCAATCGAGCATCATTCGGCAATCCACCTCGAACTTACCCCGCATGACCTCTTCCAGCGCAGGCAACGCCTCCTCTGCTGCAAACTCGGTTAGATAGCCAAGCGAGCCCAGATTTACGCCGAGCACGGGAGTGCCGCGCCCTGAGACCAGCCTCGCGGTCCCGATCATGGTTCCGTCACCTCCGAGCACGACGAGGAGGTCGGAGCGTTCGGCGATCTCTTTGGCGGATGCCGGTTCGGCGCCGTCTGGTATCTCAGCGAAATTATCGTTCACCAGGAGAGCGATGTCGTGCTTGCGAGTCCATTCGGCGATGCTGAACGCAAGCACCACCGCGCGTGGTTCATCGGGCTTGGTGATGATGCCGAGTCGCGCCGGGGTTTGTTGCGTCATAACAGTTGTCGGCGTCCTGAGGTCAGCGGCCAGTAAAGTAGCAGAGCCAAACAGATCTCATCAGGATGAAGTCCACATTTCGATATTACTCCTCCGGCAATCTCTGTCAACCAGACGCATCGTTGCTTTGCGTATCTCATTAACACCCTACTTCAGTGGGGTGCGCCTGGTGAGGGCTGTGCTGGCTGAACCGTTTTAACGGTTTCCAATCCGCCCAAATTGCGCTGAACCTTCCGTGCAGAATCCGTTGCTGAAGCTGGTGGCTACCATCGGGTGGAAACCGTTAAAAAGGGTTTAAAGAAGCCGCAGGCCGCCAAGCACCCCACTGAAGTGCGGTGCTAATGAAACGGATGCTCGGTCAACACGTGGACGAAGGAGTCAGGAGCTTACCCTCGCAACCAATCCAAATGTCACGTGCAGCAGTTCATCGTTTGTTGCCGCCTTAGCACACTGGATGCCGTAGTTGACACCACGATCGTTGCCCGGCTGCCGAAAGTGGCCCGGCTTCGCGGCAATCCGAATAATTCGTGTCATTCGTCGCTCACATCTTGTTCAGTCTCAGTGCGATCTGTGCGGCGACTGACGCATTGTTGATGAGCAGTGAGCGATTGGTTTGAAGTGTTCTGCCGCCCGTTCTCTTCTCCATTTGAGCGAGCAGAAACGGCGTCAGCCTCTTGCCTCGCACGCCCGTCCGCGCAGCCTCCTCTACAGCCTGCTCGGTTGCGCGTCCTATTTCGGCGGCCGGCAACTCGAACTCTTCGGGCACCGGCACGCAGACCAGGACCGCCGTCGTGATGCCGCTCCTCCAATGACGCCACGCGAGTTCGGCTGCTTCATCCGGACTCTGCACGGTGATGTCGACGGGCAATCCGCTGCTGCGTGAGTAGAAGGCGGGGAATTCCTCGGTTCGATAGCCGATGACGGGGATGCCCAGCGTTTCAAGTTGCTCGACCGTCTTTGGCAGATCGAGTATGGCCTTCGCTCCTGCGCAGACGCAGATGAGAGGGATCCGGCCGAGGACGGTAAGATCAGTCGAGATGTCGAATGAATCAGCCACGCCTCGATGAACGCCCCCGATGCCCCCGGTAGAGAAGACTCGCACGCCGCCCCCACACGCGATCTGCATCGAGGCCGCTACGGTAGTAGCTCCCCAACTACCCCTGAGCGCCTGGCCCGCGAGATTGTTCAAGCTCACTTTCTCGATGCTGCTGCCGTCAGGCGCGCTGCCGCCTGCGAAGATCTCCATTTCGCGATCGCTGAGTCCGATCAGCGGCACTCCATCGACAATCCCGATGGTGACCGGTGTGGCGCCTTCTCGCCGGACGGCTTCCTCGCACGCGCGGGCAGTTTCGAGATTCAGCGGTGCGGGCAGACCTTGCGCCAGTACGCTCGACTCAAGCGCGACAAGGGCTTCGTGGTTGTTGATCGCGGCTACGACGGCCGGTGGTATGTGGATTAGATCTCTGGTCATGGGCAGTAGGCAGTATGCCAGTGGCCAGTGGCCAGTGGCCAGTCGCCAGTGGTCAGTCGCCAGTGGTCAGTTGTCAGTTGTCAGTGGTCCACGCCAGCAGTAGGGAGGGAGTAAGCAAACGGTAAGACTAGAGAGCGACAAGGCACCACCACGACGGACAACGGACCACTGACAACGGACCGCGGACAACGGGCCACTGACCACTGACCACTGGCATACTGCCTACTGCTCACTATTTCTGGAGGATCGGCGAATGGACTTGTCAGAGGTCATTGTCGTGATTCTGGGCGGCGGGGCCGGCCAGCGACTGTATCCACTCACACGGCAACGAGCCAAGCCGGCTGTGCCGCTCGGCGGCAAATACAGATTGATCGACATACCGGTTTCCAACTGTATCAATTCTGATGTTCGGCGCATATTCATCCTGACCCAATACAACTCGGCCTCGCTCAATCGACACATCTCCCGCACCTATCGATTCAGCCAGTTCTCGAACGGCTTTGTCGAAGTGCTCGCGGCCGAGATGACTCTCGAACGGCCCGACTGGTTCCAGGGGACTGCCGACGCTGTGCGCCAGATCTTTCATCACCTTGGCGATTACAAGACCGACACGATTCTCGTGCTCTCGGGTGATCACCTCTACCGGATGGACTACGCAAGCTTCCTTGCTCGCCACGAGAGCACCAACGCGGACATAACTATTGGAGTGACCGCCGCGCGAGAGGCAGATGCGTCGGGGTTCGGGTTGTTGAAGATCGACGGCGCCGGCCGGATCACCGAGTTCAGTGAGAAGCCAAAGGGTGAGGTGCTCGAGCGCATGCGCGTGGATACGACGCAACTGGGCCTGGCGCCCGAGGAGGCGGCGAGCAGACCCTTCCTGGCGTCAATGGGCATCTACGTGTTTCGCAAGGAGGTGCTCAGTAGCCTTTTGTTGTCGGAGATGCCCGAGGCCGCAGACTTCGGCAAGGAGATCATTCCCGAAGCCATATCGCGCTATAGCGTGCAGGCGCATCTGTTCGACGGTTACTGGGAGGATATCGGAACCATCGGGTCCTTCTACAGAGCGAACATGGAGATGACATTGCCGTTGCCGCCGTTCAACTTCTTTGATGCGGAAGCTCCTATGTACACGCGGCCGCGTTATCTGCCCGGCTCGAAGCTGCTCGATTGTCACATTCAGAGCACCATCATTGCCGAAGGCTGCATAATCAACGGAGCCACCATAACCGACTCCATAGTCGGCATTCGAAGCCGCATCGAACATGGCACCCGGTTGGAAGGCGTGTTGATGATGGGAGCCGACTTTTACCAGACACTGGACGAGATGCAGGAAGACACCGACCGCGGCTATCCTCGAATAGGAGTGGGCCCCAACTGCTTCATTCGCCGCGCAATCATCGACAAGAATGCTCGGATCGGTTCAGGCGTTCGAATAACGAACGACGCTCAACACACCCAGCTTGATGGAGAGGGCTACGCAATTCGAGATGGGATCGTCATAGTTCCGAAGAATGGAGTGATCGCAGACGGCGTCGTGATTTGATTCAGTCGTAGCAACCTGCAAAGGAGAATGAACATGAGTAGAGACAACGGCCCTGCGGCTCACTACGCCGGCAATCCTTCCAGCAGAATCACGAGACGCATGGACCGGCTGAATGAGATTGTCAGAGCGCCAAATAGTCCCTCTGTGCACCTGACTCGCTACAGCTTATAGCTTCTGCTGTCGAGGAGCCCTATAGGCACCCAACAACTCTTTTTGAGACAAATTGAGTGAGTTCTAGAATACAGACGCAAAGCCGGACCTAAGACCGGGGGAGGGAGGCTGTGTCAGAACCAGTGACGTCCATTGGCACCGTGGAGACGCCTCTGTGGCGGAGAGGGTGGTTCCTGGCTGTGATGGCAGTTGGACTCCTGCTCTGTGTATTGGCTTTAATTGCACAGCCGGTGAAGGTCGAAGGAACCGCGATGGAGCCGGCCCTGATGAATGGCGATCGCCTGATGGTCCAAAAGATGGTCGGGGAGTTGAGGAGGGGAGATATCGTGATCTTCCACTATCCAAAGGACAAGCGTAAGTCGCTCGTTGAGCGTATTATCGCCTTGCCAGGGGAGACGATCAGCATCGACGGATTCGGCGCGGTGTACATCAACAACAGCGAACTCCACGAGCCCTACGTTAGCCCTGACTGGAACCGCTCGCCCCGCGCACTCGCCGAATCCAAGCTTGCCGCCGATGAGTATTTCGTGATGGGTGACAGTCGGGATAGATCATTCGACAGCCGTACTTTTGGACTGGTGGAGCGGAACCTGATCTACGGCAAAGTAATGGGGCGATACTGGCCCATCTGGCGATGAACCGGACAACACTCTTTCCCTCCGCATGCATCAAAGCAGCCGAGATTTCCCCATCGAGGTAAAGTCATGAAATCGATAAGGCTGATGGCGCTTGCCCTCTCGGTGCTGCTTCCTGCTTCGCTTGCCGAAGCCGGAGACAAACTCAAAACCTCACCCGATCAGCGATACCTAATGCTGGTTACCACCAAGACCTCCACTATGCAGAAGGAACTCGACGAAGCCGCTGAACAGGGCTTTCGCATTGTCACGGGCTCGCCGACGAGCACAATGGAAATGGCGATACTGCTCGAGCGGAAGGCCAAGCCGCCCGATACCTATAAGTACAGACTTCTGGCCACGACGCGGTCCGCTACAATGCAGAAGGAGCTGAACGACGCTGCAAAGGATGGGTTCAGACTGTTGCCGCGAACCATCATTTCCAAGGCGGGGATCGTAAGCTTCAACGAAGTCGTGCTCGTTCTTGAGCGCACGCCGAACACAGACAAGCGGTACGAATACAAGCTCCTGTCTACCACCAGCACCGAGAAGCTTCAAAAGGAGGTAGCCGAGGCGGAATCGGACGGGTTCATTCTGGCCGGGATCGTGACCCGCGGCGGCCATCTCGCGATCATGGAGAAAGAGACTCATGGAAAATGAGTAACCACAATCCAGTCGGTGCGTAGGGTTGGCTCAGTTTCAGGGCTCATTCTGAGGCGCTCAATCTGAAAGCACCGACCAACCCAATGAGAATCTCTATTCTTCTTAATGTGTGAGGTGCACCCGGACGGTCGACGCCTAACGTGTCCAAGCCCGACACTGCTCACTCCAGTCGGTGGTACTCATCACCCCAAGCCCCGGTTACCAACTGCACCTCGAGCCAATTTTTCCCCATCCTGCTAGCCCGCTCAGCCCTCGATTCGTATAATGCTCCGCAAGTCTGACAGTGGAAATGCACATCTCGATCAAAGACCGAAGCCAGGCAGCTCTGTTCAAGCATTCGCGGTCCTGATCGAACTAAGTACCAGCTCGAAACGGAGAAGACAATGTTTAAGACCCGCGCGCTTTGCCTGCTATGTCTCGTTCTGATCGCCCCACTCCCGGCCTTGCCCCAGGAGCGCGTCGACCCCGATATCAATTCACGGATTCGCAAGGAAGGCACGGACAACTCTCAAATAATGAAGACCATGCACTATCTGACAGACGTATACGGCCCACGCTTGACCGGCTCTCCCAACTTGAAGGCTGCCGGCGAATGGGCCATCAAACAGATGCAGGCATGGGGATTCGTGAACGGCCACCTCGAGCCCTGGGACTTCGGCCACCCCGGCTGGCTTAACGAGCGATTCTCCGCTCACATAACTTCGCCGATCAAGGACCAGCTCAC
Source organism: Blastocatellia bacterium (assembly GCA_036003885.1). Taxonomy (GTDB): domain Bacteria; phylum Acidobacteriota; class Blastocatellia; order UBA7656; family UBA7656; genus DASYSA01. The sequence continues at coordinate 8,127 of DASYSA010000498.1, read as the reverse complement.
CTGCGAAGTGCTCGCCTGGACCCCGGGCACCCAAGGCACGGTCACGGCACAGGCCTATCAAATCGTTCTGCCGGAAAAGCCGACCCAGGAAATCCTTACCGCTTATCTTGAGTCGCAGAAGGACAAGGTAAAGGGCAAGGTGGTGCTGGTCGGCAAACATCAGTTCGTTCCGGTGACAGTAGATCCGCCTGCCCGCCGCATGAATGATCAGCGTGCAAAGGAGCGCTACGACCCCAACAATCCCAATCCAGGTGGGCCGGGTGGGCCGCGAGGTAACCGACAGGGTGAAGAGCCGCGGGATCCAAAGCAATTGACTCCCCAGCAGATCGGCGAGCAGACCGACCAGTTCCTGCTCTCTAACGGTGTCGTCGTGAGAGTCAACGATGCGGGCCGCGATCACGGTCAGATTCGCGCTTTTCAGAATCGTACCTACGATGTCACCAAAGTCGTGCCCACAGTCGTGATGCGCAACGAAGACTATGGCCGCATCTCTCGAATCCTGGCTGACGGTACACCGATCACGCTCGAATTCAACATCGTCAATCATGTCTATCCCGAGGGGCGCACCGCTTACAACACCGTTGCGGAGATTCCCGGCACCGACAAAAAAGAGGAAGTAATCATGCTGGGCGGACATCTGGATTCGTGGCACGCGGCGACCGGCGCAACCGATAACGCGATCGGATGCGCAGTAATGATGGAAGCCGCTCGCATTCTGAAAGCACTTGGGGTCAAGCCGCGCAGAACGATTCGAGTGGCGCTGTGGGCTGGAGAGGAGGAAGGGTTGCTGGGATCGCTGGCGTATGTGAAGGAGCACTTCGGCTCGTTCGAGGATCCCAAGCCCGACTTCTCAAAGCTGGGTGGCTATTTCAACATCGACTCGGGCACCGGACGGGCTCGGGGAGCGGGAGTCTTTGGTCCGCCGGAAGCGGCGGCGATTCTCCGACAGGCGCTGGCGCCGTTCGAGGACCTTGGCGTTATAGGGGCCATCGCAAGTAAGAGCCGCGGCCTTGGCGGAACGGACAGCGCCTCCTTTAATCAGGCGGGGCTCCCAGGAATCGGGATGGGACAGGACCCGATCGACTACCAGACCTATACGTGGCACACCAGCCTGGATACCTACGAGCGAATCATAGAAGACGATGCGAAGAAGTCCGCGATTGTAATAGCGGCCACGGTTTATGTTCTCGCCATGCGCGATGACTTGCTTCCGCGATTCACAAAAGAGCAGATGCCGGCGCTTCCGCCTCGCGCGGCTCCGCAGGCTCAACCGCAGACCCAACCCGAGACTCGGCGACCGAACGCGAGTTCAAACTAGCAGGCAGCAGGCGGCGTGCAGCAGGCAGTGGGCAGCAGGCAGGCACGAAGCGCGGATTACTGCCCGCTGCCTGCTCCCTTCTTGACGTAACCAACCAACATCGCCGCCGCGATTCCGATGATCCCGGCCAGAAAAGCCGTTGCCCCTACGCGGCGCCAGACTTCGGGCTGAACGGCTGCCCCAGGAGCCGCCGGCTCGATCAAAGCCGTCTTTCTGGTAGCGGCAGGTGATTCATTGTTCGCCCTCACTTCGTCCAGCTCGCTTTCGAGTTTGACCACCAGATCACGGTTGGCGCCCGAGGACTGCGTGGACGCTTCAGTGAGCCGTTGTTCGATTCTGCGTTGGCTCGCGAGGTGGAAGGCGATTGCATCATCGAACAACTTCTCGTGGCGTGCGATCAGGGCGTCGGCTGCTGCCTGCGCCAACTTCACCGATTCCTCGGCGCTTTCAGTTGTCGCTTTGACGCTTACGAAGATGGGATACTTTTCCCGCCTGGCCCCGCCCTCGACCACGTCGGCCCGAACGCTGCGCTTGACCTGGTGAGGCTTCGCTCCAATCTTTTCAGCAAGGTCGCGGAGGAAGGTTGTCCCGTTAACCATCTCTTTGGTTACGTAGGGATCTTCGATAGGTTCTTTCCAGACCCGGCCTACTTCGACAAGAGCCACGGCGGTGTGAGTCGCGGGTTCGCGGCGGGCTATAAACCAAGCCACGCCGGCGGCGGAAATGGTGAGGAGGAGGATTAGCCACTTAGCCCGCCAGATCGCGGCGAAGTAGCGATCGAGGCTGAGTTGCTCATCGACGTGACTCGGTGAATCGTTCATCGCCTTTGATTGAGTGACGAAGTCTACAGGCGACTCGGTTATTCGCACAAGTGGTTGAGCCGCCAAAGACTCACCAGTGTTCAAAGAGTGGGACTCAACAGCGGGAACAGGACCCGTGCGGATCGGGCTCGACGCTACAGGCCAAAAACTCCTGGGATTCACCGAGACAGGCCATCGAACGGGTGTAGTTTGCCCAGAAAAGGGATCCGGTCACGTGCTAATTACTACCAATGAAGCAATAACGCCCGCACTGCAGGCTTATCAACTGATAAAGATTATCTATTTGCCCGCCCATTTGAACTGAAGTATGGTAACGACTAGCAATTAACTGATATTCACACTTATTGCTCGAACATTTAGGAATACGCATAGGAATACGCATGGCTTCTCACGTTAACATCTTCGACACTACTCTCCGCGATGGCGAGCAGTCACCCGGCTGCAGCATGAACGTTGAAGAGAAGTTGCGCCTTGCTTCTCAACTCGAAGCTTTGGGGGTCGACGTTCTAGAAGCTGGGTTTCCTATCGCTTCCGATGACGACTTCAATGCGGTTCGCGAGGTTTCAAAAACCTGCCGCCGCCCGATCATTGCCGCTCTTGCACGAGCGCTCCGGGAGGACATAGAACGCGCCTGGGACGCGCTGCGCGAAGCTGAACGGCCTCGCATCCACACCTTCCTGGCGACCTCGGACATCCACCTGCGATCGAAACTCAAGATCACTCGCGAGCAGGCACTCGAACAGATCGAGCGAGCAGTAAGCCTCGCACGCAGCTTAACACCCGACGTAGAGTTCTCACCCGAAGACGCTACTCGAACCGACCTCGATTTTCTCTGCAAGTGTGTTGAAGTCGCGGTAAAGGCCGGAGCCCGGACCGTCAATATCCCGGACACGGTTGGTTACACGATTCCCCGTGAATACGCGCACATCATTCGAACCCTGCGCGAGCGCGTCGAGGGAATGGAAGACGTCACAATTTCCGTGCACTGTCACAACGATCTCGGGATGGCGGTTGCCAACTCGCTTGCAGCCATTGAAGCGGGCGCTCGTCAGGTGGAGTGCACTATCAACGGCATCGGCGAACGGGCCGGGAACGCCTCTCTCGAAGAGATCGTGATGGCGCTGAACGTGCGACGCGACCTGCTGGGTTACGAGACGGGCATTCACACCGAAGAGATCTATCGGACCAGCCAGATGCTGTCGAATATCATCGGCGTCCCCGTTCAGCCCAACAAAGCTATCGTTGGACGCAACGCCTTCGCGCACGAGGCCGGCATCCATCAGCACGGCGTGCTGGCCGACAAGCTCACCTATGAGATCATGACTCCCGAAACCGTGGGGGTTAAGCAGTCGACGCTGGTGCTGGGCAAGCACTCGGGCCGGCATGCACTGCAGAAGCGATACGAAGAGCTCGACTACACTCTTTCGCGAGCGGAACTCGACAAAGCATACAAACTCTTCACCAAGCTCGCCGATCAGAAGAAGGAGATCTTCGACGAAGACCTGGTCGTCATCCTTCAAGACGGCCTGCGAGATATACCGGAGACCTTCAAGCTCCGGTCGGTCGAAGCGATGGCCGGCACGGCAAAGAACTCCTGGGCTGCAGTGACGCTGGAGCGCGATGGGCAGGTGATGTCGCGGACCGGCCAAGGGGGGGGCCCGGTGGCCGCGGTCTTTTCAATCATAGATTTCCTGACCGGAGCAACGGGCAAGCTGCTCGATTATTCGATGCACTCCGTCACGCAGGGAACCGATGCAGTAGGTGAAGTCTTTGTTCACGTCGAGTTCGACGAGAAGACCTTCACAGGTCGCGCGGCCTCGACCGACATCGTCGAAGCCAGCGCTAGAGCGTATCTGCATGCGGTCAATAAGGCGGTTCATGCGCGTCAGTCGACGGCTCGAACCAACGAGCCGGTGACTGTAAGAGAAAAAGCATTTTCAGGGGCGGCTGACTGAGAGACATATGAGCCAGAACTCACGCTACTCCATCGAGCGCTCGTTCAGACCGGCAGGAAGCGAATCGGTTTCCGCCGAGCCTGTGTCTCGAAGCTTGTTCGCCGCCCGACTGCTGGTCGTCATTATTATCATCGGCCTTATTATCGGCCTCGTGCTGCTTGGCAGCGGATGACGGCCTTTGCGGACAGCAAAGGGTACTCGAAAGGCCGTCATCCACAAGCGCGATGACGGCCTTCAAGTTTATTGGATTGAAGTTGGTTGAATATGCAGGGGGAAAGTCAATTGGCGGCGCGATCCTTGGCGGCCGCCCCTCGTGAGGAGTCACGCTGCTTTCAGAACTGCGCGAGCATATCTCAGGGGGCGGCCGCTAAGGATCACGCCGGTACAGGAGCGAACCATGAGTCAGACGTTCAAGGATTCAACCGCAGCTAACCTCGAGAAGGGCGACAATAAAAGTCCAGAGGTGATGCGCGGTGCGCGGATCCTTTGTGAATCGCTGTTGCGTGAAGGTGTCGATCTCGTTTTCGGCTACCCGGGTGGAGCCGTGCTTCACATCTACGATGAGTTGTGCAACTACAGGGATCGACTCCGACACGTTCTCGTTCGCCACGAACAGGGGGCGATCCATATGGCCGAAGGCTACGCCAAGGCCACGGGCAAAGTCGGGGTTGCGCTGGTGACCTCGGGTCCCGGCGCAACCAACGCTGTCACCGGAATAGCTAATGCATTTATGGATTCGACGCCGCTGGTTGTAATCAGCGGCCAGGTGCCAAGGAAGATGATCGGCAGCGATGCGTTTCAGGAGGCCGACACCGTCGGGATAACTCGCCCATGCACCAAGTACAATTACCTGGTGAACGACGTTAAGGACCTCGCCGAGATAGTAAAGGAGGCGTTCTACATTGCCGGGAGCGGGCGTCCCGGGCCGGTGTTGATCGACATTCCGAAGGACGTCACCGCGGAAAATACGCCATTCATCTATCCGGACCACCTGGATCTGCCCAGCTACAAGCCTCAGATGTTTGGGGATCCGGAGCAGGTCAGGCGCGCGGTGGCCAAAATGTGCGAAGCTCGCCGTCCGCTATTGTATGTTGGAGGAGGGGTCATTCATTCGAACGGATACGAGGAGTTGGAGGAACTGGCTGAGAAGCTGTCCTTTCCAGTCACTCCGACGTTGATGGGCCTTGGATGTTTTCCGTCGGGCCATCCTCTGAGTCTGGGCATGCTGGGAATGCACGGCACTTACTGTGCGAACATGGCGATCTCGGATGCCGATTTGATCGTCGCCATCGGAGTTCGCTTCGACGACCGGGTTACCGGCGCGCTGGATAAGTTCGCGGTTCACGCTGAGATCATTCACGTAGACGTCGACCGGAGCTCGATCGATAAGAATCGCCGGGTGGAAGTGCCCATTCTGGGCGACGCCAAGAGCGTGATGCGACAGATGCTGGATGAGATCGGCGAAGAGGGTTCCGCGACGAGTGAGGAGCGACTCGCGCCGTGGTGGGAGCAGATATCTGAATGGAAGAGATACGCGCCGCTGGCCTACGAGAACTCCGATGAAGTGATCATGCCGCAGTACCTGATCCAGGAGTTGTATCGGCTGACGAACGGCGATGCCATCATCACGACCGACGTAGGTCAGCATCAGATGTGGCTGGCCCAGTATTATCCATTCAACGGCCCGCGCCAGTCGATCACGTCGGGCGGGCTCGGAACTATGGGTTTCGGGTTTCCGGCGGCTCTTGGAGCTCAGATCGCTTATCCGGATAAACAGGTAATCGCGTTTGTGGGCGACGGCGGATTTCAGATGACCGCCCAGGAACTGGCGACGGCGGTCCAGTACAAAGCCAACCTGAAGATTGTGATAATGAACAACAACTTTCTGGGCATGGTCCGTCAGTGGCAGGAGATCTTCTACGACGGCGCATACTCACACGTAAACATGGAGTGGCTGCCCGATTTTGTGAAGCTCGCTGAGGCTTACGGCGCCGTGGGCTTGAGGGCGACCCGTCCGGATCAGTTGAGAAGCGTTCTCGAGCGAGGGCTGGCGACGCCGGGCTGCGTGGTCATGGATGTGCTGGTGGCCGAAGAGGAGAACGTTTATCCGATGATCCCGGCCGGAGCCGGGCTCAAGGACATCGTGCTGGACCCGAGAATCTCGCGATCGAGTAAGGGGGTTCCAGAGCGAGCATGAGACATACCCTGGCTATACTGGTTGAGAACAGGTTCGGAGAGCTATCGCGAGTAGTCGGACTGTTCAGCGCGCGCGGCTACAACATCGAAAGCTTGACCGTGGCGGAGACGCTCGACCCGAAGCTGTCCCGATTGACATTGGTGACGGTGGGCGACGACGCGGCCATCGAGCGGATAACCAGGCAACTGGACAAGCAGGTCCGCGTGATGAAAGTCGAAGACGTGACGGCTACTCCGCACATCGAGCGCGAGATGGCGCTGATCAATGTCAAGGCGGCGGCTGGACCTGCGAGGCAGGAAGTGCTGAGCCTGGTCGACATCTTTCGGGCCAAGGTTGTCGATGTTTCCGAAGACGGCCTCATCATCGAAGCAAGTGGCGACTGGAACAAGGTTCGCGCGCTTATCAATCTGCTCAAGCCGATCGGGATACGCGAGATCGTGCGCACGGGGACGGTCGCAATCGGCAGGCTACCCGAGCAGGTGGAAGCTGAAGCAGCCCAGGCAGCTGACTAGCATGAGTAAGCCTGGGTAAACCTGGGTAAGCCTGGGTACGCACGCTTCCAGCGTGCGCATCTCCAAGCCCTTACGGTGGAAGAGATGCGTGCCCGGCACGCTGGAAGCGTGCGTATCCAGCGTGCGCATACGCAAGCCGGGCACGCTGGAAGCGTGCGTACCCAGGCCGGACTACATAGGGAGGAATGATGGAGATTTACTATGATAAGGATGCCGACCTCGGCCAACTCAAGGGCAAGAAGATCGGCGTGATAGGTTACGGCGCGCAGGGATTCGCGCACGCGAACAACCTCAAGGAGTCGGGTTGTGAAGTCATCGTGGGCTTGCGGCCTGACAGCCCTTCGTGCGCCAAGGCAGAGTCGGCGGGTCTCACGGTTCAAGATACGGCGGAAGCGGCTTTCAACGCGGACGTGGTCATGATGCTGGTGCCCGACGAGCTCGCACCCAGGATTTATCAGCAACAGATCGCGCCCAATCTTCTGCCGGGTAACTACCTGGCATTTGCGCATGGCTTCTCGATTCATTTCAAGAAGATCTTACCGCCCGCAGAGGTCAACGTATTTATGGTTGCGCCCAAGGCGCCGGGTCACCTCGTGCGCCACGAGTACACTGCAGGGCGCGGCGTCCCATGTTTGCTTGCGATTCATCAGGATTCGAGCGGCCACACGCGCGATGTCGGACTGGCTTACGCATCGGCGATAGGTGGAGGGCGCGCAGGGATATTGGAGACGACCTTCAAGGAAGAGACAGAGACGGACCTGTTCGGCGAACAGGCTGTGTTGTGCGGAGGATTGACGTCTCTGATACGCGCAGGGTTCGAGACGCTTGTGGAGGCGGGCTATTCGCCTGAGATGGCCTACTTCGAGTGCCTGCACGAGGTGAAGTTGATCGTGGATCTGATTTATGAAGGAGGTCTCGCTAATATGCGTTACTCGGTGTCGAACACGGCCGAGTATGGCGACCTGACGCGGGGGCCGAGAGTCATAAACGAATCTGTGCGCGACCAGATGCGCATTTTGCTCAAGGACATTCAATCGGGGGCCTTTGCCGATGAGTGGATGGCCGAGCACGAAGGAGGGAAGGCTCTGTTCAAGAGGTTGGAACAGGAGGCGGCGACCCACCCGATCGAAGAGGTGGGCAAACAGTTGAGAGGAATGATGCCGTGGCTCCAACAGAGCCGGCTTGTGGATAAGGCGAAAAACTAGGATCTAGGATTTAGGATCTAGGATTTCGGATTTGGAAGGTCTGATTTAGAAGTTGGGAGGATTGAGAGATTAGGCCAGGGTCAGGAGATCGGTGATCAACAACCACCGTAATCGGCCAC
>DASYSA010000497.1:0-14843 GCA_036003885.1 Blastocatellia bacterium | reverse complement strand
TCCCACTCTCCCACTCTCCCACTCTCTGTGCTAACATTGACCGAGCTTTCCAGCACGTCGTCACTGCCCCCAACTTCGTCTCATCGTGGCATCAAAGGAGAGAATCCAGTGCGAACAGATAAGGTGATCGTTATTGTTGGTACGTTGATTGTAATCGCGTCGATGGTCGGCCCCGCAAAGGGGCAGGCTCAAACGAAGCAAACTCCGGCCAAACCTCGCGCGGCTGGTTTGCTTGGCGTGCTCGAGAAGTCAGGCTACACATACACCAAAGTGGGCGACGGGATTTACGAAGTTCCAGCCACCGGCAAGAACATCAAAGAGTTCCCCCTCCGACTTACCCAGGCCGAAGACATCATTATCGTGATAGCAAAGCTGGCCGACCGGAAAGACGTCACCATACGAGACCCATTCACCATTAAGCTACTCGAGATGAATGACAACTATGACGTAGTGAAATTCGCGCTTTCGTCCGAGATGCTTTATGCGAGAATCGATATTCACGCCCGGGTGGTTGATGTTGATGAGTTGAAATCCCTGGTGGAACTGATGGCACACGTGGTGGACGAGGCTTACCCGGAGATCAAGGCATTCCTTCCGGCTGCGAAGTAGCCGTTCCGACTGATCCATTCAGGTTGACGGCGAGTTTGCGCGATCCTAAAGTAACTTCATTCACCCGTGCCGCCGAATGATTCTTCCAGGAGGTGTGCTGCCATGAGAATCTCGCGAACCCAGTTACGAACTGCCTTTGTCGCGCTGACCATCTTACTGAGCGGCATTCCTGCCCTCTTGCCGCAGACGACCTCGGGCCAGTCTGTCTCCTCAAGTGAAATCTCAAAGCGAGTGCTTCCGAGCTTGGTTTCGTTGACGACCGAGAATGACGATGGACATCCCGGAACCGCTGCGACCGGATTCTTCATAGGGTTCGGCTTGATAGCTACGGATTACAGAGTGGTCAAAGATGCCATCAAGATTCAGGCAACTAGCCCCGGTGAAGACGCGGTCGACGTGGTAATCGTGGCTGTTGACGAGAGGCGGATGTTAGCCCTTCTCAAGACGGTCACCCAAGGGGCCCGTACTAATGATTCGGAGAGCGGCGGGCTTAAGCTGGCGAAGCGGATCGTCTGGAGCGAATCAGTCGAACAACCACGAGTGGGCGACGAGGTGTATCTCTTCTCGACCTATTTGGCTGCTGGGGGAACGCTCTTAGCCGGCAAGATAGATGAACTTCGGGAGGAAGCCGGCACGACATACTTACATCTCGCCGGAAGTTTTGGTCACGACTCCATAGGTTCGCCGGTCCTGAATGCCCAGGGAAAATTAGTCGGGATGCTCGTGGCCAATCCTAGTGACGGCGGCGGACCCTCCCTGGCCATCCCGGCAGACCAAATAGGAGGTTGTGGGACGGACGGCGCCCACATTACCTTCAGCGGAGGGGTGCCGGGAGGTGTAGTGGGCGGTGTCCCAGGTGGTGTCCAAAGCGCCACACTCAAGCGAACCGCTAGCGAAGCCACTGCTGCATCCGCTCAAGCGGGCGAATCCTCGCAGCCGATTCGCAAGTCGGGCGGAGTTCTTCAGGAAAGCGCGGTAAGGAAGGCCCAGCCGCTGTATCCTCCGTTGGCAAAGGCTGCTCGTGTAAGCGGAGCAGTAGTGGTAGAAATCACGGTTGATGAAGAGGGAGACGTGATCTCAGCCCGGGCAGTGTCGGGTCACCCTTTGATGAAGGATTGCGCTGTGGCCGCAGCTCGAGGCTGGAAGTTTAAGCCTACCAGTCTCTCAGGAACCCCGGTGAAGGTCATCGGAACAATCACTTTTAACTTCACGATGGGCGACCCGCCGGCGGGGCCCGATGGTGCCGCAAACAGTGCCGGACCTGGCGCCGATCGTGGGACCGGGGTGGGTGGTGCAGTGATCGAGCCCTCGAGTGGGGCTGCGACAAGTGTTGATAGCCGCCCGGTACTTCTCAACTCTGCTCGTCCAAACTACACGGACCTCGCTCGCGCTAACCACACGGAGGGAACCGTCGTGCTCCGGGTCCTGGTCGGATCCGATGGACTCGTCAAACGGATCGCCATCGCCAAAGGCCTGCCCGATGGCCTGAATGAGGAAGCCGTCCGGGCGGCTCAACAGCTTCGCTTCAAGCCGGCGATGAAGGGCGGCCAGCAGGTCGCTTACTGGCAGACCGTGGAGATGAGTTTCGTTCTTGGGAAGTGAGCGAGCTCACCTGTAACCGATCAGCCAGGTTTCACAATTCGTGTGATCCAACTCGTGAGCTCGTCCATCACGTGTTCATACACCTGCTCTTGAGTCACCCCCGATCTCTTCGGAACCTTGAAGGAGTGGTCGCCGCCTTCCACTTCATAGAGCTTCGCGGGAAGACTTGACTCCTCAATGATCGGGCGCAGCTCATCGGGCGTTCCGAATGAATCACGCGACCCTTGAATGAAGAGCATCGGCGCACGTATCCGACCGAGGTGCTTCGACCGCAACTGGTCAGGCTTGCCGGGCGGGTGCAGCGGGTAGCCGAGAAACACCAGGCCACTCAGATCATCAAGCCCCGCCGCCGCCACCTGGGAAGCGATTCGTCCTCCCATCGACTTCCCGCCGATGAAAAGCGGGTTTCTGTTGATGTCCTTAATCTGTCCGAGAGTGGCGATCGTCGCGCGATAGCAAGCTTCCAGTTTGTCTCCGCGATCGGGCGCGCTCCGGCCCTGTTCGGTGTACTGGAAATTGAACGTAGCAGTGTCAATCCCTCGACTGGCCACTCCGTTCGCGTAATGGACCATCAACCGGTGCGTTTGGTTCGCCCCTGCCCCGTGTCCTAACAAGAGAGTAGCGGGCACTCGCTTACCCGTCGCGGCTCTGTAAAGCAGCCCGCTCACGCTCTCGGTCTCGCTTACGGCGATAGTAAAAGGTTCGGACATAGACTTCTGTTTAGCAGTCCCGCGCGCCCCATGCAAGAGACGTTTCGCGTTTCGCGTTCCGCGTTTCGCGTTCCTGATTTGGAGTTCTGCGGTCTCCCTCGGAAATCGACGACGTCAAACTCGGAACGCGAAACGCGAAACGCTTCTTTAGGCAACCGGGCGCTAAAACTCAGCAACAAAGCACAAGACTGGACAGAGCGACTCTGTTCTAATGAATGATCTAACCGAAGCGCAGTGACCAACCGGCTCTCAATAAGAAAGGAAGAATAGATGTCTAAAAGTCAGAAGACTCCTGTGGAGATTCAGGAAGCAAAAGGTAAGCTCGGCGTCTTGCTTGTCGGGCTCGGCGCGGTCAGCACCACATTCGTTGCAGGCGTTGAAGCGATCAAGCGGGGCCTCGCAGAGCCGATAGGATCGCTTACCCAGATGGGCACGATCCGCCTCGGCAAACGCACCGACAACCGAGTGCCGCTCGTTCGCGACTTCGTGCCCCTGGCATCGCTCGAAGATCTTGTCTTCGGCGCCTGGGATATATTTGAAGAGGATGCCTACGACGCTGCCCTCCACGCCGGAGTCATCGAGCGCGACCTGGTGAATCAACTCAAGCCCGAGCTCCAGGCCATCAAACCCATGAAGGCCGCGTTCGATCAGCGTTATGTAAAACGCCTCAATGGTGTTCACGTAAAACAGGGCGCCAACAAGATGGAACTGGCCGAGCAGTTAATCGCCGACATTGAGAACTTCAAGCGCGTGAACGAGTGCGACCGCGTTGTGATGATCTGGTGCGCCTCGACCGAGATCTTCATGCTGCCGACCGAGCAGCACAAAGATCTGAAATCGTTCGAGCGGGCGATGCGTGAGAACCACGAAAGTATCGCGCCTTCGATGGTCTACGCTTACGCAGCGCTCAAGTCCGGAGTGCCCTTCGCGAACGGAGCGCCGAATCTGACTGTCGATGTGCCTGCGTTGACGAAGCTTGCATCGGATCAGGGGCTTCCGATCTGCGGCAAGGATTTCAAGACCGGCCAGACGCTGATGAAGACGATGATCGCTCCGGGATTGAAGGCCCGCTTGCTTGGATTGCACGGATGGTTCTCGACCAACATCCTGGGCAACCGGGACGGGGAGGTTCTGGACGACCCGGAGTCGTTCAAGACGAAGGAAGAGTCGAAGCTCTCGGTGCTCGAATACATCCTTCAGCCCGAGGTCTACCCAACTTTGTACAAAGACTTCAGCCATATCGTGAGGATCAACTACTACCCGCCGCGCGGCGACAACAAAGAGGGGTGGGACAACATCGACATATTCGGCTGGCTTGGTTACCCGATGCAGATCAAGATCGACTTCCTCTGCCGGGATTCGATTCTGGCCGCCCCGATCGTGTTGGACCTCGCCCTCTTCCTCGATCTGGCAAAGCGCGCCGGCATGCGGGGGATTCAGGAATGGCTGTCGTTCTACTTCAAGAGCCCGATGACCGCGCCCGAGCTGTATCCCGAGCACGACCTGTTCATTCAGCTGATGAAACTGAAGAACACGCTGAGACACTTGAGAGGCGAGGAACTAATCACTCACCTGGGTCTCGAATACTACGATTGAAAACCGTTTTGCGTTTTGCGTTTTGCGTTTTGCGTTTTGCGTTTTGCGCTTGTGTGAGCAAGCGCCAGCGAGATAACCCTTCAGCGCAGAGTCGCAAATGGGGCGCAGAGGAGCAGTTGGCCGCTACCAACCTTCTGCGCTCCTCCGCGTCATGTGCGCTTCACTCTTCTCGACGAACACATTGAAGGTGCGGTTGAGAGTTCCCAAAAACGCAAAACGTAAAACGCAAAACGCACCAGGCTGAGCCCTTCACACGTACACCACCGTCAGCCTTTGACCTGGTACCTGCCCTGTCTGTCGATTGTGATGATCGGCAGCCGGCGATTCTTTTCGAAGAAGTCATAGCCCGGCTTCAAACTCATCCAGAACTCCAGAAGCTTCGGATTCCCAAACTCGCGTTCCAGTCGCTTCAGCCCCTTCTCATGGAGCTTTGCCGGAAAAATGTGAATCGGTATGCTGGTCTGTCCGGCGGACCTTGCCTCAACCGCTATCACGTAGAGCTCCTTGATGGATTCGTCGGTGATTGGAACGCATCCTATCGTCACACAATTGCCATGAATGAAGATGTCGCCGCCCAGTCGCCCCTTCACTCCCAGCATTTTGTCGGCCTGATTCGGGTAGTTCACTCCGAGTGACAGATGGAAGTTGCTGAGCGGGTTGAAGCGGTCGATCCGATAGAACCCTTCGGGGACCTGGTCGTCTCCTTGCTCTCTCTTCGGGCCAACTGTGCCGGAGCTTGCGCAGACTTTGTACTCCTTCAGTAACTCGAAGGTATCGGGATCGGCTTCGCTCACCCATAGCTCGACAGCCTGCTCGCGCTTGAACACCCGTATGAAGATCTGCTTCGGCGGGTAGCTCAGCCTCTTTTGGGCAAAGAGGCGTTTTATGGCGGGCTCCTTTTCAGCGATGGCGGCTCTGACCCGATCGAACTTCATCTGCTCGGCCTTGAAACTCTGGTCCGAGGCTCGCTGAAGGGCCAGACCCAGAACCAAAACGGCCGCTGCTGAAAGGATAGACAGATTCATTCAAATCCCCTTTTAAAGCGAGGCCAAACTCGACCGCACCCTAATGCGTGGTCTCCTTTATGATGATATAACGCCTACTGTGTTAGCTCTCATTATGCCGCATTTGAGGGCGATTTAAGTGGAGAGGTTGCATGCTTCGCGAAGAATCAAGTGGAAACCCTGGCGCACCCGCAAAAATTCGTTTACGCAGAAACGGATCGACGAAGGGAATCATAGCTCTCTTTTCGGACGATGCAGCATCGATCCCGCAATGCTTCCCGAAAACGAGCCAACCAGAATTGTGAAGCCTACCCAGAAGATCAATTGAGGAAAGAAAGCCAGCCAGAAAAACCTGGGCAGCAGGCTCATCTGGAACTGGGGCGGCATCCCTACGAAGTCGTAGTGTGTTCCCCAATTACCTCGCATCGCCAGGAACATCACGACGACCACCGGGATTCGCGCTGCAAGGCCGTAGGCGAGTAACGTCTTGAACAACGCGGGCCAGGCAGCCAGTTGAATGAGCGCCGCAATGGCCATAGCTGACCAAATCAGAATTAGCCGGGGTCGAAGTTCGAGCTTGAGAGCGGGAATAAAAAAGAAGAGACTCGCTGCCGCTACCACTACGCCCAGGAGTCCGTAGCCGATACTTCTCATCCCGCTCGATGGCCCCCTGCCGTCGCGGGCCAGCTTCACCGCAAAATAGATCCCGAATGGAACTGCCAGCCAGGTGATGCCTATAACCCAACTCACCCCGCTTGGGACTACACCCTGTGTATCAGTGGTGAACCAACCCTCAGACCAATGGCCGAGTTCGCCGGCGAGTCTCAGAATCGTCACCGCCAGACTGATCAGAGCGGGAATCAGGATGAGCCGAGCAATGCTGGTCTTCTCTGTTTTCGTGCCCGTTTCTACCATGAGTTTTCTCTGCTTAACCCCGCGTCCTCCGCGGTGGTCGATTGGGTGAGACGAATCAACCCTGTAGGTGCGGAGGAGTGCAAAGGTTGGTCGCAGCAAATAGCTCTGCGACTCTCTGCCGCCTCCCGGTCGATCCAATTGGGGCCGAGGAGTCGCAAAGGATCGCAGAGCCTGTACTTGCAGCGGTGGCTGCGTGGTTCGGTGAACGCCGCCTGCCTGAGTCTTTGGTTTCAGCTTGCGGCTAAGCGTGGACGGCTTCGCTACCCTCCCTGCGTCTGTGGAACAACGCGACCGCGATGCCGCCAAACAACAGGCCGATCGTTATGGTGAATGCGATCCAGAGGAACATCTGCGGCACGGCACCAATCAGTACCCATTTCATGAACCAGTGCATTGCCGGGAAGTCGCCCGGCGGTGGAACGTCATAGTGCGTTCCCCAGTTCCCGCGGATAGCAATCAACATCAGGATGGCGACAGGGATGCGGGCCGCGAAACCGTATGCCAGGAGTGTCTTGAACAACATTGGCCACGCATTTCGCACGACCAACACGGCGGCGACGGAGGCCACAACCAGTACGCCAAGGAGGGCGGGGTTTCCAGGCTTCCATAGCACAAATCCGAGAGCATTAATGCCCACAAAAACGACGAGCCCAAGAAGGGCAAAGCCAACCGCGCGGCCCACGCTCGAGGGTCCCTCGCCTAGTCGAGCGAGCTTGATGGCGAAGTAGATGCCAAATATGGGAACGAGCCAACTAATGCCTATTGGCGAGCCGCCGCCGCCGGCTTCTGGATTGAACCAGAATTTGGACCAGTGGTTGAGCTCGCCTACCAGCCGCAGTATCGTTACCGCCAGCGTTATCACGCTCGGAACCAGGATGAGGTGCATTATGCTCACCCGTGAGCTCGAATTCGTTTCTGCCATTGGGGGTTTTCTCCTGTTGTTAGAATCATCGTTCAGCACATGCTTTAGCGGCCGTTTCCGCCTTACTGTGTCAGGCTTATAGCACACCTGCGCCAGTGAAACAAGCAACCCTCCAAAGGCGGTCAATGAAGCTGAACCATAACGAAACTGAGGCGTGCTTGCGTCAAAAAACCGCCGGGTGCTACTATCCGAGCTCGTGACATCATCTATCTGAAATACCTGTCCTTGTCGGAACCAGCCTGGAGGACTTGCACTAATGGAAGCGAAACAAAGAGCAAAGATAACCGCGCTCGGCCGCTACGTGCCTCCCAGAGTCGTAACCAATCACGACCTTGCCAGGAGAGTCGCCACAACTCACGACTGGATCGTAGAGCGCACCGGAATCACAGAGCGCCATATGGTTGAACCGGGCACCCCTACTTCAGAACTTGCCGCGCAAGCGATGGGAGAGATGCTGCAACGACGGGGTATTGAGGCCGATGAGATTGAAGTGATCATAGTTGCGACCGTGACCCCCGACATGTTCTTTCCGTCGACCGCCTGCATGGTGCAAAAGAAGGTTCGCGCCAGCCGCGCATGGGGTTTTGACGTTTCCGCCGCGTGTTCCGGCTTTCTATACGCGCTAACCGTCGGAGCGCAGTTCATTGTGTCCGGCGCCCACAAAAAGGTAGTAGTCATAGGCGCGGACGTGATGTCGAGTATCATCGACTTTGAGGACCGCACTACCTGTGTCCTGTTCGGCGATGGGGCCGGCGCAGTTCTGCTCGAGCCAAGTGAGAGCGAAGACATCGGCATCCTCGACTATAAACATGAGATCGATGGGACGGGCGGCGAGTTCCTCTACATGCCGGGAGGCGGAAGTCTGAATCCTTCGACGCACGCGACGGTCGACCGAAAGATGCACTATGTTCACCAGGAAGGACAGCCGGTGTTCAAATATGCCGTGCGAAAGATGGGCGAGATCAGCCGGGGCATACTCGAGCGCAACAACATAGAGGCGAAGGACGTGGACCTGTTCATCGCCCACCAGGCCAACCTCAGAATCATCAGCGCGGCCGCCGACAAACTGGGATTGGACGAGAATAAGGTGGTGAAGAACATTCACAAGTTCGGCAACACTACCGCCGCGACAATACCACTTGCAGTTGGTGACGCGCTCGATGATGGACGTTTGAAGAAGGGAAGCCTTGTGTTGTTCGCGGCGGTGGGAGCAGGTTACACAGTGGGTTCGGTGCTTACGCGATGGGCTTACTGAGAGGGGATCTTCAGTACCCCTGACCCGAATGGCCGTTGACGGGTTGACCCGCGGCCTCCTGTACGATTTTCACTCCGACGCTGGCTCCAATGCGGGTTGCTCCCGCGCGGATCATCTCCTGGGCTTGCTTCAAGTCTCTGACGCCGCCTGATGCTTTTACTCCTACGTCGCCTCCGACTACTCTTCGCATCAAAGCGATATCCGCGGCCGTAGCGCCGCCCTTGCTGAACCCGGTCGACGTCTTGACGAAGTCCGCGCCGGCGTCCTTAGCAAGCGTGCACGCGGTGACCTTCTCCTCATCCGTGAGCAGTGCGGTCTCGAGGATCACCTTTGCCAGGCCTCCTGCTTCGTGAGCGACTTCTACCACGCCTTCAATATCGCGTGTCACAAGAGCGTAGTCGGCCGATTTGAGCGCTCCGACATTTATGACCATGTCCAGTTCGCTTGCGCCATCGAAGATTGCGCGTCTCGACTCAAAAGCCTTAACGTCGGGTGCGTTCGCGCCCAGCGGAAAGCCTATGACGGTGCAAACCTTCACCCCGCTTCCGCGGAGAGCGCACGCCGCCTCGCGCACCCACATCGGGTTTATGCAGACCGAGGCGAATCCGTATCTGGCTCCTTCTTCGCACAGTTTGAGTATCTCGTCACGAGTCGCTTCGGGCTTGAGCAGAGTGTGGTCGATGTAGCGGGCCACCTGCCGGGCCGCTTCGCTTTCAGCCCCCGTGAGCCCGAATCGGACGCCGCCGCTGGCGATGATCGAGGCCATGCGCTCCGGGCATTTGACGAAGCACTCATCATGATGAAGATCGCATTCGCTGGCGCTCGAGGCCGCACCGAGGCGCGACAGGATTACATCGGTGATCTGAGAGACCAGTTCTTCTATGTTCAAGTCGTTCTGCATACCTGTTGTCACTGCGCCTTGATCGAGAGCGCGCGCGCCTTGATCTCTTCAAGGATCCGATAGGGGACTTCCAGATCGCCTTTGCCTATCACCAGGCTCAGGTCGGGCTTATAGGTCCCGTGATAGTCGCTGCCGCCGGTTATCAGGAGTTCGTGCCGGCGGGCGATCTCCCCATAGGCGCTTCGCTCTTCTTCGCTGTGGCGGCTGTAGACGGCTTCGATGCCATCCAGTCCTGATCCGGCAAGCTCAGCAGCCAGGTCGTCTACCGCGTCGAGGGAAGCCAGCTTCAATTGATAAGGGTGAGCCAGAACCGCAACCCCGCCTGCGCGGTGTATGAGATCGATCGCGCTGTCTGGAGAGAGGCGCAGCTTTTCGACGTAGGCGGGCGTTCCTTTCGCGAGGAAGCGGTTGAAAGCATCCTGAATGCTAGCGACGTATCCCTTCTGGACCATCAATCGCGCGAAGTGTGGGCGGCCAACCATCTCACCACCTGCGAGAGCCTGCACTTCCTGATAGGGGATATCCATGCCCAGCTCCTGCAGTCGCGTCGCGATCTGCGGGTTTCGCTGGTCGCGTGCCTGTTTCAACTTGACGAGGTCGGACTCGATTAGTGCGCCGTCGATGCAGTAACCGAGGAGGTGCATGGTGCCCGGCGAAAACTCGGCGCTGATTTCAATACCGTCTACAAACTCAACTCCGAGTTGGCGCGCAGCTCTTCTTCCTTCTGCGAGTCCGGAGACGGTATCGTGATCCGTGATTGCGAGCGCGACGGCTCCAGCTCGAGCGGCCTTGCCTACGAGTTCCTCGGGAGTGTCGCTGCCGTCGGAGTGCGTTGTGTGAGTATGAAGATCGATCGATCGCGGTAACATCGCGACGATATTATCGGCCGAAGACTCCTCAAGTCAATTGAGCGAAGCGCTGCGCAACACGCCGCAAAACTTGCCTCGGGAGCCGATTTCGAGACGAGCCTTGAAATAGGCCGCGGTAGCCTGTTTCAAGGCTCCGCCCTTGAAACAGGCTCCACGAGCCAGTTTTGGGTTTCTCACTTTTGCATCAAGGACGCCGATGGGGGGCATGGGGAGCTCGCAGCTGTCCGGCACGCATATCAGTGTCAGTGTCTGGATGGCAACGTGAAATAGGCTCTGGCAGCCGTTTTTGCGATGCGAGTATCGGAGGAGCCATTTATTGAGACGCTCATCGAAAAAAAACGTTGACAAGAATGTACGAAGCAAATATATACAACTATATGTTGTGTATCATTGAATCTAGTACACAAGAGTAGAAACGCTACATCATCTTGTGTATGGGGGATCAAAATCTAACGAAAGGAGAAGTACCCACTATGGCAACTGCAAAGAAAAGCACGGCTAAGAAAGCTGCTCCCAAAAAAGGCGGAGCCAAGA
The DNA here is from genome assembly GCA_036003885.1 of Blastocatellia bacterium. Taxonomy (GTDB): domain Bacteria; phylum Acidobacteriota; class Blastocatellia; order UBA7656; family UBA7656; genus DASYSA01. Next base: position 3,926 of record DASYSA010000497.1, on the reverse strand, counting down.
AGGCCGGCGCCAAGAAGGGCGGAAAGAAAGGCAGATAATACTGCCGCTACGCAAAACGGGGGTTCTCTGTGTGAGAACGCGGGGATGGGTGACCATCCCCTTTTTCTTTCTCTCAAGGTAAAAACGTTTCGCGTTCCGCGTTCCGCGTTACCAGACTTGACGACTTGCCAACCAACTAGAAACGGGAACGCGGAACGCGAAACGCGGAACGCGGAACGCAAAACGTGAAACGTTTTGTATTAGACTTCCGCCTGTACCTTGGGTGAAGACGTCGTCGGGTGAGTCGCTCCGACTGGAGCGTACAGGGTGGGTTCCCCTTCAGGTCGAGTGTGCCATCGTTTGTGAATCCAAAGCCATTGATCCGGATGGCGGCGCACCTGCTCCTCAATCGCTTTCGTGAAGCGCGCTGTGTTCAGGATGGTCTCCTCCCTGAAGTCGCCGGTCCTGACCAGCTGTATCTCCGGTTCAAACCGAAGCCGGTGCTTTCCCAGTGCCTCGTCCCAGATCAGAAAGCCCGGAACGACCGGCGCGCCACTGCGAAGGGCGAAGATCGCAAGCCCCGTTGTCGAGCATGCCGGGACTCCAAAGAAATCGCAGAACACCCCTTGATCAGCCAACACATTGACGTCGATCAACACGCCGACCTGCTCATTGCGCTTGAGCGCTCTGAGCACCTGTCTCACGCTGTTGTTCTTATCTATAGTGCCGTTTCCCGATAACTGGCGGTACCCATCGATCAAGCGGTCCAGAAGCGGGTTGTCCAGCGGACGAACCAGGAAGCTGAGCGGGTGTCCGTAGATTCCATGCGCAAACGCACAAAGCTCCCAGGCACCCATGTGTCCGGTCAGCAACAAGACCCCCTTCATCTTGTCAGAAGCCGCCTTGTAGTTCTCGAACCCATCGTAGACAACCAGCCGGTCTATGTTTTGACTCGTGATCTTTGGGAATTGGGAAAACTCGCCGAGTTGTCGGCCGAGATTGTCAAACACCCGCTTCACAACCGCGCGGCGTTCATCGGCGCTCAATTCAGGCAACGCCATGGCCAGGTTCCTGTCGCCCGTGTTCGTCAGCCTTCGGTGGAGATGATAGCAGGAACGCGCAATCAGCCTTCCAAGGAAGATTGCCGCTCCGCGCGGCAGCAATCCCAGCGACTTGAGTAAGGCCCAGGCAGGCAGGAACTCAACGACATTGCGAACGACGCTTCTACTGCGGGTGGACACGGCTCAAACTAACATTCGTGGCCGAGCCTTGTCAATTTTGAGGTTGAAGAGCGGTGCGCCTCTTCGGTAGAGAAGACTATTGCGCGGAACCAGCTAATGGGGTATTCTGACGGCAGTTTGCCCCTGTCGTGTTAACCACCCAAAGTAGATTCGGAGACTCATTATGAAGAGCTATCGGTCGTTTGCCCTGACGGTCGTCACGCGCTGCTGTCATCCAATAGCTTGTTCCCTCGCGCTGTGCTTCTTGTTCTCATCTCCAGCCTTTGGTCAGCAGGCTCAAGCCAAGAAAAGAGTTCCTGTGCTGACCACTGATGATGTGGTTCGCGAAAGACCACAAGTTGAGGTTGTGGAAGGGGCGAGGGCAGGCGCTGAAGGTAAGAAAGCTGGAGACACAGACAAACCGGCGGCAACTGCCGCAGGGACTAAAGCTGGGGCCGGCGACAAGGCTGACCCTGCTGAGGCTGCCTGGCGCGACCGCGTAGAGAAAGCCCGCGCGAAGGCGAAGGCGGCTCAACGTACCGCGGAGGAGGGTGAACTGCGCGTCAATGAGCTTCGCAATCGTCTTGGAAATTCGGGTGGAACACCAAAAGATCGAAACCAGACCGCAGCCGAACTCGAGCAGATGGGACAGCGCCTGAAAGAGCTGCGCGCCGAAGCGCGTGCTGCCGAGGCGGAACTCCAGGAAGCGCTCGGCCAGGCAAAGGGAAAGGGGTTCACCGAGGCCGAAGGCCCGAAGCCGGTCGCGGACGGCGGGGGTCCGAACGAGGACTACTACAAAACCAGGTTCGCCAAGCTCAACGAGGCCGTACAGGATGCCGAACGAGGAATGCAACTGTACGATCTCAGGGTACGTGACTTGAGATCGCGCCTGACCAATAACAGCGCTGACCGGTTCTCAACCGGGCAGGTCCAGGAGGAGTTGGAGGCAGCCCAGCAGAAACTGGATCAAGCCCGCAATGCGCGAACTAAGGCGCAAAGCGATTTGGACGCGCTCCTGGACGAAGCACGTCGAGCCGGCGTCTCCCCAGGCGTATTCAGATAATTTCCGGGTCCCCACTCAGTAAGATGAGCCTCCAGCCCTGAGCAGGTCGAAGCCGGCGCTAACGGTTCCGAGGAGCGCAAGCGCGACTGTGCAGCCGACGCCCTAACAGACAAGCCAACACGCATGGCAGAGATACTACTGGTCGAAGACAAGGAAAGCCTCAGGCAGATGCTGAGGTTGACCTTGCAGAACGCCGGATACTCGGTCGATGAGGCGACTGACGGCGCCGAGGCGCGGCGCAAGCTCAACGACTCGCGCTACAACCTTGTCATAACCGATCTCAAGATGCCGCGCGCCGACGGGTTGGAAGTCTTGCGGGCAGCCAAAGCGGCTGACCCCGACGCCACCGTAATCCTGTTAACCGCCTATGGCACAATCGACGAAGCCGTTCAGGCGATGAAAGAGGGAGCCTACGAATTCCTGCAAAAACCGGTCGACAGTCGACACCTGTTGCTCCTGGTCCAGCGCGCGCTCGAGGCTGCCCGCCTTCGGGCAGAAAACGTACTGCTTCGAGATGAGTATGCGCGACACTACGGATTTCCACGCATCATCGGCGACTCGCCCGCAATGCAGAAGGTAGGTCGCGAAATACAGCAGGTTGCCGGGACTCCCACAACCGCGCTCTTACTGGGCGAATCGGGCACGGGTAAGGAATTGTTCGCGCGAGCCATACACCATCTTAGCCCGAGGCGCACCGCACCATTTGTCGCCATCAACTGCGCCGCTATACCCGATACCTTGATTGAGAACGAACTCTTCGGCCACGAGAAGGGGGCGTACACCGGCGCGGATCAACGCCGGGTGGGCAAGTTCGAGCTCGCGGCGCGGGGTACGATCTTCCTGGACGAAATCAGCGAGATCGCTCCCCTGGTCCAGTCCAAGCTGCTTCGCGTGCTTGAAGAGCGTAAGATAGCACGGCTCGGAGGCTCGGCCGATATCGAGGTTCATGCTCGAGTCATCGCCGCGACCAATCGCGACCTGAAGGCCGCCGTCGCAGCCAGGCAGTTTCGCGAGGACCTCTATTTCCGCCTCGCGGTCTTTCCCGTGTACATTCCGGCTCTTCGCGAACGGCGATCCGACATACGGCAGCTTGCCGAGTTCTTCGCGAGCAAGTACGGACGCGAATTGAGAAGATCGCCTCTCAAATTGACAGAGGAGTCGCTGCAGGTCCTCGAGGAGTATGACTGGCCGGGCAACGTGCGGGAGCTGGAAAACTGCATTGAACGGGCCTGCATCCTGGTCCGAGGCCTCGACATCACGCCTGCCGATCTCAATGTAAGCCCGCCTCTTGACTATTCTGTCGCGGAACAGGCGGGACTGTTGGATGGCTTCGACATGCGCGGTACGCTCTCCGACGTGAGCAGCCGAGCTCAGCGATTGGTCGAGCGTCGCAAGATTGACTCCACATTGAAGGAGTGCGGTTACAACAAGTCTCGCACCGCCGAGCGGCTCGCCGTCAGCTATAAGACGCTCCTCACCCGCATCAGGGAACTCGAGCTGGAGTGATCGTGCTGAGTGCTGAGTGCTGAGTGCTGAGTGCTGAGTCCTGAGTGCTGAGTGCTGAGTGCTCAGCACTTCCCTCATCACTTCTCTCCTTGCTGGAAAATGGGATAGAATCATCGCGATGAAGCCATCGAGGGCATACAGCGAGTCTACTAACCTGT
>DASYSA010000496.1:0-4861 GCA_036003885.1 Blastocatellia bacterium | reverse complement strand
TGCCATCCTTGCCGGCGACAAAGGTCAAGGTTCCCTGAAAGGTCTGGGACTCCTTGCGCTGCCAGTGGAAGTCTATGCCGATGACTACCTCGTCCAGCGTTGCCCTGCAAGACTCGAGATCCCTGGCACGTAGAGTGAGTGAGGAAGCTTCAACGGTTGTAGGCCCTTGAGCTCTTACCGCGCTTCCGACTCGGCTTATGACGTAATGGCCTTCGGGCACCTGGTCGCCGTTTGCAGTTTCGAACGGGCCTGCCAGGGCCACCTTCGAGGATCCCGCGCCGCTCATTAGACCGACGGTAATGATAGGCTCAGTATCAGGTGCAATCACTCAACCTCCTCGCCGCCCATTCCAGCGCACACCCTGCCGGTGATCTCGTTCACTTCGTCTTCACTCAAGCTGACTTCTGAAAAGATGGCTCGCACCTCGTCGGGACCGATTCTGTCGAAGTGCTCACGTTCGGGCACCACAATCACGCCAGCCATATCGATCGCTCCGGGGCTGACGATCAAGCGCTCGCTGCCTTCAGCAAAGAAACAGGAAGGCCTGTGACGGGCGCGCGGAAAGAGATACACGGTCCATTGCCTCCGGTCATACGTGCAGATGAGGTTCACCATCGGCTCAATTCCCGGTTGAGTGACTGGCAACTCCGCCAGCGCCGAGTAGACCCACGGCGCGAGTTCGTCTACGTAGCTGCTTCGAAAGACCATCACGCTGCGGCCTGCATCGGTGACAGTGAAGACCTCCAATCCCCGATCAGCCGTCTCTTCGCAGACCGAGCAGTGAGCTTCCGGGTCGCCCCCTCGCACGGTGTTCTCGATCGGCAGAAGTGCCCGGGAGCAGGCCTGGAAGTGAAGATGGTCGGGTGCCGAGGCACCGCATTGGGGTCCGTTGTAAAGGACGAAGTAATCAGGCGAGAGGCCCGCCGCGAGGTCGAGCAGCGTCTCCACGTTGCCGGAAATCTTTTGCTCGAGGTGACCACGGTGGACGATTGAAATGTGCCGGTCCAGCACGGGGAAGGGGTTGCAGACCAGAGTGAGATAGCCGTACGCTATGCCCTTTTCTTCGATGGGAAGCGACTCGTCGCACAAGAAGCAGTTTCGAGCTTCGACTGATGCTTTATCGACCGCTGCAGCCGTGCTTCGAACGCGCTTTGGATTGTGCTGAACGATGACGAAAGAGTCTTCAAACTCGATTCGTTTCGTTTCGACGGCGGCAAACGCGGTGTAGCCATCGGCAAGCATCGGCCAGGTCCTCTTCTGGTGTTCAATGAGAGCATCGACCTGCGAGCTAAATGTCGGATTGTTCGGATCTCGCAGGTAAGGCATCAACTCCTCTTCCGAAATTATCCTCTCGTCCCAACTCATTTCTGATTCATCCTCCTTCGCGCCATTATCTCCACTGTGCGGAGGTGGTCCTTGTATGCGTCGTAGCGATTCGCTGTAGCGGTTGAAAGGGCGGCGTCAGAGTTGCCCTCCCATCGCCGAGCAAAATAAAGCGATTCATATAGCCGGCCGATTTCGTAGTGGCGGCTGAGGCGCAACGCGACGGCATAGTCCTCGCCGTAGCTTGTATTAGGGAAGCCGATTTGTCTGAGCGTCGGCACATGAAAAGCCCGCGGCGCTCCAAGCCCGCCGATCCGAAGCGCGTTGTTGCGGCCGTTGTCGCGTGTCCACTCGCTGTGGTCGATCAAGCCTGGCGGTATCTCCTGAAGCTGGAAGTCAACTATCGTGTACGCGCCGATAACCATAGCGTAAGGACCTTCTTCAAACTTTGAGACGATCTTATCAAGCGTGTGTTCATCTTTGTAGAGATCGTCGGAGTCCAACTGCACCGCGAACTCACCGCATTCATCCGAGTAGATCGCCTGGTTCCAGCACCCTCCGATGCCGAGATCGTGACGCTCAGGTGTCAGGTGGACCAGATTCTGATGTTGCCGGACCAGGCCGGCAAGAGTATCCGTGGTGCCATCGGTCGAATGATTGTCGACTACGATTATGTTGAAGTCGAACCCTACTTGCTGCGAGAGCGCGCTGAGCACCGCATCTTTGATTGTGCCCTCGCGGTTGCGCACGGGAATCACTACGCTTGCGCAAACAGGGAAGGACCATTCGCCGCCGTCGCGACGCTGGAATTCAGGGTTGAGATAAGCTCCTATGCGTTTTAGATGTGCGATGGCGGCATCTTCCATCTCAGCCTGGAAGGCGCGGTTGCGCGGATCGACGTAGTCGAACTGGCGATCCCCGCTTGCTCGTCTGTCGGAAGGAACACGAGTGTACAGCGGCTCGGGAACGCGGAGCAGGGGCGAGTCTGTCGAGAGCTTCAATCGCAGATCGTACAATCCCGCCCACTTTAGGCGCTCATCGGTCGACCCGTGCTGCTTGAGCGCCCGATCGACCGCTCGCTTCGAGATTAGCGTGAGCGCCCCGAAATCGAAGTTATCTCGGATGCTTCCGAGCTTATAGTCTATCAGCGGATGATCTGTGAGCTTGCCGTCTGCTTCATCTATGAAGTCCGAGTAGACGAGGGCGGCCGCGGTGTCGTCCGCAGCCTCCAGGAAGCGCTCTATTGCACGCGGCGCCAGTTTCACTCGTTCGCCCGGCATAATCAGGAGAACGTATTCACTGATCGCTTCATTGAGAGTCCGTGTGATTCCCGAACCCAGCGCCGAGTTGATCTGGAGTGATTTGACCGTACCAGGCAGATCTGAAGGTAGAACCAGCGACTCGGAGTTGTCGCCATGTACCAGGAGTATTTGGGCCACACGAGGGTTCGACGCTAGTTCTTCGATGAGGCCAAGGTGTTCCAGTCTCGGCTGATAGATCACGATAGAAACGGATGATGTCATAGTCAGCGTTGTTCGCCTTGTTCAAGCCCGCGCGGCCTTGATCTCTGCGGGGGGCTGCACGGGCCTCAGCAGCATAAAGCCCGACATCCTGTTGTTCCGAGTGAATTCTTCGAGGTCCTGTTCGATGACGCATCCCGCCATGCGAGTAGCGTGTCGCATCAGCAAACCGCCCTCATGCTCAACCAGCAAGCCCACATGGAAGACATCCAGCCATCTCCTCGTGGACGCAAACAAAATAAGGTCGCCCGTCTCACACGCGAGCGACACTTGTGGGAGGCGGCGCTTGGGAAAGCATCGAAACGTTACCTGTCTCCGAGGCAGCCCATTGATCGAGCCCAGCACGCGAGTCTTTTCCACGGTGCGAGCGCCCTTGGTCAAGTTCTTAATCATCCCCCGCACTTCGTTGTTGTGGGCCCAGTCGATCATAAAATGATTTCGACGTCGCCAGTCGACCTCACCGCCTTCATAGCGCATTTCCCGTATAGTTGTGATGGCTGCGCTCACGTTTCTCGAGAATGCCAGCCCCAGGACCGTCTCGATGTAAGTCACGCAGTCAAATGCCTCGAGAGAGACAGTCAGAACTTCCGGTGTTTCTGGTCCACCGACCAGCGAGTTCTCCAGGTAGGGTCTTCCCAGAAAGCTCCTGGAGATGGCATCGAGCCGATCGCTCAGGCTTTCCTCGCCGCTCATCGCATCAAGCAAGCGCGCTGCCTCAGCCGTGTTGAACATGAAAGGGACCGCAGTCTTGCCAGCTCTTGAAGTTGTCATCTTGTAAATCAGCGGCACAAGGAAATCATGAATCGGGGTCCCTGCGTGATCTCCTGCGGCAAAGTCCCTGTCAGAGCGACACAGCGTCGTCACCCAACTGTTCCCGGGTCAACCTCGTCATCACGTCCTTGAGAGAGTCACCCTTGCCTGCGAGGACGAAGCCGCCCGTGGATTCCGACCAGTCGAATTTGAAACTGGACACCCGCGCCGAGACCCACACCTGTTTCGCCGAGGAGTTCGGACTGACGATGAACTTGCCTGGCTCGCCCTCTTCGAAAGTTACGGAGAGAACGCCGCCCTCGACTTGAAGGTCGATGTCGCGGTCATCCGCCAGATCGCCGAAGGCTCGCTCCAATTCTTCTATGGCTTCCTCCGCCTTGCTTTGGAACTCCGCGTCGCTCAATCGTTCGGTCATTGCTTCCTCCACTCGATCTCTTAACGACTGGTTATTATAGATGATTGCGGGCCTTCTTGCCTCAGAGGAGAGAAGGGGAGAAGGGGAGAAAGGGAGAAGGGGAGAAACGGAGAACGGGAGAAGGGTACCCGAGGAGGAGTAAGTCAGGTATTAAGCCTCATGCCTTTCATGAGCCGTCTTCTCCCTATCTCCCCTTCTCCCCTTCTCCCTTTCTCCCCCAAACGTGATCCTCTACAATGGCGGACTTCATCACTGAATCCAGTAAAGAAGGCAGGTGAATATGATCGACACGTGGGTCACGCGGTTCACTCGCACCGCCGAGCGTCTGGTTCCCGATGCTATAACTACCTCCATCATTCTTCTCGTAGTCGTCACCGTCGCCGCAATCGCAGCCGGCAATCCAGTCTCCGCGACGCTCGATGCCTACTATCGAGGGCTGTGGATGCTGTTGCCCTTCACGATGCAGATGACTCTGATTATCGTTCTCAGCTCGGTCATCGGCGCCACACCGTTGTTCAGGAAGAGCGTGCTCGCCCTGTCGCGCCTGCCCCGGACGCCGACGCAGGTGATCGTGCTGGCGGTCCTGCTGTCGGCAGGACTGTCGTACCTGTACTGGGGTTTGGGGATCGCTCTTGGGCCGTTGATCGCGGTTCACTTCTGCCGCGAAGCCGAGGTCAAGAAGATCGACGTTGACTTCCTTTTCGTGCTCAGCGTTGTGCTGGCTGCGAACTCGGTCTGGCAATACGGGTTCTCGGCGAGCGGCCCGCTTCTGATGGCGACACCGGGGCACTTTCTTGAAGCCACGACCGGAATCATGTCGCTTAGATCGACA
>DASYSA010000495.1:0-7127 GCA_036003885.1 Blastocatellia bacterium | reverse complement strand
TAAGAACTTAGCAAACGAAACCCTTCTCGAAGCGCAAGTTCGTTTTCTCTTACGTCTTCCTCAGAAAGCTCGCCCCAATCTTGGGGAATGTGCCTGCGCAAGAACTGAATTGCAGTTTCACCCGCAATTTCAAGCGCTTCTTGTGCGCCAGGCGTTATGAATGTTTGGCCCAGCGCGAAGCGTGCGCCGATGTTCGGTCGGGTTGTGTTAGAGTTCTCTCTCAGCATCGAATTTTCTCCTCTAGGTGAATGTTTGGTGTATTGGTCAGGCGAGCGTTGCCACGCTTGCCTGACCGTTTCTCTTTTTGGGGATTTAGTGACTCTTCGATTCCGAATCGTCACTTGGCTGTCCTGCTCGAAGGATCTGATCTGCCGCGCGGAAGATCTTCTGTGCACTCTTCTCAGGAATGCCAGCTCCGTTGTAACCAATCGCCGGGCTGAGCCAGTTTTGGATATACCCGCGACAGAACTCTGAGCCTTCGAGGTTCAACGCCTCGCAGCAAAGCAGCGCGACTGCTTCCGCCTCAACTTCTCGCAAGTTCTTTGGAGTCCGTTCCGTGTCGGTAAAGTCTGCTTCCGCAACATGGCCCAACACACAATGGGCCAGCTCATGCAGGAGTGTCTTTTGTGGCAGTTGTGCCACGGGGTTGATTGCGATTTGCCTTTTGCGGGTGGCGTATCCCTGGCAGTTGCCATCTGTTTGTGTGAATGGGATCTGTTCTATGTGCAGTGCTTCAAGAGCTCTGTTTGCATTCCATTGGGCCAATGCTGGCGTCTCGAACTCGTCGCCCGCAGTTTGACTGACTACAAACCATCGTGACTTGTAGACGAAACTTGTATAGGTCTTCGCTTGGTTTGCTTGCTCTCCTTCTTTGGTGTCTTCGTTGCGGCGTTTACGTGTTATCGGCATGCAGAGCACAAGGGCGCGTTCACCGCGTTTGACGTTGCGACCCAGTGCTTGCCATCCGGGAAATGTGTTGATTGGACCAGGCTGCAAGCCACGCAATTGACATTGCACCAGCGCGAGCAACTGATTGCCGATGCTGTACTGATGGAAGGCGCTATATGCCTGCATGATTAGGCCGGGCTTGTTGACTGCTTCAACTAGCAACGCTGACCACTTGGGAATGTCGGGTGAGGATCTTGTGTGAGTATTCATGATGCGCTCCTTATTGGTTTGGTGTTTTGGTTTTCTGTATTAGAGAGAGTGTTTCCCCTCGTAGTGACGTTGGCTGCGTCTGGCGCCGCAAAGCACACCCGGAGGGCCGCAACGCAGAGAAGGAGTCGCAGACTTGTGCTTTGTGGCTGACGCGGACAATGAGAACGAAGAGGGGAAACTACCTGGATAAATCCTTCTCGGCGGAATGCAGCGAAGCGGAATGGACGTATTACTGATCGGGAGGAAGTTATTATTTTGTCATATCATTGACTAGCGGTATTAGCCGCAATGGTCGTGACAATGTGACCTCAGTGAGTTCTATAAACTCCTACGGCTTGGTGTCTGGAAGCTGGTGGGTTGCTGGAGAAGTTTGGAAGTTTCCACTAAATCAAGCTCTAGCGAATCGACTTCATTTGAAGTCCACCTGAATAGACCATCATTTTAGCCGTGGAGTATGCGGTAGCAGATTTCTTGCTCGTCCACACGAAGAGTTCGTGTCGGAAACGTGTCGACCAATTCCCAATCCAAGAACTGTGCGTCAACATCGAAAGCACCCAGAATCATCACTAACCGCGAGGTATCGATGTGGGCGACCGAGAACGCGACGTAGATTTCCTCCAGCGTGTCCACGACATTGACCACGACGGCAGTCGACTGTTCCCCTCCTAGTATGGCGATCTCTTCCACCCCAGGATTTGATCGAGCGCGGGACAAACACTCCTGTGCGTCGGTGTAAAGGGTGTCTGCGAACCGTTGATCGCGGTCATCAAATAACGCAGCATAGTCGTCCTCCGTAGGAAGAAGAATGCCGTCGCGGATCAGTTCATCGAAGTACGGGAACGCGTCGTCATCCTCACCGGAGCGATGCAGTCCGTACGCGCAGAGCCAAACCACGTTCTCGGCTTCATCATGCCAAGTTGCGCCTCGATGGTCGTGCCCATGCCCAAGCCGATAGACAGTCAGATCCCCCGCTGCAGGACCCACCGTGCGAGTTCCGATTGGCTCGGACGCGCGTTGATTTTCGAAGGCGTGAACAATCGGGTGGGCGCGCGCATCCGCGAACGTTGTGTTCGACTCGAATCCGAGATCAGCAACTAGGCATCTCTCTGTGATCCGGAGATCGTATCTATCACAGATGCACGAGCCGCGATGGCATCGATGAGGAGGAGTACTGTTCACCATGAGGTCGGTATGAGGGTCTGTTCATGAGCTAGCGCTTAAGCCGTGCGGTAGCTTGTCTTGCGCGTTCCCGATTGCGACGGCTGGCGTAAGCAGCTAGTCCTTCCCTATCATTCTCCTTGAGCATTCGCCTCACTTCTTTTGACTCGACGTCAAGGACCTCGCGATGTTGGTCCACAAATTCGCGCCATGCTCTCAGCAGTACTTCACGCGGGAGAGATCCATCAATCGACGCTACCTCGCGCATTGCTTCGCGAAGGTCCTCGGGAATGCTGAATTCGTCCGAGGCGGCCGGCACTGGCTTAAAGTCGCTGGTTGCTGCACCCGCCTGTTCCGCAGCGGATAAGAGATCGACGAACGCATCTCCTTCGCGGCGCGACCTGGGTACTCGGTGCAGGTAACCTTTTTGTGTCAAGGCGCCGAGGCGATTTCCTGCAGCGTTTCCTTCGATTCCGGCGAGATCCGCCAGTCGGGAACTGGTTACCTGGCCACCGGCGGTACGAATCAATCCGTAAGTTTGCATTTCCGCAGTGGTCAATGCGCCGATCGGTCGCGCTTCACTGAGCGGTGCAGCCGGCGAGTTTGACAGGAATATTGGCAGTTCATGTTTCTGAGCCAAAGCTTCAAGGAACTCTATTGTTCCGTTGTCGGAGGACACGACGACTAGAGCTGCAGATCCGTAAGCTCCGCCACGAACAGCTTGCCCAAGAGGAAGAATCATTTCCATCAGAGCGGCGGGCGAGAAGAATCCTCCTTCAAGATTGATGTAGAAGATCCGCTCCCGATCGGTCGCCGTTGGTGGGAATTCCTGTTCGCGATAGTGGGCAGCCTGGTATCGATCAGGGTAGACGGCCGTCGGAGGCCGCGAGGGTAAGAATACGATCGGATTTTTTAAGGGGCTCATGCGCGAGAGCATATCAGCGATTGGCCACGATTGGCAGCTTTTACTAAAAAAGAGAGAGAATACACTGGACACACTGTATCACGTGTGTTAACCTTTGCCAAGAGAATAGGAGGTACGAATGCCAGACAATAAGCCAGATAACAAGATAGACCTCGCGATCGTTGTAAATGGCCAGCCGACGGTGGTCAGCGCAAACAAGAACGCACCACTGCGAACTGTAATCTCGCGAGCGTTAGAGCAAACCGGCAATGCCGGACAGCCGCCCGATAGCTGGGAGCTGAGAGACTCGGCCGGTGCTACTTTGCCATTAGATCAGAAGATTTCTGACTTCAACTTTCCCGCCGACGTACGGTTGTTTCTCAATCTCAAGGCGGGGGTTGGCGGTGCAATCTCGTGACTCGGGGGCAGTATGTCGACCCACAAGTATCGCGAACGAAGTTTGATCGCGAGATCGCCGAGTACAGGCAGGTAGAGTGCGACTACCTGCGGCGAGGTTGGTTCCTGGTGCGGGCAGATTTCCCTTCGGTGTTGGTCGTTCTCGCGGCGCCACAACTCACGCCTCCGGCGATCGTAACCGGAGTGGCATTCGACTATACCAACTACGATATGGAACCACCCTCCGTGCGTCTCGTTGATCCGTTTACAGGGGAGCCATACAAGGCGAAAGAGCTTCCCACTCATCTTAAACGTTCTGTCGAGACGAATGGCCCACCCATACCGGGCTTGCAGCTTCCGCTTGGTGCGCAAGCGCGGTTTAAGACACAGCTGCCGCTCATGCAGTGGTATGGCCCAGATGACACGCCATTTCTCTGCTTGGCTGGCGTACGTGAGTACCACCAGCACCCGGGTCATTCTGGCGACGCTTGGGAACTACACCGTCGCTCTGGTGCAGGTCGTCTGGTCCGATTGCTGGAAACCATCACAAAGTACGGCATTGAGCCCATTTCGGACTATCAGATCAAGCTCCAACCTCTCATCGCAGGATTCATCCAGCACGAGGTGCCGTCGTGATGCTGGCGGATGTCGAACGATTCCAGGTACCCGCCAGGATCGTCAATGAAACTGAAGAGACGTTACGCCACGCGGGTTCTGAAGGATACGAGGCTTTCGTGCTCTGGAGCGGCCAGCAGAACGGTCGATTGTTCAGCGTTCGAACTGCTCACGTGCCGAGACAAGATTCCTATCGTCTAAACAATGGTCTCTGTGTGCGTGTTGATGGTTCAGAACTGCATCGCCTTAATGTGTGGCTTTATGAGGCCTGCGAGATTCTCGCGGTTCAGGTCCATGCGCATCCAGACGACGCGTATCACTCTGAAACAGATGACACCTATCCCATTGTAGCGACGCTAGGTGGACTTTCGATTGTTGCTGCTGAGTTTTGTCGCGACCAATTATTTACTTCCTCGACGGCAATTTACCGACTCTATCCGGGCGGATGGACCGAACAGACGGCCGATCTTATTCAGGTGATGTAAATGGCACTAGCTGAGTACTACGAGAGGGCAGCGCTGGCAGCTTCGCAGGTCATCGCGGGTTTTGCGCCCGATTTGTTTCGAAGAACCCTTGAAGACGCGAACGTCGGTATAGCGGTGGATCGAAATGCGGCGACATCGGATGAAGGCAAGACTCTGGCGGAACTGTCAGTGAGATTGCTGGCACGATTTTACCCCTATTTAGAAATAAGAGCCGAGCTATCATCTGAAGGCGAACGCCTCGAAAGCATCGCCCGAATGATCAACCCGCGCATAGAATTCAAACCCGGCGCATCGACTGGAATAGCAATAGGCAGCGGAGTACTTGGCTTTGAAACAACGTGCTTCGCAGGAAGCGACGGCTGGGATGCCTTGATTTCAATGAGCGAATCGTCACAAACCGGACACTCACCCAATCCGCTAGGGGCGAGTGCGGCCGCCTGCCTCGCAGCCCGCAGGATATTCAGCCTCATGATGTCACAAGACTCTGAAAAACACCGGTCAGACGATACGCGGCTGTCTACGTTCCTCTGTGAGAAAGGCAAGACGCCTAGTAGCATTCCGAACGATAACTGGCACTTGCCCGAGGACACATTACTGGTCGGCGTAGGTGCTATTGGGAATGGGGCTGCTTGGGTGCTGGGGCGTTCCCCTGCACAAGGGGTTATTCATCTTATCGATCACGAACCTCTAGAACTCAGTAATCTTCAACGATACGTGTTAGCGACTCGGGCTGATGATGGCAAAGCGAAGGTTGAGATCGCTATGCCATTCTTCGTCAGAGACGTTAAGAGCCGATCCATCGAGACCACGTGGGCCATTTTTGTCGAGAAAATGGGTTACGAGTGGCAACATGTTCTTGTCGCTTTAGACAGCGCTTCGGACCGCCGTTCCGTGCAGGCATCGTTGCCAGGATGGATTGCGAACGCTTGGACGCAGCCGGGGGACCTCGGCGTTTCCGTGCACGACCGTTTCGATGGCAACGGCGCTTGCCTCGCCTGTCTGTACCTTCCGACGCATACAGTACCGAATGAGGATGAACTTGTTGCTTCAGCGCTTGCGATCCCGCAGCTGGTAGATCAAATACGAACACTGCTGCACACAGGTACTGGAGTCGGTAGACCTCTTCTGGAAGCAGTAGCTCAAGGTCTGCACCTACCGCTTGAGGAAGTTTTGCGTTATGAAGGAAGAAGCATTCGAGAATTGTACGTCCAAGGCATCTGCGGCGGCGGTCTCATCCCAATGGGCATGATCGGCCTTCCACGCCAAGAGCTACACGTCCCGTTGGCCCACCAATCGGCACTGGCCGGTGTCCTGCTCGCGGCTTCACTACTGGCGCGCGCAGTAGGAAAGACTATCAATACAACCATGACGACTCGCATTGATGTTATGAGGCCGCTTGGAGATTTCTTAACACAGCCTACCCTCAAGGCCCAGACTGGCTTGTGCGTCTGTGAGGACCAAGATTACGTCCGTGCTTACCAGGCAAAATTCGGCATTGCAAAAAAGGCGAATAGCCGTGAGAATGCTGAAGGCTTTGAATCGTGATCTCCTGCCTCTTTCAATATTGACTCATCATAGCAACGAGAATTGTCAGGCGACCTTCAGGAGCAACCGCACATACAGCGATAATCATAGATCGAGAGACAGTATTTGCCCGGGGGCGATTAACTGTTATGGGATATGACTTCAAGTCGCTCTCAAGTTACGACTTTGCGCTACAGCCAGAGATCTATTCAGGTAGCGTTGGAAAAGGGGCTCGAAACATTGATCGTCGGGAGCGGTGCCGAAAACTCGGCCTTTCTTTCCGATTCAAATGCATCCAGTTCCGCGAGAATGCTTCGAGCGACTTTCTCGTTGTGACAGCGCGCCAGTGTCCTATAAGTGGCGAGGTCAATAATCGACCCCATTGCAAGGAAGCCGGCGGTGAATAAGAAGACCAGTCCCATGCCCATCTCACCGAGCCAGAATCTCTGGAAACCCGGACAAGCCACTAGGCCGATAACCGCTGCCATTAAAACGGTCTGAGAATCCTTTCGACGCCTGCGATATTCAATCAGGAATACTTCAGCTTGTTGCAGTGGTATCTGAGCGATCAGGTTTTGAATGTAGATTCTTTCGCTGCCTGATAATTCCAGCAGATAGGGCATGAGGTACGTCATTTGAACTCCTTGAGGAATGGTGAGTGACGTAATTTTAGCGCTGGTGAAAGAAACTGTCTATCTCCGCAATCGAAACGCTGGCTCGATCCTAACCTCACTTATTACTGAGTGAGGAGCTAATTTGGAATGCCCTAACATTTGGATTTCAGCATTGACAGTCTGCTCTGCAAGGTACTCCGAGGAATTCTTAATAATCGAGCTGCCTCACTGATGTTGCCGTTAAACATTTCTAACACGCGGACGTAACCATCC
>DASYSA010000494.1:0-28373 GCA_036003885.1 Blastocatellia bacterium | reverse complement strand
CCATTTTCAGACGGTCGGTGAATGAACTCGGATAGGACCTGCCGCGATCCCAGTGCCTGCGGCAGTTCACAACCAGCTTCATCGCGAAGCTCGGAGTTTTATCATGGCGACGGCAACATATACCGAACTAGTGAGACGCAACCGGAACTTCCGCCGGTTGTGGATCGGGCAGACGATCAGCGAACTGGGATCGTGGTTCTCCTTCATCGCCGAGCTCGGCCTGGTGCGACTCTATTCAGGCTCGGCGATGGCGACCACTGCGCTGCTGGTGGCGCGTCTGCTCCCTTTTCTCTTGGTCGCGCCTCTTGCTGGAGTCTTTGTGGACAGGCACTCGCGGAAGCGGATAATGATTGCGGCCGATCTGCTGAGGGCCCTGATTGCCCTTGTCTTTATCGTAGCGGCCTGGCTGGGGTCGGTCTGGCTCGTCGTAGCCTCCAGCGTTCTAATGTCGTCTCTGACAATGTTTTTCGAGGCGGCAAAGAATGCTGCGATGCCGAATATGGTTACCGGTCGCGAGTTGTTGACTGCAAACGTCCTGATGTTCTCGACACGGTTTCTGCAGTTCACGCTGGGCTCCGCGCTGGGCGGCCTGACTGCAGCGCAGTTCGGTTATGATGTCGCCTTCGTCGTAAACTCGCTTTCGTTCGTAGCATCAGCCCTGTTCATCGTCGCAATACCTGTCGAGGCGATGAGCAGAGCCGCCGCAGGACGAAATGAGTCAGACGCAACAACGGATGGGTCGGCGCTTCTACCCGATCCTCTGTCAGCCGATGCCGTTGAAAACGTGCCGATCGCCGGCAGCGAACAGCCGTCGGCCGTGGTTCGGGGCCGGTTCTTCTCGGAACTCCGGGACGGGCTGCGTTACGCCTGGGCGACTCCGTTCGTGCGCGGGGTGATCCTCGTCAACATAGGGTGGGCCACCGGCGGCGGAATGACCACTATTCTGTTCGACCGCATGGGCGCGCACGTCTTCTCGCGGGGAGGGGCCGACCGGGGCGACTGGGTGGTTGCTTCGTTGTTCACGGCCGGCGGCGCGGGTCTGTTCATCGGGATGATGCTTGCGCGTCGCGCGGGGATGTGGGTAACCGATCGCCGGCGGGCCGGCCACTTCATCGGATGGTCGCTTCTTGCGCATGGAGTGCTCTTTGCCGTTGGGGGGTTGATGCCCTCTCTCGCGCTGATGTCGTTGTGGGTAGCGGCAAGCCGGCTGGTGCTGGGCATGGAGTTCGGCGTCCAGGAGACGCTGATGATGCGGGTGCTGCCCGATCAGTATCGCGGGCGAGTGTTCACCACGGACCGCTCCCTGGAGTTGTCGACGATGGCAATCTCGACCATTATGGCTGGGTGGCTGCTCGGCTGGTTCAGTCCCCGTGCCCTGATGGTTACGGCAGGACTGCTATCCGCTAGCCCGGGGCTTATATGGCTGATCGCGATGGGACTCAAGCGTTTCAGCGTTCCGGCGCGCGCGGTACAGGAAAGCTACGGGGACTGAGGAGGAGAGTGGGAAAATGGGAGAATCGGAGACTGGGTGCCTCCGGCTCTCCCACTCCCCCACTCTTCCTTTCTTGCATCGACTTCGCCTTTCGAGTAACATTTCGACAGGTATCGACACTGATTCTTCTTATGTGCAACGTGGCACCCGAAAAAGGTCAACGTCCCAAGAGAACTTTTCAGCTGAGCCAGTACTGTAAGTCAAGACATGAGCATTTGTGGCCCAGCCATCTTCGGTTCTGCCGGGTCAAGGGACCGGCTGTGACGCCGGCTCAGAATGGTGGATGTAACCAGTCATTATAGGGCTGGTCTTATATTGAAAAGGAGAGAATCCGATGAATGAAACCGAATCGCTCAAGGAGCACCTGTTGGCCAACGATTCCCAGTTCTCCGAACTAGCCCGCGAACACAGTTCGTACGAGAGGCGACTGAGCGAGTTGGCCGCGCTCCACTACCCGAGCGTTGAGGAACAGATTGAGGAGTCTACTCTTAAGAAGAAGAAGCTATACCTGAAAGACCAAATGGAGACCATGCTCCGCCGTTACAAGGAACAGCAACAAGCAGCAGGGCACTGATTTTCCGGAATCGCCAGCCGGCACAACGAGAGCCGGCCAGTTCAAATAAGGGTCAGCCGTTGGTTACTCGCGAGCGGCGGGTAGACGCGCACCCGGTGCACGTCTGACCCGTCGTACAGGGTAACCAATTTTGTTTCGAGGCACTTCGATTCAATTCTCGACCCGAATCATGGCAAAAGAAGGCATCCCGTACATCATCCTCTTTCTGGCGCCCACAGCGGCCTTCATAGTGCTGGGTTGGTGGGTCGCCGCAACCGTCTGCTTTTTGCTCACCGCCTTCATGAGCTTCTTCTTTCGCGACCCGAAACGCGACTGCCCTACCGATGAAACGCTGGTGGTCTCTCCGGCCGACGGACGCGTCGTGGTAGTCGCTCCGTTGGATCCTTCAGCAAAAGATTCTGCCGTCCAGATCTCCATCTTCCTGTCACCGCTGGACGTTCACATAAACCGCTCCCCCATCGCCGGCGAGATCGTGGACGTGGTTTACAAGCCAGGCGCCTTTCACGTCGCTTCGCGGGAGATCGCATCCGTAGAAAACGAACAGAATGTGGTTACGGTCCAGGGCCGTCACGTCACCATCGTCTTTCGCCAGATCGCGGGACTCTTAGCTCGCCGAGTGGTGTTCTGGCGGAAGAATGGCGATCGGGTGAAACTCGGCGAGCGAGTTGGGTTGATGAAGTTCAGCTCCCGGATGGATGTCCTTCTTCCAGCCGAAGTCGAGGTCACGACACACAAGGGCGACCGCGTGGTCGGGGGAGTGTCCGTGATTGGACGCGTCCGAAAAGGGTGAGCGGAGGCACGACCGTTCCGAAAAAGATACCATCCTGACCGCAAAGCACGCGAGATCGCGCCAGGCGCGGCCGAGATCTTCGACGGGGGAATAACGACCCATCGTGTTATCATGACCGGGTTATCGGGATAGGCGCCTTTAGACGAAGCGATTCAAAGTATCGTTTGAGAACTGTTCGGAGGTCTCACATGCCTCAAAATCCATCATCAGGGGATGCTCAAACCAACCGTCCGCGAAGGGGGTCGCGCAAGGCTGTCTACGTGATCCCGAGTCTGTTGACTACAGCCAACATCTTCTGCGGTTTTTTTTCCGTTATGGAGTCGTTGGCAGGGGCGCAGTTTCTCTCACTGGGCGAGGTTGGCGCAGCCACCGAGCACTTTGACCGCGCGGCGATCAACATCGGCTTCGCAGTCTTATTTGACTTCCTCGATGGTAGCGTTGCCCGCCTTGCCGGCGCGACGTCCGAGTTCGGGATAGAACTTGACTCGATTGCCGACGTGATTTCGTTCGGCATCGCGCCCGCGGTCCTTGCCTACACATGGGGATACGGCAAGACCGAGGGGCTGCACAAGATTGCCTGGGCAGCTTCCTTTATCTTTGTTATCTGTGGGGCGCTCAGGCTCGCGCGCTTCAACGTGCAGGCGCGCCAGCCCAAACCGAATCTCCCAATCAAGAATCCCAAGGCCGAGAAGAGAGCATTCGTTGGGATGCCGATTCCGGCGGGCGCTTGCCTGATAGCCGCCATCGCCCACTTTACACCCAGGCCGCTCTCCCAGAGGGCCGATCTTCAGATGCCGTTCTTCGCCTGGACAATAGACGACCGGGCATTTGTGGTGGGATTAATAATTCTGGTTGCCTGCCTGGCGTTCCTGATGGTGTCGACGATACGCTATTCCAGCTTCAAGAATGTAGGGAAGCCCCTCTATCATCCGCGAATCCTGATACTGGGTATCGCGCTGATCGTACTGGCCATATGGTTCTACTCGCAGTGGAGTCTGCTGATAATCTCAACGCTCTACGCATCCCACGGATTGATTGCAAAATTCTGGTCGATGGTGAAACCGCGGCGGGCATCAGCGATCGAGCATCCGTCAGAGACTATGAATTATGAGCGATGAGTGATGAACGCGGGATCTGTCATTTCGTTCATCACTGGTCCCTGGGTACGCACGCTTCCAGCGTGCGGGCTTTTGGATGAGCACGCTGGAAGCGTGCGGCCTTTCGGATGAGCACGCTGGAAGCGTGCGTACCCAGGGCTGGTTCCCTCAGGTAGCTTCGGCCACGATGATATAGTTCCGGAGACCGCCCGCCACCTCGGTGAGATCCTTCGAGTAGGTGGCGGTCACGGGACGATGCTCTTTTATCAGATCGCTGACCTCACGTGCCGAAGCCAGTCCACTCTCCTGGTAGCCGATCGCCCACTTCTTTATGTGTGCGGCCGCCCGCAACAGGCGGTCCGCCATCGCCAGGTAAGCCTGCTTCGACTGAGGTATCGTCGTGAGCCTCAGAAGATCATCCGCATCCTCTGTCTCCTTGCCCTGTGTCCAGCACTCGCGCCACTGCGCCCGTGCTTCCGATCCTGCGTTCTCTCCATGGGAAGCAGGCAGATCAAGGTAGAGCAGGTCCGCGTGCACCCGGAGTATGAACTCACGAGCCGGGCCGTTGTGAACTCGATTATTTGGATGTCCCAGGTCGTTGGCGGCGCGGCCGGCCAACTGCCAGAAGACCGTCGTCAGCGGGCGCTTCAGCCCGCGTGTCTCCTCATCAAACGACAGCGCATAGTCACCCACTTGAAGCCCCAACGCAAGCGCCTGGGCACGCACAACCTCATCCTCCATCGCGTCGATGTTGCGCCGCAGATTGTCCATCCACCAGGAATCCATCTCGTTGAACCAGCGGCGCAGTTGAGCATTTCGCAGCCAGGCGCCCGGCACATACACATCCTCGAGAAGACGGCCGATTTGCTCTTCGGTGAGGGGCGCCCTCGCCTCAAGGGTGGCCTTTGAAACCATTGCAGCCCAGCAGCGCGGATCATTGGAGAATATCTGTTTGCCCCAGGTCTTCAGGTACCAGTCCAGCCGCGTACCGCCGGAGAAAGCTATGGCAATCGACCTGAACTCGACCTGGCGGAGGACGCTCGCCTCGAATCCCATAAGCGACTTCTTGTTATAGCGGCTCGCCTTCCATCCCCGAAAGTTGGCCGTCTCTTCAGCGGGCGGACTCTGAGCTCCGATTTTCGAGAGGATCGAGGCGATTGACGGAAGCACAGCAGGGATAGCCGCCGAGCGCTGTGAAGACAACGGCACAGCCGCCTCCGCAGGAGATGCTGATGAACCAATCTGCGCCTCAGAACCTGTTTCCTCCGGAGTTGTGGGAACGAAGCCTTGCTGCTCCGGATCCTCCACCGTGGTGGGTCCAGGCCCATAAAACGGCTCGAAGAAGTGCGGCTGAGGCGGGGACTGAGGCTCAACCGCAGCCGGCGCTTCGGTCTGGCCGCCGTGCTGGCCCGCCGGCACCGCGCTGCTTACCTCTTCCGGCGGCGCCGTCGGCTGTCGTAGTTCCTCAAGCAGTGCAAGCAACGCCTTGACGACATAGGGATCGCCCTCGACGCCCGCTGATGCCCTCAACTTGGTGAGGACTTCGTCGCCAGGCAGCTTTGCGCGATAAGGTCTGTCGGAGATGAGCGCGCTATAGAGCTCGACCGTGCAGAGTAGCCGCGCCCCGATCGGGATGTCCTCGAATGCGAGCGAGTCAGGGTAGCCGGATCCATTCCATCGCTCGTGATGCCAGCGGACCAGCAACTGCGCGTAGCGTGTCGCATCGCGCTTTGCCATCTGCTGCTCGCCTATCACCGGATGGCGCCAGAGATCCATTCGATCATCAAATGTCAGTGGCCCGGGTGATGAGTGATATGCCGGGCTCATAGCAAATAGACCTACGTCGTGGAGCAGGGCACCTTCGCGAATGGCGGCGATGTCCGCCTGAGCCAAACCCATGCGCCGAGCGAGGCCAACCGCAAGCGCCGCCATGAGGTGCGAATGTGGATCCGTGTACTTTTCGAAACTGTCTATCCGTTGGGCGAGCCCGGTGATCATCTCTTCGCGCGTCTGGCCTTTGGCTGTTTCCACGCTTCCTCCTGGGTTCCTGATAGGCTGTAAGTTACAGGCTGCTCGATGTGACCGTCAAGCTGAGCACTTTAGAACGATGTCTTTATGCTGAACCCTTTGCCGCGTCGGTGCTATACTAGCCGCGCTAATCACCTTTGGGAGAGATCATTGGTATGAGGACATTGAGCATGACGCGGGGAGAGATTCGCGTCTACGGGAACTCTCGGGACCTTGCACTCGAGGCTGCAAAGGATTTTGCGCGGCTTGCCGATCAGTATGTAATCGGGCTTGGCCGCTTCACGGTGGTGCTGTCAGGTGGATCGACCCCGCGTGCGATGTTCTCCCTGCTCGCGGACGAGCCGTTCAGCAAGAGCGTGCCCTGGGCGTCGATCTACTTTTTCTGGGGCGACGAGCGAGCTGTGCCACCCACTCATTCGGGGAGCAATTACCGAATGGCTAAAGAGACGCTGCTATCAAGGGTGCCGGTGCCACCTGAAAACATTTTTCGCGTTCCGGCTGAACTCGACGACCGCGAATGCGCTGCGCGAGAATATTCGGACACGATCAAGCAGTTCTTCTCGGGTGAAGCGGCTCCAGGGACTGCTCCGCTTAGCACATGGCCTCGGTTCGACCTGGTGCTTCTGGGAATGGGATCGGACGGGCACACCGCTTCCCTGTTTCCACGCACACCCGCCCTGAGGATTTTGGATCAGATCGCCGTGTCAAACTACGTAGAGAAGCTGAACGCTCACAGGATCACGCTGACCGCGACTACGATAAACAACGCGCGCAACGTAACATTCCTCGTATCCGGAGAGGACAAAGCTCAGGTGCTGAAGAGCGTGATCGAGGGACCCGCTGATCCGGATACGTATCCGAGCCAGCTCATTCAGCCTCGAAGCGGAAGGCTCACATGGTTGGTGGATGAGGAAGCAGCCGGAATGTTGGGAAGTTAACCGGGAGTTTAGATCAAGCCCTCGTTGACGGGACCGGTTGATCCTCAGGCCTCCACAGGACCTCATACACCTGAACAGGAAGGGTCTTGCCTTTGAGCGGCATTTCGCCTACCGCGTTGACACGAAAAGCGTCGCCTATAGCCTCGAGGGTCGGCCCGCTGATCAGAATCTGCCAGGCTTTGGCCTCCCCCTCGAGTCTCGAGGCAGCATTCACTGTATCGCCGATCACTGTATAGTCAGTACGTTGCTCGGAGCCGATGTACCCCACAGTAACCGTGCCTGTGTTAATGCCTATCCCCATTCCGAGTTGAGGCAGCCCATCCTCCTTCAGTTCTTCATTCAGAAGCAGCATCTTACGTTGCATGGCGACGGCGGCCGCCACAGCACTGATCGCGGAGTCGTCTGTCGCGTAAGGCGCTCCGAAGATCGCCATAACCGCATCTCCTATGTACTTGTCCAGCAACCCGCGGTGCCCAAAGACGATCGGGGTCATGTCGGAGAAGAACTCATTGAGGATCCTGACTACTGTTTCGGGCGGGAGGCTCTCAGAAATAGTAGTGAAGCCACGAATGTCCGAGAACAGCACCGTAACAGTCTGGTTTACACCGCCAAGGCTCAGCGCTTCCGGGCTGGCCAATATTTGCTCGACGACGTGACGAGGCATGAAGCGGCCATATGCGGCCCGGGCCAGCGCCTCTTTGACCAGCTGATCGTGAGTCATCGCGTTGTCGACAGCCATCGACGTCTGCGCAGCTATCGCATTCAGCATATCCAGATCATCCGGAGTGAAAACCTGCATCAGCCGCTGGCTGTCGACATAGATCGCTCCCAGCACTCCCTCCTTGCCAAGGAGCGGCGCGCACATGACCGAACGTACGTGCTGCATAACGATTGAATGAGACTGTTTCAACCGATCGTCGGTTTGCGCGTCATATGAAAGCAGCGCGACCCGTTCGCTCACCACGCGGTCGAGGACCGTCTGACTGATCGAAATCGTTTCGGCGTGAAGTGAGGATGTAGGGTTGCGGAACTCGGTCGCAAACGGCGCAAGCTGGCCGGGGGCCGCCGTCTTCAACAACACGACGAAGCGGTCGGCCCGGGTCGTGCGGAAGATCATCTCGCTGACTTTCTTAAAAATATCCTTCAGCGAAAAGACCGAGCTCAAGACGCGACTCAGCTCGTAGAGGCGCGACAAAGTTTCGGCCTTCTTTCTCAGGGTCACTACCTCTTCGCCCAGCGAGGGCTCGTTGGGGCTGTCGGGTGAGACCTTATCTTGTGGACTGCTCTGTGTGATCCGCTCCGGGTCGCGCAACACGACCGCGCCTATCTGAACGTTGTCGAACGAAAACGAAGGCAGCGTCTCCTGCTCTTCATACACGAGCGCGAAATTGCCGATCGAAATCGTGTCGTGGTTTGAAAGCAGCCGCTCGTTGATCCTGAGGCCGTTGACGAATGTGCCGTTGGCGCTCTCCAGGTCATTGAGCACGAAGGCATTATCCGATCGTCGAATGGTGGCATGCTGGCGTGAGACGCGCTCATCGTTGAGCACGACGTCGTTGCGTCCGGCAGCCCGCCCTATTCGAATCTCGTCCAGACCCAACTCGAACTCGGATTTCTGGCCGGTGATTTGATTTGAGATGCGAAGCTTTGGCGGCATAAAGACACGTTTCTCGTTGCTCGTTTCTCGTTCTAGGTTTCTCGTTGGGAGAGCTTTCTTAACGAGAAACGAGGAACGAGAAACGAGCAACGAGGTTTTTACCATTCATAGACCCGTCCGATCTCGGCGACGCGGACCGGCGGATTAGAGAGCTTGCTTAGCTGGCTGACGACCAGGTCGCGGTGGCTCGGCTTGATGTGCACCGCAAGTATCTCGACATCGCGTCCGAGCTTCTTCAGATCCGCCGCGAGAGACTGAGGGGTCAGGTGCTTCGACGCGGCCGCCAGTTGCTCCATCTCGTTGGGATAAGAGACGTCGACGAAGATCGCCCTCAGCCCTTCCGCCTCGCGGGCCGCCTCCCAAATTTCATCCGTGATATAAGTATCCGACGTGAAGACGACGCTAGTCCCGGCGTCACGTACGATCAGACCCGCGGTCGGGACCACGTGATTCACAGATATCGGGGTAATCTTCAGGCCACAGATCTCGGTCAGGACGCGCGTCTCCAGCATTCTAAACTCTATTGAGGGACCTGCGCCGTTTCCAAGCGATATCTTCTCGAAGTCGGGCCAGATCTGATCGTTGAAGACAAACTCTCGCAGGGCCGCTACAACTTCAGGCAGCCCGTAGATAATGACCGGACTATCAAGCTCGGGGTAGACCTCCGCGACAAAGATCGGGAGCGAAGCCGTGTGATCGCTGTGCGCGTGAGTCACGACTATGTGACGGAAGGCCCGCATCCGTTCTGGCTCCAATGCGAATCCAATGCTTCCACCGTCAACTGCCACTCGGTCGTTGATCAAGAAGGTGGTCAGCGCCTGAAGCTGCGAATCGGAACCTGTTCTGCTTGGCAGAAGCTGCACTCTCAAACTTAACCCTCCGTTCCGGACCGTCTTACGTTTTACGTTTCGCGTTTTACGGTTTGCGTAAGAACGATCACGAAGGAGCATCTCCCAACGCGAAACGTAAAACGTAAAACCTAAAACGTTTTCACCATCTCACCGGCTGCCAGGATAGCTTCTTCATAGACTCGGTCGTGCCCCAGTATCTCGAGTTCTATGCCGACCAGTGCTGCCTCGCTCAGGTTTTCATAACTAAGGACGCGCTGGAGTTTCCTCTCCTCACCCAACCTGACTTCGGTCTCGATGCGGCTTGCGTCGTCGCTCCTCTTGACCTCAAAAGTGGCCGAGTCCGCGAAATCGCTCGTCAGGGTCACACGCCCGAGGCGTCCGGCTTCGATTGCTTCGCTCTGTGCTGGCGCGAACGTTATTGTAACTTTGCGTCCGTTGATCTCAAATTGGAACACCGTCGCCGCGCGCTCTCGAATCGTGCCCCCGGGGATTACCTTCCAGCCAAGCCGGCTCGCCAGCCAGCCTCCCAGCAGCAACGCTCTGGGCGCAATCGCCACGTGGTCCGCCGCCGGAGGACCATATTCGATCACAACCGCATTGAGTTGATCGAGAGACTGCCTGTACTGCGGGACGTCGTAGAATCCTGCCAGCAATCCCCGCCACGCCCCCAACCGACCCCAATTCAGGTCGCTGAAGGCAGCCCAACGCGGGCTCTCGCGCATTATCGTCGCAAGACTTAGCAGGTCCGCGTGCGGCGAGGCGAAGGACGCTGAATCAATGATCACGCGGTCGGAAGCATCGACCAGACGTTTGAATACGCGATCTCCCAATCTCGGCTCGGCCCGCCACCACAGGTAGACCGATAGATCCGACAACAGCAGCGGCACGACCGCGCTGGGAACTTCATTGACCTGTTCGCCGCCGGCGCGGAGTGTGACCTGTTCGCAGCAGACCTGTTTCGATTCTGCCGTGGGCAGAGTGCATCGAGAAGTCACCTGTGCGTCCAGGTACGATTCGGAAGCTTCGCGATCCGCAACCATCAGGATCGCGCGGCTGGGATGGGCGGCGGTAATATCGGCTACGATTCCATCAACCTCTCTCGAAACATCAGTCCCGGGCACGTAGATAAGCAGGTTCAACAAGCACGCTCGGATCACTCCGCCATCATCTTCTCCGGCCTGCTTCCACAGCGACGTCAGTTCCCGCTCAATTACTCCTACGTCGATTGCGCCCTCCATTTCCGCCTCCACCTCTTCAATTTCGAATTTCTTCGTCAGGGTCGGCGCCAGCTGCGTCCCTCGGATTCGATCAATTCATCGGCGCTCTTTGGGCCCCAGGTTCCAGCTTCATAGTTCGGGAAGTCCGGCTTCGACTTCTGCCAACCCTCGAGTATCGGCATTACGATCTCCCATCCGCGCTCGGTCATATCGCGCCTCGCATACAGACTCGGATCGCCAAGCATGCAGTCGAGTAACAACCGCTCGTAAGCTTCGGGCGACGAAACCCCGAACGACGCGCCATAACGGAAATCCATGTTTACCCACCGGATGCGCGTCACCTGGCCGGGCACTTTTGCCCCGATGCGAAGAGTAATTCCTTCATCGGGCTGGATCCTTATCACCAGCACGTTGGGCTCGAGCTGTTGCTGGGTAATACTGCTGAAGAGCAGGTGAGGCGCCTGCTTGAACTGAATAGCGATCTCGGTCACTCGCTTCGGGAGGCGCTTACCCGAGCGAATGTAGAAAGGCACGCCGGCCCATCTCCAGTTGTCGAAATAGAGCTTCAATGCTGCGTAGGTCTCGGTCGACGATTCGGGATTCACGTTGGGCTCTTCTCTGTAACCCGGAACGTGCTTCCCTGCAACCGAACCCGGGCCGTACTGGCCCCGCACCGCGAACTCGTCGACACGCTCTACGGGAATCGCGCGAACGGCCTGCATCGCTTTTATCTTCTCGTCGCGCACCGCGTTTGCCGCCGGACTGACTGGCGGCTCCATTGCTACAAGCGACAGCACCTGAAAGACGTGGTTCTGAATCATGTCGCGCAGGACACCGGCAGTGTCGTAGTAAGCTCCGCGCCCTTCGAGTCCGATCGCTTCGGCGTTGGTAAGCTGAACGTGATCGATATACTGTCTGTTCCAGATCGGTTCGAAGATCCCATTGGCGAACCGAAACACCAACAGGTTCTGGACCGTCTCCTTTCCGAGATAGTGGTCGATGCGATAGACCTGGTCTTCATCGAAAACCGCCGCGACTTGCTGGTTTAGTTCTATCGCCGAGGCCAGGTCGTGGCCGAAAGGCTTTTCGATAACTACGCGAGTCCACGAGCCGCTCTTCGGCTGGGCAAGGCCCGCCTCTTTTAGCTGGCGTATCGCTTCGCCGTATAGCGTCGGCATGACCGAGAGGTAATAGATGCGATTTCCGCAGGTACCCCGGTCACGGTCGATCTGATCCAGCAGTTCGCTCATCCGTTTATAGGCTTCGGGATCATTGATGTCGCCGCTGGTGTAGAAGATCCCCTGAGCGAAGCTCTTCCATACCTCTTCGTCAACACGCTTGGCTTCCGAGAACGTCTCTATGGCGCCCTTCATCTTTTCGCGGAATGAGTCGTGACTCATCGGCGAGCGCGAAAAGCCTACAATGGCGAACTCGGCCGGAATCAATCTCTCCTGGGTCAGGCGATAGAGCGCCGGCACGAGCTTGCGGCCAGTGAGGTCGCCGGACGCGCCGAAGATCACCACTACGCAGGGCTCGGCCGTTGCCTCGAGCCTCGTGCCCTGGCGAAGCGGGTTGTTTTGTGGTTGATCCATTTTCTACCTGATTAGCGTTTTACGTTTTGCGTTTTAGGTTTCACGTTCGGTTAGCCATCTAACGCTTCGCTGTTCTCGACAGGAGAACTCCACACCGGGCGCAACAGTGCGCAAGAACGTAAACGTAAAACGCGAAACTTGAAACGCCAAACGCCTTTCGTCTACGAACTCTCCCACTCGGTGTGGATGGCGCCGCCTTCGGGCCGTTCTATTCGCTTGTAGGTGTGCGACCCGAAGAAGTCGCGTTGAGCCTGAGTCAAATTCAACGGCAGGTTAGCCGTTCGATATGTGTCGAAGTAGGCCAGGCTTGCCGACATTGCCGCCACCGGAATGCCTAATGACTGTGCCGTCGTGACCACCTGTCGCCAGCGAGGTTGAGCTTCAAGCACCCACCCCTTGAAGTCAGGGTCAAGCAGCAGATTCGGCAAGTCAGGGCGCCTCTTATACGCCTGCTTGATCTTATCCAGGAACTGGGCGCGGATGATGCAGCCGCCCTTCCAGATTCGACTCATCTCTCCCAGATCCACGTTCCACTTGTACTCGGCCGAGCCGGCTCGAATCAGGTTCATCCCTTGAGCATACGAGCAGATCTTGCTGGCGTAGAGTGCGTCGTGAACCGCGTCGATCATCGAAGCTTTGTCGAGAGCAACGCCGGTGGGAGGCGGTCCGGGGAGTTGTTTGCTTGCCTCAACACGCTCAGACTTGAGGGCGGACAACACACGCGTATCTACCGCAGCCTGGATTGTCGGTATCACAACACCCATGTCGAGCGCCACCTGCGAGGTCCACTTGCCTGTGCCCTTCTGCCCGGCCTCATCGAGAATCAAATCGACAAGCGGTCTTCCGGTGTCCGGATCGATGACCTTGAAGATCTTGGCGGTGATCTCAATGAGGAATGATTGAAGCGTCCCCTGATTCCAGCGTTCGAAAACGTCTGCGAGTTCTCTGGCTTCGAGCCCCAGCCCACGGCGCAGAATATCGTAGGCCTCGGCGATTAATTGCATGTCGCCGTACTCAATGCCGTTATGGACCATCTTGACGAAATGGCCGGCGCCATCGGGCCCCACGTAGGTGACGCAAGGGCCATCGTCCACCTTGGCTGCAATAGCTTCCCAGATGGGTCTTATCTCTTCGTAAGCTTCGCGATCGCCGCCGGGCATCAGCGAGGGTCCCCACAGCGCTCCGGACTCGCCTCCCGATACTCCCGATCCGATGAAACGGATGCCTTCACTCTTCAATTCTCTTTCGCGCCGTTGTGTGTCCTTGAAGAATGAGTTGCCGCCGTCGATGATGATGTCGCCCTTTTCAAGGTGTGGCTTGAGTTGCGAGATGACGTCGTCTACAGGGGGGCCGGCCTTGACCAGGAGGATCATTTTTCTAGGCTTTTCGAGCGAGTCGACGAATTCCTTGATGGAATGAGCGCCGATGACGTTTTTACCTTCGGACCGTTCGAGGAAGCGGTCAACCTTCGTGGTGTCGCGGTTAAAGACGGCGATGGTGAACCCGTTCCGCGCAATGTTGAGCGCGAGGTTCTCACCCATCACAGCCAATCCAACCATTCCAATCTTCGCGAGTTCAGCTTTTGGTGTTGCAGTCATGTGTAGTCCTCTACCTAAAGATGGCAATGATAGTAGTACAGGCATTTGTCATTTGTCACTTGTCATTGGTCATTTGTCCGTTGTCCGTTGTCCCGTTCTCATCTGTGTTGTGAAATACCTGTCGCAAATGACAACGGACAACGGACCAATGACAATTACCCAATCTTGATCCCGATGTTTTCAAGGAACTTTGTCGGCCTCTCGCCGCCGATCATCGCAAAGACATAGTCGTTCGGAATCCGGGGCTTCTCTTCCTTGGTTCGCACGTCCATGAGGACTACGCCGCGCTGTGTAATCTCCTTGATCTCCGTCCGGAAGTACACCTTGATTTTTCCGGCGTCCATACAATCGTAGACGTTCATCTTGTTGCCGAGCTTTAAGTCGCTCTTGAAGTCGCTGCGGATCACGAGAGTCACATCGTTGCTACGAGTGAAAGTGATTGAACCGCCATCACGCTTGAAGCCGGCCAGATCAACGGCCGCCTCGATCGCGGAGTTGCCCGCTCCCACGACAATACACTTCTTGCCCACATAGTCGTCCGGGTCGGTGAGCTTGTATTTGACCTTTGCGTCTTCGTAAGGCGCTACAGTCTTGATCGGAAGGGGTGTCTGACACTTCGGGCACAGTGCCTGCAACTCTTGCCGGGCCGTTCCGCACTTCGGACAGTGTTTGGCGGGCCCGGGCTCAGGTTGAACGAGGAGTTTCAGCTCCTCACCCGGCACCCGCAATTTCATCGGCGTGCCGCGGTTGCCGATGGCCAGTATCACGCGCCGCACCCGGTAGCTCGACTTCTGCTTGAGCTTTCCCTTTTCGGTTGTGACGACGAAAAGGTCGTCCTCGCGCTTCACTGCCGTGCAGCTCTCTTCCTCCTGGACATCCACTCCACTCGAAGCCATTGTGCGAAGCCACGACTCCAGCAGCTCTTCTCGCTTCTCCCCGGGACCCGCCATCGGGACGCCGCCTTTGGATTCAAGGGTGTCGGGCTTGAAGAAGACGTACTTTCCGGCCGGATAGTTTTGAATTGTATTCACCACCTTGTCCTGTTCGATTGCAACGTAGCTAAGTCCTCGTTGCCTGGCGATGACCGCGGCAGACAGTCCGGCTGGACCGGCTCCTACGATTGCAACGTCATACTGGGCGCCGGGACCCGCCGCTTCGCTTTGAAGGTCCTCCATAATGTAATCGACAACCTGCGCCCCTTCATTCACCGCGTTCTTGATAAGGGGCACCCCTGATACGTCGCCGATCATGAAGACGCCTTTGATGTTGGTCATCAGCCGCTGATCGCGAGCAGGCACCTTCCGCGGGAGAATCACCTTAGTCGTGTTCACGACGATGCAGGCTTTGGGACTCGTCGGACATTCGACCTGGCAACTCGTGTCCTCCATGCACTGATCAAGCGCGGCAGGGGTTGCGATTCCGCTGACTATCGTGAGCACGTCGTGCGGACACGCTTCGACGCAGGCGTGGCAGCCTATGCAAAGAACCGGGTCAATGACAGGGTGCGGGTAAGGAGGACCTTCGGCTTTGACTTTCTCGAGATCTATCGAGCCGGTTGTTGCTCTGGCAGCTTCCTGCCTGGTCTCGGTTCTGCGCCGCTTGAGCAAGGTCTGACGTCGAGCCGTGCCCGCTGTCATAACGACCAGGGCGGCGAGCGGTAGAACAGCGGCCAGGGCCAGCCAGACATACCACGAGATGCCCCCCGGATTTCGTATCACTCCGAGCACTGGGGCGGTCCTGTTTTGTCTCATCGCTGCGGCGCCGCCCGAGGCCAACACGAGCGGGCTCTTCGAACCCGGCGGCAAAACCTCGCCGTCTCTCCCCTCGTTCGCCGAATCGCCGCGGTCCAGGGAAGCAAGATACTTCCCTACCTTCACCGCGTCATTTCCGGCGGGCGGAATCAGTTTGGCTACGTCCTGGCTCTGGCCGTGCTGTTGATGACAGGTGTTGCAGTTGGCCGAAACCCGTTTGATACCCGCTCCGGTAAAAGCGAGATCGTGGCACTTGGCGCACTCGTTTCGCGGGCTCTGCCGCCAGCGCTCGTCTCCGCGGAAGCCGGCCGAATGGCAGTCCGCGCACAAGGTCCTGCCCTGTAGTCTGCCTTTCTGATGGACGAGGTGGAACTGTTCTTTGGGGCTGTTCCTGGCCCAGATCTCGGGGAGGTTCTTCTTTTGCCATCGCTCGGCGGATAACCCCTGCCACACCCACTTGTTATTCTCAACCGGATAGCCAACCGAACCACCATGTGGAGTGCCGAGCACAAGACCCGCTCGTTCGCCTGTCGTTATTCTGTAGGTGCTGTTGTGGCAGCTCGAGCATAAGCCGTAGCTGATCAGTCCCGCATCCGCGGCCAGGCCCTCGTGTTCGGAGTGACAACTCGCGCATCCTATGCCTTCTCGCCGGTGTGCCTCATATATCGAAGGCTGAAATGTCCCGGTCGTATGGCAAGAGGCGCACCTTTGCTCCATAGAAGGGGCGATGCCGTGACAGCTCGAACACGACGTATCATTGGCCCTCAGTGCGATCCCTCGCGCGCTCATCTGGCTGGAGGAATGCGCGGCGGAGACTCCCCCGGGCGAATAGGCGCTCTTGAGCGCGAAGAAGGCGCCAACCGACAATAATCCGACGATGAGGAGACTCCACGAAAAATAGGACTTTCGCCACAACTTCCGCAGGTCGAGCGTGGGATACCAGTTGAATTGAGCTTTCCCCACCTTCGTGGTGCCGTGCGGATGGAGGGGCGTTTTCGCGTCTATTTTGCCGGCCTCGCGTTTGCGTTTTTCCCAAAAGACGTCAAGCGCCCTCTGGTCCAGCGCCGGCAACTCCAATTTGAAAAGGCCTGTGCCCTGGACGCGTATCGCACCTCCCGGCGTGGCTGACCTTTTCACTCCGGGTATCTTGATCATCATCGTTGCGTCGCCCCCGAGAGGCGCGCTCGATCGCGCCTCGAGCGGGACCACCTCGAGCTCGCGCTCGACAACGATTGATAACGCAGTTTGGAGGTAGGTGACCTGAAGTAGATAGGGGCCTATCTGAATAAGATCCCCATCTGCCATTGGGCCCTTCTCGGCCAGCTCGCCATTCAGCAAGGTGCCGTTGGAGGCTGAGAGGTTGAAGAGCCAGAAATCGCCTGCGATCTGCTTGATGCCGGCGTGAGTTCGAGAGACCGCGCGATGGTTCAACACAAGGTCGTTACCAATCACCCGTCCAATGGTCAAGCCCTCGCTCTCGACGACGACGTCATCGACGCCCCGGTCTTTGTCCTTTCTCTTAATAATGAAGCGGCTCTTGGATGCCATAAGTCTCAGCGGGCCTGGCCGAACTCAACCGCAGAGGAAGCCCGCCCGCGACTCTGCCTCTTCAGCGGGCTGAATCTTTACCACGATGCGTAATAAACCACTTGAATGATGTGCACCATCATGAGTGCTAGCATGAGCGAGGTCGACGCGACGTGAGGCGGCAACCACACCTTCAGCAGGCGGTGAAGATAGATGAGAGCGTCAACCCGGCGCAGCGTGGCGGCCGATTCGACTGCCTTCTGCAAAGCCTGCCGGTCCTTTTCATCTGCAAGACCTACGGCTACGCCGTTGAACTCCGCCTTCGCCCGTCCAAGCAGGATTTCGAGGCTCTCGCGCTTCAAGTATTGACGCAGCAGGTAACCCAAAGAGATAAAGCGCGGGACGACCCGGTCGCGAACCAGGTTACTCAGTACTGGTGAACGCGAGCTTGCGATTTTGGACAACTCGCTATGCAACTCCTTCCGCCGAGCCTTCAGATCATCGATCAGCAATGGAGTCCCCTCTATCTTCGTCAGTAATCGCGGCACCGTCAGGTAGCACAACGCTCCGAACAACCCGGTGGCGATCACGACGTCATAGGTGATCATCAGCGCAGTCGTCAACACCCCTCCCGATTCCGTCCCGCCATGCAACAGAATCATGATCCCGGCGATCACTCCCAGGTATGAGTGAGCAAGCATCCAATAGCGAAGCGGCCGGGCGCGCCTGCGGTAAATCTGCCGCCTGACAGGATAGGTCATCACCGCTGCTATGCCTACCAGGCCAACGATCCCGGTGATCCAGCGCAGATTCAAGGCCCCGAGCAGCCGCTGGCCGAGACCATATCGATTCAACGCCAGGACTACCAGGGCAGTGGTGATGGCTGTCAACAAAATGCCCGCGATGTGGACCAGCCGTCGGGTCGGATCGGACCTGTGAATGTTGCGGCCGATTGCGTGGGTGCTGTCGATCAGCATCAGCCCTTCAATCTGTTCGATCTCAGTGAAGTACTCTCGAGGGTTGATGCGAGCGAGCGCGCCGGTGGGGCAGTTCTCCTCGCAACTATAAGCACGCGATTTGGCCCCCGGAGGATTGAGCGGGGTGCCCGTGCACAGGTTGCACTTCACCGCCACCAGGTCGTCAGTCTGTTCCACCGCGGGCGGCAGCGGATCGGATTTCACTCTGAGATAGTTTTTCAGCGTGGCGGCGAACCCCACTTCAGTTGCCGCTTTCTTTGGGCTGCGAGGCACCATCGTGATCGCGTTGTACGGACACTGCGTCGCACAGTCTCCACAACCGATGCAGATGCTCGGACTGATATCTATCTGGCCGGCGCCAAAACGCCCTATCGCTCCGGTGGGGCATCCGGTCAGACATTCCGGGTCCTGGCAGTGCATGCACACCGATGGGGCCAGCACGCTCTGAAGCGCGGCAGGCCGCGGAGCCTCCAGCCTGGTCACGTGGATGCCCCTGCGCAGAAGCCGCGACTGGCCGTGAATATTGTGACACGCGAGCGAGCAATTACCACAACGGACGCAGAGGTCCATGTCCATTACCAGAAGGTTGGTCGCGTCAACTAACCCGGTGTCGATCAGTTTCTCCTGGGCGGCGAGGTACCTGGCGCGCACGGAGGTCGGATATTGCACTCGAGCTCCCAGGGCAGGAGGCTCGAAACTGGCAAGACCTTTCGTTAGAGCTTCACGAAGCCTGGTCTCGCTTCGCAGCTTTCCTACCGGAATCTCGAGTATCTCGGTTCGGCCCATTAACGTAGCCGAGTACGCCCAGACTTCGTTTCGCAATATCCCTTCGAGGCCGAAGCAAAAGCCACTCCCGATGAAGTCCTCCCCGCCCTGTCCCTGAGCCTCGCGCGACCGCCGGATCCAGCCCTCTTTAACTATCAGGATTCGATCGACATTGGCCTTCTGCCGAAACAGAACGTGATTCTTGGAAAAGACCTTGAACTGAGCGATGCTGCGGAGCGAGATCATCATTTCCGGAGTGAGATTGGCAATCTCTTTCAATACATCCAGGGTGTTGTCGCGGCCGCGCGAGCGATAGGCGCTGTCCAGTATATCGCCGAAGCGCGGCAGTTTGCGCAACAACCGCAGTGCAGGCCGCTGAACTTCGAGAATCCGCGTCGGCCCGGTCGCGGCCGCTTTGACCGTTGCATTGCGAGGCACGCCTGCCAGCAGAGACATTTCGCCGAAGTGACTCCCGGCCGCCAGTTGCGCCACTTTGACTTCGCCTTTGTCGTGAGTGTTGATGAAGATATCTACGGACTGATCGACCACGAAGTAGAAGGTGTTGCCGCCCCACTCGCCCTCGGTCACGACCGCCTCGCCGGGATCATAGGTCAACAGTCGCGCATAAGGACCTACCTTCTTGCCACTGTAGTTTCGGCCGTACACAACTACTTCGAGATCTATTTCATAATCGAAGTGGCCATCGTGAGCGGATAGCAGCTCTGATATCGAAGAGAGAGTTTTGATCGCGTCCAGCACTTCGCGCCGGCTCTTGTGTTCAAGGGGCATACCCAATCACCTTTGGATGACAGAGAAATTTAACACGATAGCTTAGCGAACAGAAACCGGGGCGGTGAACGGCGGGTGCGCGTCACGTTTTCGCCCGGGTGATTCCGAGAAACCTTCAACCCTCGCCGGCGCGAAAGGAACTAAGGCTACCATGGAGTTTATCCCCATCCGCAGACTTCATGAGCGTGGAGTTTCAGACCAAACCTCCGCGAGCATTGAGGGAGCGGGCGATTCTCTTTTTTCGCAATTCCTAAGCTTCTTCGCCCAATTTCGGCGCTGCGATCAGCGTTTTAAGTATTCAGTCAACCCGCGTTCGCGGGTAAGCCTCCGCTGGCACGGTAGTTGAATCCTCTTTCTACTATAGATGTTAGAAATGATTGACATTGAGTCCGAAAATGACGCTCAAACGAGCTTTTCTGCGAAAAGCGGCTATCGAAAGTCCGTGGGGGTAAATCCGATGAAAGGAAGAACACGGCTTGTATCGCTACTTGCAGGTTCGGCAACTTCGGGAGGCTCGACACCTCGAGCTTAGGAACCTATGTACCTTGCAATAGACACAAACAAGAGCGCCGCGTGGAACCCGAACTTGAGCACAGTCGATTCCCACGCAATGACCATAACCAGGCTAACCATGAGCGATGAGCGAGAAGTCCTCGCTTATCTCTCCAACCGGCCGGCGCACACATTCGCCCTGGCAGGATTCATCCGCGACAATGGCCTGACGAGCCCCTTGAATCGAGGGAAATTCTACGGATGCCGCGACGTAAGGGGTCAGCTCGAAGGGGTCGCGCTCATCGGGCATGCGATCCTGTTCGAAACGACCGACGACGCCGCTATCGGAGTGTTCGCGCGGCTCGCCCTCTCTCACCGTGAAGCCTTTATCGCGCTGGCCGAGCGAGACAAGATCGACAAGTTCTGCCAGTACTACTCCAAAGCCGGTCAAGCCCCCAGGCTAATCTGTCGAGAAATCCTCCTTGAACTGCGGGGACCCGTCGTTCAGTGCGAAGCTGTTCCGGGCCTCAGAAAGGCCAACCTCGGCGACCTCGATATGGTGGTGAACGCGCACGCCGAACTGGGCCGCCAGGAGAGGGGCCTCATCCCGCTGGAGACCGACCCCGCGGGCTTTCGCGAGCGGTGCGCGAAGCGCATCGAACGAGGCCGAACGTGGGTGTGGACGGAGGGACAAACGCTGATCTTCAAAGCTGATGTCGTCTCCACGACGCCCGAGGTCAGCTACCTCGAAGGAGTCTGGGTCGATAAGGCCGAGCGATCGAAGGGTTACGGTCTCAGATGTCTTTCCCAACTCAGCGAAACATTGTTGAAACAGACTAGCGCTGTCTGCCTGCTGGCAAATGACGAGCGACCGGAGGCGCAGCGTTTCTATCTGAAAGCCGGCTACAAACCGGTCGATCGCTACGAGACCGTCTACTTATAAAGCTATGATCAAACCACGGTGGGCCAAACTGAATATGTGGGTGGTGGTCGCAATCGGGTTCGCGGTATGCCTTTTTTCATTCTACCGACTGCCGGTGATGGAGCTCGGCCTCCCCTTTGCCCTGTTGGCGCTAATAACGATCGAGGTAGGCTCCCAGGTCAACATCAAGATTCCAAGCTTCAAGTCGAATGTCTCGATATCCGACACCTTCGTCTTTCTGACCATGCTGTTGTTTGGCGGCGAGGCCGCCGTCCTGGTAGCAGTGGCCGAAGCCCTGGTGTCGTCGCTGCGCATCTCACGCAAGCCTCTCACCATTGCCTTTAACTCGGCTGCTATGGCCTGTTCTACATTTGCGACAGTCGTGTTCGTGCAAATGTGCTTCGGCTCCATCACCGCTCTGCCGCACGGGAGAAGTTTTTCGGAGCTGATCATAGCGTCGTGTGTGATGGGGCTGATACAGTACACGATCAATTCCGGCATCGTGGCCATAGCGGGAGCGTTGAGGGCCGATCAGCCCATTTGGGCTACGTGGAAGAAGTATTTATCTCTGGATGGCGGTCAGCTACTTCTCGGCGGCGCTCGCGGCCGGAGTGCTTGCCAAGCTCAGCCTTCTGACTGGTCCTTACACATTTCTGGCGATCATGCCCATCATCGCAGTCGTCTATTTCACCTATTCGACTTACCTCAATAACGTCAGAGCTTCGGTTGTGCAGGACGAACAGGCTGAGCTGCACCTTGCCGAACTGCAGTACAGTGAAAAACGCTTTCGAAGCGCCTTCGAAAACGCGCCCACTGGCATGGCCCTTGTTGCCCCGAACGGGTGCTGGCTTCAGGTTAATCGTTCGTTCTGTGAGATCGTTGGTTACTCAGAGCAGGAACTGCTGGGGATGAAGTTTCCGGTGATCACCCACCCGGATGACCTTGACCGTTTCCTGCATCAGGTCAGCGACGTGATGGAAGGAAAAACTCCGACTCATCAGATTGAGAAGCGCTATATAGATAAAGAGGGCGGCGAGATCTGGGCGTTGGTCAACATCTCGCTGCTTCCAGATTCGCGCGGCAGTGCGCCCAACCTGATCTTCCAGATTCACAACATAACCGACCGTAAGCGCGCCGAGGAGCAACTTCTCCACGACGCCTTTCACGACGCTTTGACCGGCCTGCCAAACCGCGCCTGGTTTATCGAACAACTGCAGGTCGCCCTCAATCGCACCAAGCGAC
Organism: Blastocatellia bacterium; assembly: GCA_036003885.1. GTDB lineage: Bacteria > Acidobacteriota > Blastocatellia > UBA7656 > UBA7656 > DASYSA01. Next base: position 6,074 of record DASYSA010000494.1, on the reverse strand, counting down.
ACGGCGATCGCATGTTTGCCGTGCTTTTCCTCGATCTGGACCGGTTCAAAGTAATCAACGACAGCATCGGCCATATGTGCGGAGACCAGTTGTTGATCGCCATCGCCCGAAGGTTGCAAGCGTGTTTGCGTCCCGATGACATCGTCGCGCGCCTCGGCGGAGACGAGTTCACAATCCTGCTCAGCGACCTAAAGGACGCCGGCGACGCGATCGTGGTTGCCGAGCGCATCCAGAAGCAGGTGTCCCGCGCCTTCAATCTCAGCGGCTACGAAACATTCACGACGGGAAGCATTGGCATCGCCCTTTCCGACTCCGGTTACGACAGTCCGGAAGATCTGTTGCGTGATGCGGACACGGCGATGTACCAGGCGAAGGCGCTGGGCAAGGCGCAACACGTTATTTTCAACGCGGGGATGCACGCGCGCGCCCTGCACGCCCTTCGACTGGAGACCGATCTCCGCCGGGCGATAGACCGCCAGGAGTTCTTCCTGCAATACCAACCGATCGTATCCCTGACAACCGGCACGCTGAGCGGCTTCGAGGCTCTGATACGCTGGCGACATCCTCAGCATGGGGTTGTCCCTCCGATAGACTTCATCTCAGTCGCCGAAGAGACCGGCCTCATCATTCCGATCGGCCAGTGGGTACTGCGGGAGGCGTGCAGCCAAATGAGGCGCTGGCAGTCGCAGTTATCCTCTGCGGCGCCGCTCTTTATCAGCGTCAACCTGTCCGGCAAGCAGTTCGCCCACCCGGGACTGACCGACCAGATCATCCAGACGTTGCAATTGACCGGCCTCGATCCACGCGCGCTGAAGCTGGAAATCACCGAGAGCGTAGTCATGGAGAACGTCGAAGCCACCGCCGGAATGCTGGAAAGGCTGCGATCTCTCGGAGTCGAACTGAGCATAGACGACTTCGGCACCGGCTATTCGTCTTTGAGCTACCTGCACAGGTTGCCGATCGACACCCTCAAAATAGATCGCTCGTTCGTCAGCCGCATCGGCGAGAACAACGATAATAAAGAGATCGTGCGTACGATCGTGATGCTGGCCCATACGCTGGGGAAGGGCGTGGTTGCAGAGGGAGTCGAGACAAAGGACCAGCTTCAACACCTTCGTGAACTGAAATGCGACAGCGCGCAGGGCTACCTGTTCTCCAGGCCTGTTGACCCCGATGACGCTCTGGAGTTGGTCCGCAGCACATCTCAATGCCTCATCAGTGACTTATTCGGTGACCAGCACGAAGGCGTCTTCGACGAGCTCGCCAGTACCTATTCGATGTAGGTCTTCCTGGACGGATCGTGCGTTTCGTTTCCAGATAGGATTCTTACTCGACGGACAGAGTCTTGAGCAATACCTGGCTCCCATTGTGGGCCTCAACGATATGGAGTGATCGCCTGGCGTCGTGATCGGATCCCAACGTGTAAACCCCGCCCATGCCTTGCACCGGGGTCTGCTCTCGTATCAAGCGGTCCAAATATGACTTGACTCCATTCCGGCTGAAACCCCCCCGCAGTATGGCTTCGCGGAGCAGGTAAATCGCGTCGTAAGCAAAGGCGTTTCCATAGTCAGGATCAGTTCCGGCAGCCTCGCGAAAATCCAGCAGAAAGCTCTTCACGCGCTCGTTATCTCGGTCAGGCATGAAGAACTGCGAGATCCTCATACCTTCCTGCAGCTTAGGGTCGCGCTGGAGCACACTCAGCGGCGAAATGCTATCGCCTCCCAGAATTCCCGCGTTGAAGCCCGCTTCGCGAATGGCGCGAATGGTCCACAACGCGGCGTCTACTCGCTGAAAGAGGACAAAGAGGTCAGGTCGGGCTTTTCCCTCCAGACCCCTCAGAGACGACCGAATCATCTTCTCGTCATCATCTGCCAGAACATTACGATGCATTATGCTGGCGACGATCTCCCCGCCCATTTCGCGGACCCGCGATTCAAACAACTCGGCCAGGCCTCTGCCATAGGCGTCGTTAACGTACAGAACCGCGATGCGTCTCTTCGCCCAGTCGCCAACCGAGTACTCGGCGAGCAAAGGCCCCTGCGCCGCGTCCGAGATGCAGAGCCTGTATGTCCAATTTCCGATGTTAGTGATGCCGGGGTTGGTAGCTATGGTGACAATCTGAGGGACCCCCTTTTGATTGTAGAGCGCTGCAGCCGACAGCGTTGAGGAGCTGTCGCTGTGACCCACCACCGCGACCAGGTCTCCTGTGTCGGCGAACTTGTTCGCCCAATCCAGGATCTCATTTGCGTTGTACACGTTTCCGATCTTCCACTCGAGTCCCATCAGCTCGATCGGAACTCCGTCGATTCCGCCGCCGGCATTGATCTCCCTTGCGGCAAGCTCGACCGCCGGATGATTCGCCGAGGAAAGTGCGATCCCTATCACGACGCGCCGGGGGCGCGTCGAGCAGGACAGCGGAAGCAGTATCAGAAACACTACCCAGATCAGACTGCCTCTCATAGTGGACGGACCTCAGCTTTCCAGCACGTTGCGGATCGCGCGTGCGTACTCTTCGAACTTGAAGGGCTTCTGAATGCGAGGAATCGAGGTCTCAGAGAATAGTTTGCCAGTGGTTAGAGCTATCAGATCTCCCGAGACGAACAGGAAGCGCTCTGAGAGTTCGGGTTTGTGCTCTCGGCACCAGTAGTAGAGCTGAATTCCGTCCAGCAGGCCCGGCATTCGCACGTCCGCGATGACGATGTCGAAAGAGCCGTCCTCAATGCGGCGCACCGCTTCCTCTCCGGACCGCGCGCCGGTGGCCTTGATGCCCATGGACCCAAGATAGACGCTTTGCAGTCGCACGAACGGCTCTTCGTCATCGACGACCAGTGCGGCGTACTCGCGGCCGAATCGAAACTGCTCGGGGGGCGCTTCCTGTGTCTGGACCACGGCCTTCAAGTCGCTCACGGGCAGCGTGATGACGAACCGAGCTCCTCGCTCCAGGTTCTCCGCGCGAATCTCGCCGTGATGTTCCTCGATAATGCCGTAGCACACGCTCAGCCCCAACCCTGTGCCCCGTCCCACCTCCTTTGTTGTGTAGAAGGGGTCGAAGACCCGTTCGGGCTCTCGTATTCCCGCGCCGTTATCACTGAACTCGAGCGTCACAACTCCATTCTGCGAAGTGGTCCGCACGCAGATACAGCCGGCGGTGTTGGCCTCCTGAATTGCGTCGTAGGAGTTGTTGAGCAGGTTGAGAACTACTTGCTGAATCTTATTCATATCCGCACAAAGATACGCATTCCCAGGATCGTACTCTCGAACCATCTTTATGTTCCTGGTGCTGAACTCGTACTCTCGCAGTTGAAGTACCTGTTCGACGACATCGTTGATGCGAATCACCTCGAGACGGGGCTTGACCTGCCGCGCGAACTGGAGGAGGTTGGCTACGATCTTACGGCAGCGATCGGCCTGAAAGTGCAGGTCCTCCATCATCTTTATCTGTTTGGGGTCTCCGTTCGTGGCGCTGAGGCGCATCTTCGCGAGCTCGGTATAGCCCATGATCACCGCGAGAGGATTGTTCAATTCGTGCGCCACACCGCTGACCAACTGTCCGACTGCCGACATCTTCGCGGCCTGAACGAGCTGGAGTTGCAAGGTTTGAAGTTCTCGCGTTCGCGCGTCGACCTTCAGCTCCAGGCTACGGTAGCTCTCAGCCAGCGATTCAGCCATGAAATTGAAGCCGTGCGCTAACTGTCCGATCTCGTCCGGGCGCGCCGAGGACGCTCGCGCCTCGAAGTTTCCCTGCCGCACCTGATTCGTGGCTTCAAGAATCGAGTGCAGCGGATGCAGAACTCTCCTGCGCAGGAGAACAGTGAAGGTGATCAGAGTCAGGACGAGCGCGCCGGCAAGACCCCCAATGGCCGCGTAAGCAGCCGAAACTGAATTGTTCAACTGGGTCTGCACCGCCACCAGTTTGTTGGTCTGCAATTCATTCAGCTCGTTGAACCTCTCGTCTATATCCTTCTCAAGCTGCTGTACACTACCGAAGCGGAACGTTGCCTGCGCGCGGTCCTTGTTGCGCAACCATTCGAATACTTGCGTAGCTTGAACTGCCAACTCCGCCTGGAGGGATTTTATCTTTTCGACAGTGAGCCGCTCCTGTTGTCCGATGTCCAGCTTCAGGTACTTGATCTGCTTTTCACCGAGCTTATAGTTGAGATCGCCGAAGGCGTCCTGGAATTCAGGATCAAGGTGATCAAACTGCCGGCGCAGGAGATTGACTTGCTCGTCCAGGGCGCTGCGCAAATCCTGGTTCAACTTCGAGGTGTCGGTAAGGTTCTGTGTCAGCCGTGCTCCCTCGGCTGGGAACTTTGCAAACTGGTAGGTGATCCCGATCGCGAAGACGACGACCAGAAAGAAGGTAACAGCTAGGAGAAGAAGGAATAGCCTCGATACCGACATGGACTGCACGACCGCCCGCCGCGTAGTGCGGCTCGGGCCTCGATCTGGCCGCCTCCTCTTCAATGGCTCGGGCCCTCGACAGTAGACCCTTCGGCAAAGCATTAATGAATGTGCGAGAGGCTTACCGACAGAATGAAAAGGCCTCCCGCGCGAGATCAGTTCTTAGCAATCTGTGGATCGTGTGGTCAACCGGCTGCTGGTACAGTCCAAGAGAAAGAACTGTTCCGATCCTCAACGACCCAGTGCAACCAACGAGGGGTTGGGGATTACGCTTTGCTGCTGGAAGGTCAACAACCAGGACACTGACAAAACTGCGCACCGGCTGGGATTGCGCGAACCAATTATGGTTTAGGCCCTCGGCAGCGTCAAGACATATGAATCTTGCCGGGGGGTGAAACGGGGTAGATCGTTGCTCCTTACCGGGCTTCTGTTGTTGTGTGTGATCAACGAGGGTCTTAGTGGTGGCCCTGTGTCTGCTCTACCGCGGCTCGTCGTCCCTCGCTGAGGCAACGGCTGCGGCAACAATGATCGAATGCCTGAACGCGGTAGGGGCAGCAACGAGGTGGTGGGTTCTTAGGGTGCTTGGAGAAGAAGTGGCGCGCGGGAAGAGGGGTGACGGCATGGTACCGACGCTTGACAGGCAGAAGAGGCCTCGGCTATTTTGAACGTCCGGTCCAGGATTAGGCCAGCGTAGCTCAGTTGGTAGAGCATCGGTTTCGTAAACCGGAGGTCAAGGGTTCGAGTCCCTTCGCTGGCTCCATATAATCAACACTTTACAGGTTTCAGGCACCGTCGCCAACAGCCCTTTGTGTCCGATTTGTGACCGGACTGTTGAAATGGCGTTCGATTGCTTCGACCGCCCGGCGTCGTCCCTGGTCGGTTGCGTGAGAATACCTCCTTGTTGTGTGGATGTCCGCGTGGCCCATTACCTCGGCAATCGATGTAATCTCCACACCTGCGTCTGCCGCCATGGTCCCGAAGGTATGGCGTAGGTCGTGGAAGTGGAAATCTTCGATTCCAGCTTTCTTCAGAGCCGCGTTGAATCCCTTCTTAATGTCCTTGAGATGCGGGCGCGACCTCGGACTTCGGAACACAAACGCGCTCGCCGCGCCTTCTTCTTCCTTCATAGCCCAAAGCATCGCCCTTATCGTCGTGTTCATCGGCACTACGTGGTCCTTGCCGTTTTTCGTGTGAGTGACTTTGATTTCATCACGGAAGAAATCTATCTGATCCCACTTCAACCTGAGCAACTCACCTCGGCGCATTCCCGTGTTCAGAGCAAGAGTCACGACGCGGCTCAGATACGCCGGTTTGCGAGCAAGAATATTCATTAGTCTCTGCTCCTCTTCCGGTAAGAGGTAGCGCGTCCTTGGTTGCTCTCCCGGTATGTGCTTCACGTCGCGACAAGGATTCGTCAGAGCTTCCTTGTTCGTTACCGCAATGCTGAAGATTCTGGAGAGTAGAGACAGTTCGCGGTTGACCGAAGCGACTGACCGGGGCTTCGCTGGCGACTTCGAGCCAGGACGCTCGATTTTCGTGTTACGGCGCTCAACCTTAAAACGTTCGATCAGGAATGGGCTGATTTCACTCAGCCGTTTCGCTCCAAAGAAACGCTCTATTGATTTGAGGCGCCCTTCGTCGCCTTTCCAGCTACGCCGGTTAGCGTTTGCCCA
>DASYSA010000493.1:0-15017 GCA_036003885.1 Blastocatellia bacterium | reverse complement strand
AGATCAGGGCTTGATGAAACGAGGACAGAGGTCGGAAGTCAGAAGTCAGGAAGAAGGCTGATCTCTGATCTCTGATCTCTGACTTCTGATCTCTGACTTCTGACCTCTGATCTCTGACTTCTGACCTCTGACTTCTGACCTCTGACTTCTGACCTCTGATCTCTGATCTCTGACCTCTGCTACTGGCCGGCTTTCGCCGTGCGTTGCGCTCTGGCTTTAGCAACAATCTCCTTCACTTCACGCGCCAGCGTTGGCCCGTGATAGGGGATGCCATCCTTGATCGTCCACTCCACGCCGCCGGAATGAACTATCTTCGAGTCTCTGATCTCTTCTACCCCCGTTGGATAGAGCACCTTGATGTTCTCCAGAGGGTTTCCATTCACGACGATCAAGTCGGCCAGATATCCGGCACGAACGCGGCCGAGCCTGTCTTCCTGCCCGAGTATCCTGGCGTTATTGCCCGTAGCATGCTGAATCACTTTGAGCGGGTGAAAGCCTGCTTCCTGGTGCAACTCCAACTCGCGGATCAGGCCGAAGCCATAGATCTGGTAGATGAAGCCCGCGTCATCGCCCGCGCCGATGAGACCGCCGCGCTTCTCAAACTCACGCAGAGCAGACATCCAGATTCGATAGTTCTCCTTCCAATACGCTTCATCGGTCGAGGACCAGCCGATGAAATACGACCCGTGATTAGCCGCATTGGGTTTGAAATACTCTTCAAGCGTGGGATGCAGATACTCTGCAAACCAGGGCTGGGTCTGCGCGCGTTGAAGATCGCGGCTTGCTTCATAGATGTCCAGCGTGGGAACCCACGCGACGTTTGCCTCGATCATCCCATCAAGGACCTTCAGCAACCGTTCGCTACTGGCCTCGCGCCACAGCCGCCCCGCATAGCGGAACCGGTCTGTCTCATTGTTGTAGTTATAGGTCGAAGGGAAGTTCTGGACCCGAGCTTCGATCGCAGCGTCCGGAATCCCATACCAGTGTTCGATGCTCGTAGTGCCGAACTTGATATCGTCCCAGGCCGTCGTCTCTTCAACGCCGACGTGATGGGCTATGCGCAAGCCAAGTTTGTGCGCTTCGTCTTCCATCGCACCCATTATGTCGCGGTCGGTCCCAACAAGCTTGATCCCATCAACGCCGAGTTGTTTGAACTCGCGCACGCGGCTGCGGGCTTCCTCGGTGTTGTGGGGCATCGGATTGGAGTTGAAGCGCGCGTAGACGAAGATGCGAGGAGCGGCGACTTCACCTTTGTTGCTCCGCTCGCGCAGAGCGAGAGTCTTCTTCGTGTCGCTACCGACGTCGCGCACTGAAGTGATGCCGCAGGCGAGCCAGATCTTCAGTTCGTAATCGAGCGGCTGCGGGATACCGCCCCGCTCCTCTTGCACGTGGCCGTGAGCATTGATCAAACCCGGCAGCACGTACTTGCCGGTCGCGTCGATCTCGACGTCGCCCGCGGGGCGTTTCGCCTCTCCTCTTTGCAGGGCAACGGGGTCGAGTGGGACAACCTCGGTAATCATGTTGCCCTCGACGACTATATCCTTAGGTCCGGAAGCCGGCGTACTGTTGCCATCGACGACGGTTGCATTCCGAATGACAAGCCGTTGGTAGCGCTTGCCGCTGACGACCGGCTGCTTCCCCGACTGCGCGCCCGACGTCGAGGAAAGGAGCGCCGCCGTCGCGGCAATGAGTACAATGAAGCGCACTCGCGTAACGACTTTCTGCTTCGCCATCGTGGTTCCCTCCGGCCTGTATACACCGGCGGCAACCGGCGTAAGAGATAGGGCCGACCTGCCGCGCGGAATGCCTAATGTGTAAACGGCTGGCGAGTATATCACAGGTTGAGACTCCTTGCGGATGGAAGAACCTCGCTATATTCTCTACGAATCCGCGATGAGGAGAACCACTGAAAATGGCTGACAAACATTTTGTCCAGGGCAGCGGGATTGTACCGGGGTCACCCATCGTCCTCTACCTTCATAGCCCGCGTGAGAAGCTATGGGGCGTTCTCTCTGATCTGAATGTGTCAGGGGTATACATCCGGGGAATTGACCTGAACACATTTGACGACTGGACTCAGATGATAGTGCGAGGCGAACGGAACATTGGTCTAAGCCATGTTTTCGTGCCGATGTGGCGGGTCGAGCGCGTCACGCTCGATGAAACAGTCGATGACATCCAGTCCCTTGCGGAAAAGTTTCATCTCCGCGTCGGCTTGACCATCGACGAGTATCTTGCGGGCTGAGGAATAACGTTTCGCGTTTCGCGTTTCGAGTTTCGCGTTTCGAGTTCCGGTTTAAGATGCTTGAAGGTGCTGGAATATTTCCGGGTCGAGTTTGGCAGAATAGCCTATGTTCGTCAGAGTGACCTCCTGAACAAATTTGCCATCCTGGGTCATCACCTTGCGCACAGGCACCAAAGTGTTTTGGACAACACGGAGCGGCGTGTAGTAGTACGAGACCATGTACTTTGTGGGAGGGATGTCGGCTCCAAGCTTCAGTTCGTATTCCGCATGCAGGATGCGAAATGTCTTGGTGCTGATCCAGTACTTGGTCTTCTGGCCGTCAGGCGTTGTCATCTCTATAACATTGGTCGAGATCCCGGTTCTGGTCTCCGCCTCTTTCAGCTCGATCTTGGACCCGTCCTCTTTGTATCTGAGCAGGGTCGTATATTCGTGCGAGAGCAAGGCACGAAATGCGGCTTCAGCCTCCGGCCGAGCGTTGGCGTATTGATCGTTTTGGGCTGACCAGACCGTAGCTCCGTTGAAGGCAATCACATATTTAACCGAAGCGGGCGCCCCCTGTTTTCGGGCGGCTTCAGGAGTGTTTAGTTCGAGGTCTGTGCGCAAGAGGTCGAGCCATGACTTCTCTTTTCGTATCGAGCGCAGGTGAAAACTGCCGGTTACGTCGCCCTGATCGGTTGCCAGCCTGATTGTGCCTTGTTCTGTAATACTGGCCCGGGAGGCTTCCAGGGCCTTCCGCCCCCCATACGCGAGGATCGTCAATTCAACTACCGCCTCAACAGGAGCCATAGCGGGCTGCCCCGGCTGGGCCGCCTTCGCCTGCTCTTGCTTCTTCTTGTCCTTTTCCAGCTCCTTCGCCGAGGGCACCTTGCCAGTGTCTTTCTGCTTTATCTCCGGTGCCTCGGTAGGCTTCTTCTTCTCATCCTGCACGCCTGCCGGAGTCGAAGAAGGGAGCAGTAGCGCTGCCAGCAGAACGAGTACCACTGTGGCCCTCCAGGCCGAGCGAATGCCAAATGTCGTTTGTTGAAGCCTGAGCAAATTAGGAGCCTCCATTCCTGAACCTCGAGGGTTGGGCGCGGCCAACCGTTAGAATGACGCGAGTCGTTTGATCCGTAATTGTAACATGGCGGCAGCAGAGGAGGGGAGGGAGGGAGAATGGGAGAGCGGGAGAATGGGGGAATGGGGGAATGGGAGAGTGGGGTATGCCATTCCTCCATTCCCCCATTCCCCCATTCCCCCATTCCCCCATTCTCCCATTCTCCCATTCTCCCCCGGTTGCACCACTTCTGAGCCGTGCTATAGAATCTGGCGGTCAGAATCGCAACGCAGGGGGAAATTCATGAGAATCGGCTTGCTCGTGGGCCGCGAAGCGACTTTTCCGCAGGTGCTGATCAGCGAGATCAACGGGCGGAAAACCGGCGTAACGGCCGAGTACATCAAACTCGGCGGAGTCCGAATGGCCGAGAAGTGTGAATACGAAGTCATCATCGACCGCATATCACACGAAGTTCCATTCTACCGATCCTATTTGAAGAGCGCAGTCCTATCTGGCACAAAAGTCATAAACAACCCATTTTGGTGGACCGCCGACGACAAGTTCTTCAACTACTCGCTCGCAACTTATCTCGGCATAGCGGTACCGAGGACAATCCTCCTGCCGCAGAAGGACTACAAGCAAGGAGTAGTCTCGGAATCGCTTAGAAACTTGAAGTACCCTCTTGACTGGGACGAGATCATCGAGCACGTGGGTCTGCCTGCCTTCATCAAGCCCTACGATGGTGGCGGCTGGCGCGGAGTGTCGAAGGTGAGCACCAGGGACGAATTGATGGAGAAGTACGATGCGAGCGGCACCGACTGCATGGTCTTGCAGCAAGCGATCCCCTTTGATCACTATGTGCGTTGCTACTGCATCGGGAAGAAGGACGTTTGGCCGATGTCCTACGATCCGATCTTTCAGAGATACCTCGTGGTGGACAACTACCTCGACAAGAAGACCGACGAGCGAGTGAGACGCGAAGCGTTGTTGATCAATGAGGCGTTGGGCTATGACATCAACACCGTTGAATTTGCAATCGTAGACGGCACCCCCTACGCGATCGATTACATGAATCCGGCGCCCGATGCGGACTGGTGGTCGGTAGGCTCTGTCTATTTCAACTGGCTGGTAGACAAGGTCGCTGACCTTGCGATTGAAGCGGCCCTGCATGGCAAGCCCACTCTTACCTCTCACAGGTGGGACGAGTTGCTGAAGAACGACATCAAACGACCAAGCCTGGATAAACCGGCGGGCGCGAGATAGGAGAGCATGAGCAGCCGCGCAGTCGAAGACTATAACGCCTTGATAGAGGGAAGCCAGGATTTGCTTGATGAGTCCCGCTCGTTCCTCCTCGATCGCTTTCGCGAAGTCCGTCTGATCTTCGGTGGAAGAACATTGTCTCCATACTTGAGGCCTCACTTTGTCACTCGTGACAATTGGCAGCGAATAACCGGAGCCTGCGAGACGATCTGGGGCGCGATCGAGAAGATCGGAACAATCGCACCGGAAAACAGAGTCATGCTGGAACAGATCGGCTTGACCGATGGCGAACGTGAACTCGTTGCGATCGATCCCGGCTACGACGATGTTTCTGTGACCTCGCGGCTTGATTCATTTCTGGCGGATGATCGCTACTCTTTTGTCGAGCTAAACGCCGAGTGCCCGGCCGGTATCGCCTATCAGGATGTCGCGGCGGAGATATTTTACAGGTTGCCGCTGATGCGTGACTTTATGCGGACTCACACGGTGACTCCGATGTACTGTCGCGACAAACTACTCGCTTCACTACTTGCGATTTATGAGCGAGTGCGCGGAAAGGGAGGCCGTCCCAACATTGGTATAGTCGACTACAATGGTCTTCCCACCCAGAGAGAATTTGAGCTGTTCAAGGAGTATTTTGAGGGTAAAGGCTATGCGACAGCAATTGCCGACCCCCGCGAACTTGAGTTAAGGGAAGGGAAGCTCTTCTGCGGCGACTTCAGAATCGACCTTGTTTATCGCCGCGTGCTGACGAACGAGTTGCTGGAGAAGATTGATGAATGCCGGGCGCTGGTCCACGCCTATAGAACAAGTGCCGCGGTGCTTGTGAACTCTTTTCGCACCAAGTACGTCCACAAGAAGATGCTGTTTGGTATCCTGACTGATGAGCAGCATCAGCATTACTTCAGCGATGCCGAGCGCACGGCTATCCGAAATCACATTCCCTGGACTCGAAAGCTGAAGAACACAAAGACGACTTATGGAGATGTCACAGTCGATCTGCTCGAGTACGTAAGATTAAACCGCGACAAGCTTGTGCTCAAGCCAAACGACGACTACGGCGGGCATGGCATCCATATCGGATGGGAAACGGATGAAGGTGGATGGGACCAGGCAATCGAGGGGGCATTATCCGGCGACTACCTGGTTCAAGAGCGAGTGAGCACGGGGCGGGAGATCTTTCCGTTCGTGAACGAGAAGGAGGGTGGGGTCCAGATGATCGAGCAGCTTCTGGACATCGATCCCCTCCTTTTCTTCGGCAAAGTCGGGGGCGGCTTCACCCGGCTCTCTTCATCTTCTCTTGCTAACGTGACTTCGGGCGCCGGCATGGTGCCAACGATGATAGTCGATTGATTTTGGATTTTAGATTTGTACGTTGTCAGTGGTCAGTGGTCGGTAGCTGTGACAACGGACAACTGACCACGGACAACTGACAAACCCCAAATCGGGAGGGGCTGCGATGCCTGACTTCACGATCGGAATCGAGGAGGAGTTTCAGATCATCGATCCTGAAACGCGTGAGCTGCGCTCGCACATAACCGAGATGATCGAGGGAGGGCGGATGGTCCTCGGCGAGCAGGTCAAGCCTGAAATGCATCAATCGATGATCGAGGTCGGCACCACAATATGCAACAACGTGCAGGAAGCGCGAGTCGAGGTGATCAAGCTTCGGCGAGCCGTCGCCGAGCTTGCCCTTGCCAACGGCTTGCGCATTGCAGCGGCCTCCACTCACGCCATCTCAAGCTGGAAAGACCAGAAGATTACCGATGATGTCCACTACGCGGCATTGGTCGACGAGATGCAGTTTCTCGCTCAGTCACTGCTTATCTTTGGGATGCACGTCCATGTAGGCATCGAGGACCGCGAGTCTCAGATCCACATCATGAATGCCGCTCGATACTTCTTGCCGCACATATTGGCGCTGTCGACCAGTTCTCCGTTCTGGATCGGCACGAATACAGGATTGAAGAGTTATCGCTGTGAAATCTTCAAGAAGTTCCCTCGGACCGATATCCCCGACTACTTCAGCTCCTGGTCCGAGTATGACAACTACGTCACTCTTCTGCTGAAGACCGGCTGCATCGACAAGCCGAAGAAGATTTGGTGGGACATTCGGCCGCATCCGACCTTCCCGACTCTGGAAATCAGGATCTGCGACCTGCCTTCAAAGGTTGATGAGGTGATCGCACTCGCTGCGTTGATCCAGGCCATCATCGTCAAACTTCACAAGCTCTACAGTAAGAATCTGGGCTTCAGGCTCTACCGCCGCGCGCTTATTCAGGAGAACAAGTGGCGTGCGGTGCGTTGGGGACTTGATGGCAAGCTGATCGACTTCGGCAAACAGAAGGAGGTGCCGGTTCGAGATTTGATCCTGGAGTTGCTCGAATTCGTGGACGATGTTCTGGACGAATTGGAAAGCCGCAAAGAGATCGAATACATTCATACGATAATGGCAAACGGCACCAGCGCAGACAGGCAGCTGGCCACATATAAGCGAACCGGCGATTTGAAAGCCGTAGTTGACCAGCTCATGGACGAGACTGTCGAAGGGGTTATGTAGCGCGTTTCCCGTTCGAATTGAATACAAAAAAGGCGGGGAAGGCAAGAATCGCGTCCCTCGATGACAACGTTTACGCCCCCCTCCTGAATCCAACCGGTGTCACGTTTGCTTGCTCTGCCGCAATTGTAAATAATGATCGAGGAAACATAGCTTCAAAGAGTGAAAGGCCAATATTATGCGCACCTTAGTAGCAAGGGCAACCACGCTGGTTTTAATCTCAATGCTGGCTCTGCAGTTGGGGGCGTCGGCTCAAACCCAGGTTAAGGCCCCCAAAAACCCTTATAGCCCTGATAAGGACGTTCAACTTGGCCGGCAAGCGGCGGCCGAGGTCGAGCGCCAGCTTCCGCTCATCAATGACCGCGAAATCGAAGAATATATTGCCGGCGTCGGTCGCCGGCTCGTTAGCGCAATTCCAAGAGAGTTTCAGAATCCCGCGTTCCACTATTCGTTGAAAGTGGTCGACGCTCGTGACATCAATGCCTTCGCGCTGCCCGGCGGATTCAGTTACGTCAATAGAGGGTTGATCGAAGCAGCGCAGAATGAAGGCGAGCTTGCCGGAGTGATCGCACATGAATTCAGCCATGTGGCACTTCGACATGGCACTGCTCAGGTTGCGAAGGCCCAGAAGTATTCGGTCCTGGGAGCTCTCGGGCAGGTTGCCGGAGCGGTGATCGGGGGGGCGGCGGGCGGCGCGGTTTCCCAGGGATCACAGCTCGGGGTCGGGGCCTACTTCTTGAGGTTCAGCCGCGAGTACGAGAAGGAGGCGGACATTCTGGGTTCGCACATTATGGCCAACGCCGGTTACGACCCTCGTGACCTGGCTAACATGTTTCGCACCATCGAGAGGCAGAGCGGAGGCGGGGGGCCTCAATGGCTGAGCAGTCACCCGAATCCCGGCAACCGGTTTGAGTACATAACTCGAGAAGCCGAGATGCTGAATGTCTCGGACCCCATTCGAGTGACAGCCGATTTCACCCATGTCCGAGCCCTCCTGCGCGACCTCCCGAGGGCGCGTTCGATGCAGGAGATCGGCCAGGGCCGCCAGCGGAATCCAGCGGGAAATCAACCGAGAGCGCAAAACCGCGTCGACTATCCGTCGGCCCGATATAGAAGCTATGACGGAGGCGGCTTTCAGATATCGGTTCCTGACAACTGGCAGCAACTGAACAACAGCAACGAACTGACCTTTGCACCCGCGGGCGGTTATGATGACATTCAAGGGCGATCAGTCTTCACACACGGAGTAATGGTCGGCATGACCCGCGCGACCGCGAGGAACCTCAGGCAAGCCACCGATCAGTATCTCAACTCGCTGTCTCAGGGCAATCCAAGCCTTCGCCCGCAGACGGGTTATGAGTCTGGTTCCATCTCTGGTCAGCAGGCGTTGGCTGTGACGTGCAGCAATGTATCGGAGGCAAGCGGCGCGCCCGAAATAGTGATGATCTACACCAGCCTCCTCAGGAACGGAGAGCTGTTTTACATGATCGGAGTGGCACCGCAGGAACAGTACCGGACCTATCAGCCCGTCTTCCAGAGGGTGTTGAGTTCGATTCGGTTCTACTGATAAAACAACGTTTCGCGTTCCGCGTTTTGAGTTTCGCGTTCTTGTCGCTTGCGTTCGGTGGGTTCCTCGAGTCGGAAGGGCAAACGCTAAACGTAAAACGCGGAACGCGAAACGTTCATCCGTCAGTCCAGTTTTGAATTAAGGCAAACGGGCCAAGGTGCGGACCGGGATTGTTGAGAGCGGTCCGAAGCGCGAGCGCGAGGACGCGGCGGGTATCTTCCGGAACTATGATCGCGTCTACAAAGCCGCGAGCCCCGGCATAGCGGGCATCCAACTCGCGCTCGTACCTGGCCCGCACGTCCTCCATCTCCTTCTTCATTTCAGCGCTCGGTTCGCGTCCCTCTCGTTCGAGTTTCTCAAGGTCGGCGCTGAAGAGCGCCATCACTGCAGACTCGCCCTCCATCACACCCATTCGACCGGCCGGCCACGTGAAGATGAAATCCGGGTCGAACCCCTGCCCAGCCATTGCGTAATAGCCCGCCCCAGAAGCGTGGTTTATGGTCAATACCAGTTTCGGGACAGTGGCGGTTGCCATCGCTTCGACAAATCGCGCCCCCGCTCGGATGATACCTGAGTGTTCGGCTTCGCTTCCGACCATAAACCCGGATACATCCTGCAGGAAAAGGAGCGGCGTCTGATGGCGATTGCAGGTGTCGATGAAGTAAGCGACCTTTTCTGCTGAGTCGGTGTAGATAATTCCGCCAAACTTGGGCGGCTTGCCCGCAGGTCCCCGAATGAGCCCGCGCTGGTTAGCTATGATGCCAACCGGAAGGCCTTCGATACGCGCATACCCCGTTATCATCTCCTTAGCGTAATCGGCTTGAAACTCGTCCACCATTCCACCGTCCAATAGACACGCCAGCACCTCACGCATATCGTACGGTAACCGGTGGTCTCCGGGAAGAATGTCATACAAGTCGGTCAGGGGACGGGCGGCGGCGGACGCTTTCTCGATTTGCGCTCGCGGAGGCGCCGGAGGCGTCAGCTCGCGTACGAACTGACGCAGCTTCGCGATGCATTCCTCATCATTCCTGGCGCGATAGTGAGCAACCCCGGATATCTCAGTGTGAGTTCGCGCACCCCCCAGCGTCTCACTGTCGATAATCTGGCCGACGGCGCCTTTGACGAGATTCGGCCCGCCCAACCCCATGAACGACGTACCCTCCACCATAATCATTAGATCCGATAGCGCCGGCAGGTAAGCTCCGCCTGCCACGCACGGACCCATGACCGCCGCCAGTTGCGGCACTCTCAAAATGCGCCGCATCACCGAGTTGTAGAAGAAAATCCGTCCACCCCCATACTGTCCAGGGAAGACTCCGCTCTGATAGGGAAGGTTCACGCCTGCTGAATCAACCAGGTATATGATCGGCACACGGCATCGCATTGCCAGCTCTTGCGCGCGGAGGATCTTCTTAACGGTTTCGGGCCACCACGATCCCGCTTTTACTGTGGCGTCATTGGCGACTACAACCGCTTCGCGTCCCGATATCTGTCCGAAGCCCGTGACTACGCCGGCAGCCGGAGCCTGACCTTCGTATTGATCGTAGGCGACGAGCAATCCCAGTTCTTGAAAGTAAGAGTCATCGTCGAAGAGCAACGCTACTCGTTCGCGCGCGGTCAGCTTCCCCTTATCGTGTTCGCGGGCAATGCGAGCAGCACCCCCGCCCTCTCGAAGGCGCGATTCAAGGGCCCCAAGCTCGCTGACCAGTTGTTCGTGACGTTCGCGGTTGGCGGTGACAGTGGAACCGTCCATAATGGGTTGAGGTGGTTCAAATCGAAGTCCAAGCATAGCAATGCGGCCTCGTTCGTGACAAGCGTGATGGGTGACGTGCAGGAGACCCGATGCGCGGCCTGATTGGCGGAAGATTCGGGACCGAAGACAAGTGCCCGAGAGATTACTCGTATCCTGAACCTGCGCTGCTGTTGCGAGAAGGAGCCTGCTTCTGGAATAATCACCTTACCCGTGTAAGTCTGCGCAGTCAGTGGCGTCGCCTCGATGGACGCCTCGATGGGAAATATCGCAATGCCGCAACCAGGCCGTTTGTCGTCAATTTCAACCCCGGTCACACTGTCCTTGCTTCTTGTTGTGTCCTTGATCGCCGATATCTCTCTGGCGCAGTCTAAGGGCGTTCCGTCCGGAGCGAGACGGAGTGTAACGTTGAACGTGATTGTCCATGGCCCCCCCGGAAAGCAGGTCTCGAAAGATGATTTCGATCTTTACGATGCGAACGTAATACAGGAGGTCGAGAACTTCGGCCGGCTGGATGTCGGCTCGCGTGTCGTGCTCCTGGTAGATAGCAGTGCGAGCCTCAAGGTCGAGTCCACAGCGCTTCAGAAGGCGGTGCTGGCCGTAGTGAATGAGCTCTTTTCGGACGACCAGATGATGGTGGTTGGATACAACGAGGTGCCCGAAATCATCGAGGAGATGACACCGGATCTGAGCAAGCTGCAGGCGACGCCGACCAAGCTGCTGCGAAAAGGGTTTCCGAATCTCTTCGACGCACTGATCGCCGTGTCTGACTCGTTCGCGCACCAGGCGAAGACCGGCGTAGAAAAGCGGGCGATCATCCTGATTAGCGACGGCTACGACAGCGGTAGCAAGACCAAATTCGACGAGGCGCTCAATGAGCTTCAGGACGAGAACGTCGTCCTTTACGCTATTCAGGCGCCAGACCGCACTCGGGGTTCTCTCGTTCGCGATAAACCCAAGCCTCCCAGCGCGCTCGCCCAACTTACCGGAGGCACTGGAGGAGTTATCTTCCCGTTTGACAAAGCGAGTGAAGCGGCGAAGAGCGTCTCTGAGGATTTGAGAAACAACTGGTACCGACTCGTCTACACGCCTTCAGGAGTCAACACCATAAACACCCGGCGACTGCTCCTGATGCCTCATGCCAAGGGGCTTGAACTGCGTACCAAGGGATCGCATCCCGGTCGTTATCATTGATCTATTGCTCAATGAAATACTTTGCGAAAAGAAAAAGGCATCGGGTTTTAATCCGATGCCTCTTGGCCCCTCAGGTTGTATCTTGCGAGCATCCTTGGGTGGGTGATGCCCTAATTGCTGTCTCTGGATAGCAGCAACCTTCGTGCCGTGGTCCATTTCGAGACTGACCGTCGCAACTAACTGTTGCAATAATACGACCGATCTTGGGCGTTAGGTATCCCGTTATTCTATTCTGAGCGTTCGAAAAACGGGACACTTCTGCCGAACCGTGTAGGCATGGCGTACAGAAGAGTCTCATCCGACTGCGACTGGTCTCGCCTCGATCGGCGATACTGCTGTCGCGTTTCGATGGGAAATCGCCAGCAGCACCCCGAGCATCGCAAATGAGGTGATCAGAGACCAACCCCCGTGACTGACGAATGGGAGAGTTATGCCGGTCATTGGCAGCAGTCGAAGCACGCCGCTAATGTTGACGAGAGCCTGAAATCCTACAAACCCGGTCAGCCCGGCGGCCAGCAACTTGGTGAACATATCACTGGCGCCTATGCTTATCGCGCTGCCGGCAATGATAAAGACCCCGATCGCAACTAGTACGGCAAGGGATCCGATCAACCCTGTCTCTTCTGCCAGCGCAGCGTAGATGAAGTCCGAGTCGGAGACTGGAACAGTCTCAGGAAAACCAAGTCCAAGACCCTCGCCCACCACGCCTCCCTCGTGAACGCCGAACAGGCCCTGTGACTGTTGGAAGACCTTGTCGGCCCACGCCTCGTTATTACGCTGCCGAGTCTCCTGGGCAGTCATGAGATCAACGTTGACGTTTTGAGCTTTGAGGTAGCGCTCATAATCTGTCTTCCACCACCACGTATCGGGAGGCGGCGGCTCCCACGTGTGAGTCCATTGATAGAATCTGAAGTACACCCGACGCGGCACTCCAAAACCTGTCTTCGCGCTCGACGCCAGAGAGAACGTTCCAAAGACCATCGCCACAATCACGAGGGCGTATACCAACTGGGCCTTCTGCCGGACAGCCACAACATAGAGCATCACGTAAACGCCGAAGAAAACCAGCATCTGGCCAAAGTCAGATAGGGCGAAGAAGGGAACCACGGGCATTGCGGCGATTGCGCTAAACGGCAACACGTAACGGGCCGGCGGTAGTCCCCATCTGGTGCGGCTCAGATGCCGGTAGGTGTCGGCAAGCATTCCCGCAAAGCTCACCAGGAACAGTAGCTTCACTCCCTCCCACGGAGTCGTTTGGCCGAGGAACTTTCCTTCTTCGCTGAATAGCAGCACCATCAGCGCAAACGGTATTAGAGTCGCAATCCCTATCAGCAGAGCGTGGCTCTGGAGCCACAAAAGCACCCGATCGCTCCTGAAGGCTCGGAAGCCGATTGCCAGAGCGAAGAGTGCCGCGATCGGAATGTAGGTATTCACAGAGGTGAGCGCACTTCCCAATGTGAACCGATCATCCGATGCCGGCTGCGTCGAAACACTCTCAGGCACTCTAGCCGGGTCCCCGAACAGGAATTTCTTCTTTTCGTCATCGTACCCCGTCCTGATATTTAGCAGCCTGGTAGCCTGGGCCTTGTTCTTTCGCGCCGCTGCCCGAGAGCCTCCGGCCGCTCCATATTCCGGATCTGAGAAGAGCCGATACTGAATCAAAAGCCCGAACGCGAACAGAAACACGGCGGCCGTGAGGAGCATCATCTCCCCTCGATATCGCTGGCCCCGAGTGAGCCAGAAGAAGACCCCGGCTATGGGAACAAAAAACGCCAGGTCGCGTGCGGCGACGATCTTACTGGGATTGAACCCTCGGAGCTGCCCGGACCATAGAATCGCAGCATAGCCGACAAACGCAAGACCAAAGATCACGAGGATCGCAAGCAGATGAAGCGACGGGCTAGTGCGAGCCAAGCGCCTTTTCGGTCTTTCCATTGATCGTTGCTCGTTTCTCGTTGCTCGTTACTTGTTGCTCGTTTCTCGTTGCAACAGGAACGAGAAACGAGGAACGACCAACGAGCAACGTATCTGCCTAGTCCGCTCCAGCCAAATATCCAAGCGCGGCGGCCTTCTCGATCAGTTTCACCGCAATCGGAGCCGCGGAATGGGCGCCCTGACCGCCATTTTCCACCATCACTGCATACGCAATTCGAGGGTTGTTGGCCGGCGCAAACCCTATGAACCAGCTATCCGTCACTCCAACGCGCCTCGTGTGTTGATTGCCGTTGCTGTCAATGAATATCACGGGGTTCCCCTCGTGATCATACGAGGTAACCTCGCGATCAGCCGTGCCGGTCTTGCCCCCGGCCGTGATTCCTCGGTCGAGCGAGGCAAACGCCCCTGAAGCCGTTCCGGACTCAACGACCAATCGCATCAGACCGCGAAGTTGGGCTGCGGACTGCGCACTGATAAACTGGCTGACAACCTTTCGTTTGCCGCCCACTTCAAATGTCGGCGCGACGTAAGCGCCATCCGCGCTTGCCACAGCTGAGGCAAGCAGAGCCATCTGGATCAACACCACGTCGTCGAAGCCCTGACCGATCGATTGCAAGGCGATGTCGTAGGGTGAGGCACTCGAAGAGAGATTCATTTTCTGCAGGGGAGGCGCGAAGATGAAACTGAAACTCTGAGGGTCGGCGTGCTCAACCTGCCACAGTTCTGCGCTGTTCGACCCCTGGTCATCAGGTGAAACGGCAAAGTGGAGCCGTTTCGCATAATCCGCCAGTCGCAAGCGGCCCAGCTTCAATCCAAGTTGAGCGAAATATTGATTACACGAATGTTTGAATGCGTCGGCAAGTCCGATTCGACCATGAACCTCGCCGCCGTAATCTCTTATCGGCCTCCCCGATCCCGGTGGAGTGAACCCCTCCGCCCGACATGTGAAGACTTCGCCGGAAACACCGGCATCGATTGCGGCGGCCGCAGTGAAAGTCTTGAATGTTGATCCGGGCCTATAGTAGAAGGCTGGTCCGCCGGAGACCAGGGTGCCAAGCGCCCGATTGACAAGCGGACTGATGTCTTGAGCTGTCTCAGCCTGTTGGCTCATCCGCCGCCACGTGCTCTCCTCAATTAGCGTGCGCGGGTCAAAACTCGGGGTCGAGGCCATTGAAAGCACCTCGTTGTTGGGTAGCAGCAGCACAATGGCTGCGGCAGGCTTGCGAGTGCCGACCAGGAGGTTGAATGTCTCGCGCTGCAGCTTCGAGTCTATTGAGACCTTAAGATCCTTTCCAACCAACCCGGCCGACGTCGCTCGCTTGAATGTGCTTGCCGGTTCTGTCAGCCACTGACGAAAGGCGAACTCGATGCCGCCGGCGCCGAAGACAAAATCAGAATAGCCAGTGAGGTGTACGGCCGCCTCTCCAAGGGGATACTCACGACTGATAGTCCCGGCATCGTTTCTGTATCTTA
>DASYSA010000492.1:0-26422 GCA_036003885.1 Blastocatellia bacterium | reverse complement strand
TCACGAATTATTTGTGATCATTGGTGTGATACGTGTAATTCGTGGCCCCGTCTCTCTTCCCTCGTTCCAGCTTTCACATTCAGAGCCCCGCCGTGTAGAATGTCCGTTCATCTATGCCGTCCGCGGTCAAACCCTTTAAGGTCGCAAACCTGGATCTCGGCTCGGGACAGCTCTTCTTGATCGCCGGGCCCTGTGTCGTCGAAAGCGAAGCCCACGCCCTCAAGATGGCTGAAGCAATCAGTGCAATCACAAGACGCATTGACCTTCCCTACATTTTCAAAGCGTCTTACGACAAAGCCAATCGGACTTCGGCGTCCGGCTATCGCGGACCCGGCATCGACGAAGCTCTGCGAGTGCTTGGGCGCGTGCGCATCGACCTCGGCCTCCCGGTGCTCACCGATGTCCACAGCGTCTCGCAGGTTCGCGGAGCTGCGGAAGTCGCCGACGTGCTCCAGATTCCCGCGTTCCTTTCACGCCAAACAGATCTGATCGTAGAGGCCGCGCGCTCGGGTCGAGCCGTCAACATAAAAAAGGGGCAATTCCTGGCCCCGCACGATATGAAGAACGCCATCGAAAAGGCTACTTCTCAAGGAAACGATCGGGTGTTGGTGACCGAGCGCGGAGCAAGCTTCGGGTATAACAATCTCGTGGTCGACTTCCGCGGCTTTCCGATCATGAGGAGCTTCGGTCATCCGGTTGTCTTCGACGTGACTCACAGTCTTCAGCGGCCCGGCGGACTGGGGACCGCGAGCGGGGGCGATTCTCAGTTCATCGAATACATGGCTCGCGCCGGAGTTGCCTGCGGAGTCGACGGAGTCTTTATGGAGGTACACGACAACCCGGCGGCCGCTTTGTCCGACGGGCCCAACAGCCTTCCACTCGATAGACTCGCGCCGCTGCTCGAAAAGCTGAAGGCGATAAATGAACTGGTCCGCGACGAACTATGAGTGAACCCGCGCGGAAGGGTGTCCAACGCTTTCTCTAAAGGTTCTTGAATCAAATGTACAAGAAGCTACTTGCTGCGCTTTTCTTAGCTTTCGTTTCGGCCGGGGTTGTGTCGGCTCAGGATATCGAGGTCGATCGTTACAACATCACCGCTCGCATCGACCTTGCTGCCAGCGCTCTCGACGCGCGTGCCGTGCTCGAGATCACAAACGTCGGTTCCTCGTCGAAGGATCGGCTCTATCTGAAACTGACAAAGTTGGCGAAGATCAGCGCCGCTACCGTCAACGGGGTTTCTGCCCGGGTCGATAGCGCCGAGGACCGGCGTGTCATCGCACTGAATCAGATCACCCTCACACCCGAGGTTGCGATAGCGGCAGGCGCCAAAGCGAAGGTCGAGATCACCTACCGTCTGGAGGTACCCGAATCGACCGGAACGGCAGGCATTACCTCCGGCGAAGTCTTGATGGCCCCGGAGGCGATCTGGTTCCCAACGCCTTCGACCATGTTCGCGATGTACGGCGCAGTGACGGCGCCGTTTACGCTGACAGTCAACGGGCCTTCCAATGCGCCCAATTTCCGCGCGGCCTCCGCGGGGGCGCTCAAGGGTGATGGGGGACAGACCTTTACCTTCGATGAGCCGCTCAACTCGCTTCCATTCTTTGTCGGCGGCGCCTTTGAGCGCCCGGTCTCGTCGGAGCATGGAGGGGTAAAGATCGAAATATATTTGCAGCCCGGTCTCACATCGGCAACAGATTCAAAGGCCCCTGCGGCGGGGCTGCCCGCGGTTGCGCGACTCCGCGATGAAGCGGGTCGCATCATCGATTTTTTTACCAGGACGTTCGGTCCTCCGCCCTCGGGGGCCGGCCTGACCATAATATCGTCGACGCGCACGGGGAACCTCTCGGTTCCCGGGGCGCTTGTGCTGGCCGAGCAGACGTTCCGCCGCGAGGCGGTGAATGCGGGGACGCTCGAGGTGCTCGCCGATGCCGTTGCCCGGCTTTGGACCGAAGGCCGCGTGCGCGTAAGGGGTCAGGAGTCGAGGTCCGCGCAGGCTGACCGCGCCGGCCAGAAGGCTCGCAGCCCGGCTCTGTTGCGGGATTCGCTGCCGCGATACCTGGCGGCGCTCTATTTCGAGGAGCGATTCGGCGCAGACGGGGCGCGTGAAGCTTTTCGTCGAATGCGGGCAGGCTACACGCCCATCGCCAAGACCGGGCGTGACGCGGAACTCGGCGTTCAGACTGTGATATCCCCCACCTACAGCTCGGCTGCGTTCGCGAAGGGACCTCTCGTGCTCAGGTTGCTCGCCGAGACGGGGGGCCGCGACAAGCTCTTCGCCGCACTGAAGGTACTCTTCTCCGGTGCGCAGACAAAGATCATTACGAGTGACGATCTTCGCAAGGAACTGGCCAAAACGGCTGGTCCCGATGTCGACAAACTGTTTCAGCAATGGGTCGACTCCATAATCGAACCCGACCTGGTAGTCGGAATCCCACAACCGGCCGACAAACCCGGCTTTCAGCGCGTGAACCTCCGCAATCTCGGCACCGGAGAGGTGACAGCCGTAGTGCTCGCAGTGACTGCGTCGGGTAAACAACTGAGGGTTTCAGTGCCGGTGCCTTCTGAGGACCTGACTTCGACGGACATCCAGAGCGATGAGAAGATTGTTAGTATCGAGGTCGATCCGGATAAGCTGATCGTCCAGACTAACTACGACAACGACGCCAAGCCGGCTCACATCTGGGAGCAGACGCTGTTCAATGAGAGCATCGCCGCATTCAACAAGGGCGACTACCAGGACGCGGAAACCCGGCTTAAGGAAGCGGTTCGTCTGGCGCCGTCCTGCTCGCAGTTTCACGCGTGGCTTGCCAGAACGCTTGCGGCAGGGAAGAAGAACGACGAAGCCGTGAGCGAGGCCAATGCTGCGATAAAGATCGAGCCGGCGACGGGGTCGGCGCTTGCCTGGGCTTACATAACGCTCGGGCAGATCTCGCTTGGGAAGAATCAGCCGGCTGAAGCTGTTCAGTATCTGCGCAAGGGTCTGGCCGAGGCTGAAGAAGCACCCGCGCAGTTCCTGGCACGTGAGACGCTGGTTAAGGCCGAGCGAGCCGTGAGCTCTGCTCTGGCAATCGACGAGCCCATTCGAGCCTTTGTCCTCCAACTCGATTCTTTGATCAAGGTGCCTTCATCAGACAAGCTGTTCACTCTGGTTGTGAAGAATAATCTAAAGCGCTTTGTTCAGGGTCTAACTTTGACTCCGCCGACCGAATGGACGACCGAGATTCTGAGAGTGGATCAGATAGACGCGAGCCGTGTCGCGTTGGACGTCGGTCTGAAAGTGAAAGCGGGCGGCCGAGACCAGACAGGCACGGCCGTCTTTGTACTTCACCGCTCGTCGGCCTTGACGCTTGAAAGCGTCGATCTTTTCAATGTGAAGTAAAAACGCGTTTCGCGTTTTACGTTTTGCGTTTTACGTTTGTTGTCTCCTCGTCTCTGTAATACAAACGCTAAGCGCGAAACGCAGAACGTAAAACATAAAACGCGGAACGCGAGACGTTCCTTCATGAAACAGAGCACCAGCGGATTCTTACTTGTCGGCGGGCTGTTCGGTCTCCTCGTCCTCCTCAACTTTCTCTTCTTTGTTGACAGCGGCACCAGTGATGAGACCGAACAGAACGGCAATCGCTCTTCCTACCAGCCGACGCCTTATGGCACGCTCGCCTATTACACACTGCTCGAAGAGAGCGGCTACAAAGTCACCCGCCTGCAGGTCCCCTATACAAGGCTCAAGGAACGTCCCGATGTGGGCGCCCTGGTCGTAATTGCTCCACCGGTATTCAGAAATCCCAGCGAAGAGGAGCTTGAGAGTCTGACCCGCTGGGTAGAAGGCGGCGGGGTCGTGGTCATCATTGATCGGGAGATCAGACTGAAATTCAACGAAACGGAGATTGATACTCACTGGGGCGTGTCAATGGCGGGAATACACCCTCTTCAGCCGACTGCGTTCACTCGTGGAGTTGTGCGAGTCCAGCTTTCTCAACAGGCGACGTCGGTGACGGTCAACGGTCCGGGCGTCGTTGCCCATCTTGGTAACGACCGGGCCGTGGTGCTCGCAGATGCGAGCCTGGGCAAAGGCCGCATCGTTCTGCTGACCGATCCTTACGTCGTGGCCAACAATGGGATATCACAGGCTGACAATTCAGTACTGGCAATGAACCTCTTTGCCGGCTGGTCGAGCGGCATGATTGCGTTCGATGAATACCACCATGGATTCGGGGCATCACAGGGAGGCGGGCTGATGGCCTACTTCCGGGGCACGCCGGCTCCATGGATGATGGCTCAGGCGGGGTTGATCGCGATTATCGCGGTATACAGTTATGGGCGCAGGTTCGGCAGGCCGGTGCCTCTCAGACAGGAGCGTCGCACGACCAATCTGGAATTTGTGTCCGGGATGGCAAACATCACCAGGCTGGCGCGAGCTCGCGACGTTGCCATGCAAAACATCTATCTGGAGTTCCGCAAGCGACTCTGTCGATACAGCAGCGTGCCCTCCAAGATTGAGACAACCCGACTCGCGGCGGCGGTTGCGCGGCGAGCGACTCTGGATGAGCGCGAGCTGGGTCGTCTACTTATGCATTGTGAACAAGTAATGCGTGGACGTACCGCCAGCGACGGCGACCTGCTCGAGCTGGTGACGAAAATATGGGAGATCGAAGCACAATTAATGCTTTGATCCGGGATCCTGGGGTCAGGCCCTCGATTCGTCGATTCGGAGCAATTAGACTTCCGAATCGAGGAATCGAGGGCCTGACCCCGGCACGTTCCTGACCAATATACTTACGCAACAGAACCGCTTTTGTGCTAGCATGTGGTCTCCTCGAACCGAAGCCAATTGCCAGCGTGGAAGGCCGTTAAAGAGCGCCAGAGGATCGCAATGACTGTTGAAGAATTCCAGAGTGCGTTCAAAAACGAGATCGGTCAGTTGCTGGCACGCATTCAACGACGCTACAACGTGAGCGATGATGAAATGGCCGGATCGCTGCACGCCTCGGCGAAGAAGTACCTGGCAAAGACTCTTGAGGAGACAACAGGCAATCCTGGCCCAACCGAGGATGCCCGAGGCCAGCTTGCCGAGTTCTTATCCTCCGTCAACTGTGACGATCTCTGCCTTGCGGTTGCTTGTGCCAAAGGGGACGAAGCCGCCTGGGAAGACTTCTTTCGGGACTACCGGAGCTATATGGTCAACATAGCCCGCACAATGACTTCGGATCCGAGCGCGGCGGAGCATTTGGCCGATTCAACTTTCGCGGAGCTCTATGGGCTGAGGGAGTCGGGTGGAGCCCGGGTCAGCAAGTTCTCTTTTTATTCCGGCCGCGGTTCGCTTCGGGGCTGGCTTCGTGCCGTCGTCTTCCAGTTGTCGGCCGATCTCTACCGCCAGACAAGCCGCTTCGTCCAGCCTGAAGAGACCGAGGACATGGATCGGATGGTGCGATCCGTGGATGCGGTCGAGCGGGTGCCTTCCAGTGAAGTGTCGTTCATCGGAGAGCGGTATCGCGCCGCAGTGGGCGACGCGTTCGGACGCGCGATAGCAGATTTGGAGGCGCGTGAGCGGCTGCTGCTTGCCTATTACTACTATGATGAGATGACCTTGCGCGAGATCGGACGGTTGTTCGACGTGCACGAGGCCACCATCAGTCGCTGGCTTACCAAAGTCCAGAAGCGGACCCGAAAGCTGGTGGAGAAGAGCCTGGCTCGCGATCACCGATTCAACCGGCGTGAGATAGCCGAGGCCATTGAGTTGGCTGCCGAACAATTGGACCTCAACGTTCGGGAATACCTGTTCGAGTCCGCCTCGTCAGAGCCTGAGCGAGATCGGTCTCCCAGAACCACCGCTGGAGACGCAATTGCTCCAAGATGAGGGGAAAAAGCTCGCAAGGTGAACGCCAGGTGACGTTCTCTTTAAGGAGAAGAAGTTGAAGTAATGAAGACGCTGCTAAGAAAAACCAATAATAGAGTGTTCGATAACCTGCTTCGGTCCCAGATCAGGCGACCAGCAGCCTCTGCGTCCGCCTGTCCTGAGTTCGATCCGGATCGGGCAAACGCCTATATTGAACGCGGTCTTGCGGGTGTTGAACTCGCACGGTATGAGCGACATCTTTCAGGCTGCGCCGGGTGCCGAACGAGCATAGTTGCGCTGGCTCGCATGGCCGACGCCGATTCGATCGCGTCGCCGGTCCCTAATCTCGTCCGTAATTCCGGGCCCAGCGAGTCCGGTTGGCTCGCTTCGCTCAAGACAAGTTTATGGGTGATTGCAAGCCCTCGATGGGCTATTGTGGCGACCGCGCTGTTGGTGATCGGCATAAGCATACCCCTTCTGGTCCGGCAAAATGGGGAACCCCCGATAGCACAGAACAAGCAGGTGGCTCAGGCTGAGGCTCCTGGGGCAGAAGCCTCTGGGGCGGGGCACGCCAACCTCCAGCAACAGGAAACCGCTACGGAGGCTGAAGCTGCCAAAAGCCAACAGCCAGTTGCTGTGATTAGCCGAACTTTAGACGGACAAGCGACTCGAAGAGAGAATGCCTCTGGCTATCTCAAGAAAGCTGACGAGACGACTCCCGTCGTGGCAGGAAACGTGTCTGCGGCCGACACCCTCGAACGTAAGAGCGTCGACAATGGCGCCCTGGCTGGCTCGCGGGATGATGCCAGGCCCAAAGAAACCACTGATAAATTGATCGCCGGCGCGGCGGCGCCTCCAGCGGCGCAGCCAAAAGTGGAGGAGAATGAATCGGCCAGAAAGATCAGCAAAGACACTGCGCTCAAGTTGCCTCCGGAGGATACGCGCTCCGCTAGCGTCGCAACGTTGAAGCAAGGCGCGCCCGACGCCGGGCCCAAGACCGAACGAGAGAAGGAGGCCATCGCCATCAGGTCGAGAGATAGCGACGCTCCCAAGCGGAAAGCAGTAATGGAAGGGGAGTCGCGCTCGGGCCTCGCGAGTGGTGCAGGCGGCCGCGCGCTCATAGGTGGCGAGAGCGTCCGTTCCGACCGAGCTCACAGCCCGGAAAAGACAGTTGGCAAGAAGACCTTCTGGCTTTCGAGGGGAGTCTGGACCGATTCTGAGTACAACTCTGATCGCAAGTTGCCGGTTGTGACCGTTGTCAGAGACAGCGACGTCTACAAGGATATCCTTGAAATGAACAAGAAGTTGAAGGTGTTTCTTACGGCTTTCAGAGGGACAGAGAGCGCGATCATCGTCTTCAAGAACACTGTCTACAGCCTGATCCCCCAGTCCGAAACCAAGTAAATTCGAAATTCGAAATGCGAATTGCGAAATTGCGGACGTTCGCATTTCGAATTTCGCATTTCGCATTTCTTTATGGGAACTCCCTCCTCTTATCCGGCAGGCTACGAGTCCGACATCGTGTTGCGAGACGGCTCGACTCTGCGGTTGAGACCGATCAGGCCCGACGATGCCCGCGGGCTGATGGAACTCCACCGCCGCCTCTCTCCAAAAAGCGTCTACTTTCGCTTCTTCTCTCCCGTACCCGAACTGACCGATGAGCGAGCGATCTCGCTTGCGACGGTCGACTATCGAGACAGCTTCGCTCTGGTTGGAGAACTCGCCGGCAGGATAGTGGCCGTATCCCGCTTCTATCGCGATGGCGAGGCTCACGAGCGCGCCGAGGTCTCCTTCGTTACTGAAGACGCGCTCCAGGGACGAGGCATCGCCACTCGAATGCTCGAACATCTTGCCGAGATCGCTCGACAACTCGACATCACCGTCTTCGAAGCCTACGTGATGGGCGAGAATCGCAAGATGATGGACGTGTTCATAAGGTCCGGCTTCGAGGTCAATCGCAGACTCGATGGCGGGGTCTTCCAGGTGACGTTTCCAATCGCTCCAACCCCTGCCCTGGAAGAGCAGTCGGCAAAGCGCGCCCAGGCGGCGGCCAGCGCCTCAATGAAGGTCTTCTTTGAACCCACTTCGGTCGCGGTCGTCGGCGCCGGACGAAGGCGGGGCGGCATTGGCGCCGAAATCTTTCACAACCTGCTTGGATCCGGGTTCCAGGGAGTCGTTTATCCGGTCAATGAGCAGGCGGAAGTCGTCGGCTCCGTTCGCGCCTATCCGGGAGTCGGAGAAATACCCGACAGCGTGGATCTTGCCATAATAGTGGTCCCCGCAGCCGACGTTGAACGAGTCGTAGATGACTGCATCGGAAAAGGCGTGCACGGAATCATCATCATAAGCGCGGGCTTCGCCGAAACAGGCGCGGAGGGCCGCGCCCGCGAAACGGCCATACTCGAGAAGGCCAGGAGCGCAGGCGTGCGGCTGATCGGACCGAACTGCATGGGCATCATCAACACGG
This sequence comes from Blastocatellia bacterium, assembly GCA_036003885.1. Taxonomy (GTDB): domain Bacteria; phylum Acidobacteriota; class Blastocatellia; order UBA7656; family UBA7656; genus DASYSA01. The sequence goes on along the minus strand of DASYSA010000492.1, from coordinate 18,116 downwards.
ACCCGGGTGTTTCGCTCAATGCAACGTTCTCACCCGTCTACCCGCCCACGGGACGCGTTGCGATGTCTACTCAAAGCGGCGCATTGGGATTGGCGATACTCGACTATGCCCGGCGTCTCAACATCGGCATCTCGACCTTCGTTTCGGTCGGGAATAAGGCGGACGTTTCCAGCAACGATCTCATCCAGTACTGGGCCGAAGATCCCCGTACCGACGTGATCCTGCTCTACGTCGAGAGCTTTGGCAATCCCCGCAACTTCGGCCGCATCGCTAGAAGGATCTCGCGAGACAAGCCGATCGCTGCGGTCAAGTCGGGTCGTTCGAGAGCCGGCGCGCGAGCCGCGTCGTCCCACTCGGGAGCCCTGGCTTCAACTGAAACAGCGGTCAATGCGCTGTTTCGGCAAGCCGGAGTCATTCGCACCGACACCCTGGTGGAGTTGTTCGATGTCGCCAGCTTGCTGGCGCATCAACCTGTTCCGGCTGGCCGTCGAGTAGCCATCCTGACAAACGCGGGAGGTCCAGGAATTCTTGCGGCTGACGCCTGCGAAGCTCTCGGCCTGGAACTGCCTGCTTTGACGGATGCAACCGTAGCCGAGCTGCGCTCCTTTCTCCCCTCAGCCGCGAGCGTCGCCAACCCGGTCGATATGCTCGCTTCCGCTCCGGCTGAGCACTACCGAAGATCGGCGCGGGCGTTATTGGCGGATGACCGGGTCGACAGTTTGATCATCATCTTCATCCCGCCGCTGGTGACAGCCCCGGAGGAGGTGGCGTCGGCGATCGTAGAGGGAAGTGCGAATGCTGGAAACAAGCCCGTTCTCGCCAACTTCATGCGGGCCGAGGGCGCTCCTGCCATTCTGGGCAGGATTCCCAGCTTCGCCTTTCCTGAAGCCGCCGCGGCGGCGCTTGCACGGGTGACCATCTACGGCGAATGGAGAGTGAGAGATCCGGGTTGGGTGCCCTCGCTCGATGGCATTCGATCTGATGAAGCCAGGGCGGTGGTTACCAGGGCGCTGGGGCGCGGAGGCGGATGGCTTACCCCGGTCGAGGTGCGTGATCTCTTCGCCGCTGTTGGGATTCCTGTTGCCCGGACTCAGTTGGTCTCAACCGTCGACGATGCGAAGCGGGTTGCAGCGGAAACAGGGTTTCCCGTTGTGCTCAAGGCGTGCGGTCCGACAATTCTTCACAAGACCGAGGTGGGCGGCGTGGCTCTGGGGTTAGCTGACGAAGCGAGCGTAGGCAAGGCTTTCTCAGAAATGGCTGCGCGGCTCAAAGATCAGATGACGGGCGCGCTGGTCCAAAAGATGATTCCGGGCGGCGTTGAAGTTGTGGTTGGCGCGACCCTCGATCCGACTTTCGGCCCCCTTGTCCTGTATGGGAGCGGAGGTGTCCTGGTCGAGTTACTCAACGACGTAACGTTTCGCATTCACCCGCTCACGGACGTAGATGCAAGCGAGATGCTCAATGAGGTGAAGGGCACTGCTTTGCTGCGCGGCTACCGCGGCGCTCCCGCGGCCGATGAGGCGTCAGTCCGCGACATCATATTGCGTGTCTCTGCGCTCCTTGATATTTGTCCTGAGATTCACGAAATGGATGCCAATCCGATCAAGGTACTCGAGAGAGGGGCGATCGTTGTGGATGCTCGGGTGCGAGTGGACCGGCTGCCTGAGCGTGTGTCGACTCGCCGTATCGCCTATTGAGGGAATGGAGAATTGAAAATGGAGAATTTGAAAATTGAGAACATCGGGAATTGACCGAGGTCTTCAATTCTCCATTCTCAATTCTCCATTCTCCATTCTCAATTCCCCATTCTCCATTCTTCCCTCCTTTGCTGTTGACAGTCCACAGGAACATCTGTAAGCTCGTGTTGAACATCGACAGGAGGCAGACACTTTGAAAGAGACCAGGTCTGACATTTTGCAAGGCACGCTCGACCTGATGGTGCTCAAGACGCTCGAAGGGCTGGGGCCGCTCCACGGGTATGGGGTTGCCAGGCGCATTGAACAGGTCAGCGACGGCATGCTCTCACTGAATCAGGGAACGATCTATCCCGCCCTTTTGCGGCTGCACCAACGCGGCTGGATCAAGGCCGAGTGGGGTGCGTCCGAGAACAATCGTCGCGCGAAGTACTACTCGCTTACCAGTAAGGGCCGCAAGCAGCTCGCAACCGAACAAGAGGACTGGCAGCGGACTTCAGCAATCATCGCGCGGCTGCTTCAAGGCACGTAGGACGGACAGCGCAGGATAGTTGCTGCTGGAGGAGTTCAGATGGGTAACCTTCGAGAGCTCGCGGCGCGCATTCGCGGAATCTTTGGCAAGAGCCGTCTCGAACGAGAGTTAGACGAGGAACTGCGATCTCACGTCGATATGCTTGTCGAAGAGAATCTTCGAAAAGGAATGAGTCTGGACGAGGCGCGCTGCGCGGGCCGGCGAAGTTTCGGCGGCGTTGAACAAACCAAGGAAGCCTATCGCGATCAGAGAGGTCTGCCAATCGTGGAAACACTCATACAAGACATTCGTTACGGCTTTCGCTTGCTGCGGAAAAACCCCGGGTTTACAGCAATCGCGCTCGTGACGCTCGCCCTATGCATCGGAGCGAACACGGCGATCTTCAGCGTGGTGAGCGGGGTCCTGCTCCGTCCGCTGCCTTATCATGAGCCTGACCGACTCGTCAGGTTCATGCAGTCCTACGCTCAGAGGGGCCTGAGCCCCTGGAACATGTCGCAAATGAACTTCGCCGTCTACCGCGAGCAGAGTAACTCGTTCGAAGCGCTTGCCGCCATCTCCGTAGGCGGCGGCGCGAATCTGACCGGCGTGGGTGAGCCGGAGCGCATTGCAGTGACAAGAGTCACGGCTGACTTCTTCAACGTGTTCGAGGTGGAACCGCTGGTGGGCCGTACGTTTCGGCTCGAGGAGGAGACTCCGGGCAAGAATGGCGTCTGCGTTCTGAGCTACAGTTTCTGGCAGCGACGCTTCGGAGGTGATGCTGCAGTCGTTGGCAGGACCTTACTGTTGAATGAGATTCCGACCGAAGTGATTGGCGTCATGCCCGAGAGTTTTGACTTCCCCGAGCGTTGGCCGGCGGTCACGTTGTGGACCCCGATAGCCTTGAATCCGCAGAAAGCGAACGGGTTTTTTCTGCGGGGAATCGGCAGGCTAAGACGCGGCGTCTCGCCTGCCGAGGCAGAAGCTGAAACGACTGCCATCATGTGGAGCTCCGCGAACCAGAATCCAGGTTTTGCAGGATCGGCAAGCGCACCACCGCCGGGCGCGGATATGAAGACATTGGTCACTCCTTTGAAGAAAGTAATCACCGCCGATTCCGAGAAACCATTAGCCGTGTTACTGTGCGCTTCCGGTCTCTTGTTGTTGATCGGTTGCGCCAACGTGGCCAACCTGCTGCTCGCGAAGGGAACCCTGCGCACTCGTGAGATCGCAGTTCGCATGGCGCTTGGAGCTACCCCCAACCGCATCGTTCGGCAGTTGCTGACCGAAAGCCTGCTGCTGGCGATGATCGGCGGAGCGACCGGAGCGATGCTGGCGTGGTGGGGCGTGCGGCTGCTGGTGCGGCTGGGTATCGAAGGAGTGCCGAGGCTGGGAGAAGTACGCCTTGATGCAACAGTGTTGGTGTTCTCACTGACCGCCATCGTAGTAACAGGCCTGTTATGCGGCCTCGCTCCGGCGAGACAAGCTTATTCTCTCGGGGTGGAAGCAGGGCTCCGGGAGGGCGCGCGGGGCAGCACCAAAGCCGGTCATCGTCGGACGAACGGCATGCTGGTGGGAGCGCAGTTCGCGCTATCCGTTCTGTTGCTGGTCGGCGTCGGTTTGCTGCTGAGGAGTTTTCAAAACCTTGTAACGACGCACACGGGCTTCCGGCCTGAGAGCGTGCTAGCGATGACCGTCTCGCTGCCTGACAAGAAGTATGACTCCGATGAGCGCTTCCTTCAGTTCAGTCAGAGTCTGGTGGAGAGAGTAGGTAGCCTGCCCGGAGTCGTTCGAGCAGCAACCGTCGATGGTCTGCCTATGACCGGCGACGACAACGCCGATGGGTTCGTCGTCGAAGGGAACGAGCCGGGACCCGGAGACGTTGCACCCGTGTTGTCGGTTCGTGTTGTAACTCCGGGTTACTTCGAGACAATGGGAATCACGCTGCTGCGCGGACGGGATGTCGGGGATGCCGACCGCGAGGGCTCGCAGCTCGTCGCGCTTGTCGATGAGACGCTCGCGCGGCGGTTCTGGCCGAACGAAGATCCTGTGGGAGAGCGAATACGATACTCGTGGTCGAATGACTGGATGACCATCGTTGGGTTGGTAGGTGGGATCAAAGATGACGAACCGGGTGATGCGCCGAAGTCTCACGTCTACCTGCCGAACGGGCAATGGCCGTCACAAAACAATAATCGATTCTACCTCGTGACTCGCACCGCCGGCGATCCGGCCGCCGCCATCTCGGCAGTTCGCGGTCAGATCCAGGAGATCGACCGAGACCTCCCTGTTTATTCCATTCAAACGATGACTCAGGCGATAGAAAAGACTGTGCAAAGCCAGCAGCTGACTAACCGCTTGCTTGTCGGCTTTGCAGCAATTGCGGTGATGTTGGCCGCGGCAGGCATCTACGGCGTGATGTCCCTGAACGTCAACAGCCGAGTCCAGGAGTTTGGCATACGCACCGCGCTCGGGGCCGCGCCGGGCGACGTTCTTCGGCTCGTCCTTGGAAGTGGAATGCGTCTGGCCGGGGCGGGGATCGCACTCGGTGCGGTTGGCGCGCTGTGGCTGATGCGACTTCTCGAGAATCTGTTGTTTGAGGTGAAGCCGACCGACGCGCCGACTTTCACGGCAGCGATTCTGCTGTTGGCGGCGGTGGCGCTGTTAGCGTGCTACGTCCCTGCACGACGAGCAACGCGAGTCGATCCAGTCGTTGCGCTACGAAACGAGTAAACCTGACCCCTGCCTATTCACACCTCAGCGCCAGAAGGGGGTCGATGCCTGCCGCTTTGCGCGCCGGGAGATAGCCGCCCAGCAGAGTCGCCAGTGTCAAAAGCAATCCGGCTCCAACAAACACAATCGGGTCGCCGGCTTTAACCCCAAACAACAGCGACTCCGTCACCCGGCCAAGCCCGTACGCAGCGGGCAAACCAACTACCAGACCAATCAGCGCCAGCAGCACAACTTCTCGCAAGATCAGCCACGACACGACTCCTCGCGTCGCTCCCAGCGCCATCCGAATTCCTATTTCGCGAGTTCGTCGCGTCACTGTGTAGGCCATCACTCCGTATAGTCCGAGCGAGGCCAACAGCGCCGCCAGCAAAGCGAAACACATCGACAGGAAAGTCAGGAACTTGTCCGCGAAAAGCGATTCGTCTATCTGACGCTCGAGGGTCTTCAGATCAAACACCGGAATATTGCCATCCATGCGCTGCACTTCGCGCCGCAACCCCGTGGCCATCGCAGCTACATCCTGTTTTGTCTTTACATAAAAAGTTATGCTCCCCAGGCTCTTCAGCTGGGAGTACGGAAGATATACAAAGGGCACAATCTTGTCGCGCACCGTCGCGTGTTTACTGTCCTTCACCACGCCTACGATATCGATATCGGGGCGTACCCGGTCACCCGCTCCAAAAGTGAACCGAGAGCCGACGGGATCCCGACCGGCGAAGAACCGGCGCGACATCGCTTCGTTGATGATCGCGACCTTCGGACTGTCTGCCGAATCCGACGCTCCAAACTCGCGACCTTGAACAAGCGGGATTCCCATCGTCGAAAAGTAACTCGATCCGATATAGTTCTGGCCGACATTCATGTCTTCGTTCTCCTGCGCGTTGTACCCCTCGACCGTGATGTTCGAGCTCGAATTGCTATCCGTGAACGCAGCCATCAAAGACTCGCTGACAGACTCGACACCCGGCTGCGTGCCCAGGTTCTGGTGTAGCTGATCGAACAATGCGATAGTGCGTTGAGGCGAGTAGCCGTTCAACTCGGGAGCGATTGAAAAAGTAATCAGATTCTCGGGATGCAGGCCCAGATCGAGGTGCTTCAGATTGTTGAGGCTCCTCGCGAAGAGTCCCGCGCCGACAAGCAGCACCGTGGTCAGGACAACCTGCGAAAGAACCAGCCCCTTGCGGAAGCGAACTTGCCCGTGGCTGCCGGAAACACTTGATCCCTGCTCGCGCAGCGTACCTTCAAGGTTCAACCGCGTGGCCTTCATAGCCGGCAACAGGCCGAAAAGGAGTCCGGTCGCAACCGATAGGCCGATAGTGAATACGAGCAAGCGAAGGTCTAGACTTGCTGACAGGCCGACGGCCCCTGTGCTTTCCGGAATTGCTCCAACCAGCAAGTTGATGGTCCACCAGGCGACGAGCAGTCCGACTCCTCCGCCCATCACCGAGAGCGTGAGACTCTCGATGAGAAATTGCCTCACCAGCCGCCTGCGGCCCGCCCCGACGGCCATTCTTATGGCGATCTCGCGCTGTCGCGCTGCGCCACGAGCCATCAGAAGATTCGCTACATTGGCGCAAGCGATCAATAGTACAAGTAACACCATTCCCACGAGCACGAGCAAAGGTTGTTTCGCGTCGCGTTGGAGAATTTGCCGGCCTCCTGATCCGGAATCCAGCAGCAGCCTCTTATCGCGGAAACGCTGTTGCGAGTCCGGCGACAGATTTCCCAATAGTGGAAGCTCCTCCTCGATTATTTGGCGATAGACCGGAGCGACGGCACCTTCGGCCTGCTCGCGCGCGAGGCCCGGCTTCAACCTCCCTATGATCGCAAGCCAATAGTCACGGTGATCATTCAATCCGTCCCAGTTCGGAGTCATCTGGGCTTTCATCGTGATCGGGATAAACATGTCGGGCGTTTGTCCCACCTGCACGCCGTTGAACCCGGCACGCGCCACGCCCACAACCGTCATGCTTACGCCGTTTACTATCAGCGTCTTGTTTAGAATTGCCGAGTCCGCGCCGAAGTGACGCGTCCAGTAGCCGTGACTGAGCACCGCAAGCGGATGTCCGCCGGGAACGCGATCATCATCTTCGGTGAAGACCCGCCCCATCGCGGGCCGCACTCCGAGCACGTCGAAATAGTTTCCGGATACCAGCTCCCCGTTCGCCCGCTCCGTTGGCCCTTCGCCGGCTACGCTCAGAGAAACCGGGAATCGCGCCAGCAGTCCCGCGAAGACGCTGTCTTTATCTCTCAGCTCTTTGTAGAAGGGATAAGTGAATGACGCAGCGCCATCTCCATCGGCCCAGACCCTTCCATTCTTGGGGCCGGGCGAGCGCAGCACTACCAGCTCTTCCGGTTTGTCGACCGGCAAGAGCCTGAGAAGTATCTGGTCGGTCAAAGAGAATATGGCCGTATTAGCACCCAGTCCGAGCGCCAGCGTCAGAACTGCCACGATCGTGAAGCCGGGATTCTTTATTAGAACCCGCGCGCCGTAGCGTAAGTCTTGCCAGAACGTCTCCATTTCAAGCTACCTCATTCGGTGGTTTGTGGTTTCTGATCGGTCAGTCAGAGTGAATATGATACATGCGGTCGCCGAGTCCCACCACCTGCCAAATAATTTTGGCTTGAGTGTCGATTCTGCCGCTTCCGGTTCGACTTATTGATGGAAACAAAAACACGGTGATCTGCGGAGCGGCAGGAGCCATCTACGCGACTACCCGCAACTCGGATAAACGCAAAACGCGATAGGGGGACGTTACGATGTTGGGAGATATGGACACTACTGCCACAATTGCAGTCAAGGACATAAGGCTAGCCAGGGAATTCTATGAAGGCACGCTCGGGCTAACGCAGGTTCCGGCCGAGGAGACCGGCGTGCTCCTGTACATGAGCGGAAGCTCCATGATCCGGATCTATGAGTCGAAACACGCCAGTACTAAGAAGGCCAGACCCTTCAGCTGGGCAATCGGCGATGAGATAGACGGAGTGTTGCAAGCTCTCAAGAGCTTTTAGGCACTGATTCTTCAGATACGACTTGCCGGCGCGAGGTTCATGTATCTGAAACATAGAAGGCGCATGGTTTGCAGACAAGAACGGCAACATCCTCTGTCCCACAAGATAAATCGTCAGGGGGTGCGCGTCATGATTTTGGGAGGGACGCCACGGGCTTAATCGTCGCAAAAGTGCTTCACGCTAAAGTATCTCATTAACACCTCATCTGTGAGGTGCCCCTCGACCGGGCGGATCCCCCAACCGTTTTAACGGTTTCCTCTTTCGGTCATCTGCCAAGTTCAAAGTCCCCAGATTCCATGTGCGCAAACCGTTGAAACGGTTCCGGGAATCCGCCGAGCCAAGAGCACCTCACTTCAGTGAGGTGCTAATGAGAACCGGGGCTTCGCGACCCTTGAAGTCCCACATTGAGTTAGACCCCAAAATCGTGACGCGCACCCATCGTCAGGATCCGGTTTGCTCCAGATCGGCAACTCATGTATTTTTCGAAGGGATCTGATCCAAAAAAAGAGTTGTTGAGGGATTGAATGATGAGACGACGCGAATTCATGAAACAAGTGGTCCAAAGCACGGCCGTCATATCAACGGCTGTTTCCGCCAAAAGAGTCCTCGGGGCGAATGAGCGAGTGGTCGTTGGATTGATCGGCTGCGGTGGTCGGGGGCGTACTGTTGCAGAACTGATGCGTGCAGTCCCCGGAGTGGAGTTCGCTGCCGTCTGCGACGTCTACGAGTCGAACGCCGCTTCAGCCAGACAATGGGCGGGCACGCAGGCACGGTCATACAAGGACTTCAGGAAGGTCCTCGAACAGAAAGATATCGACGCCGTACTGATCGCCACGCCCGACCACTGGCACGCTATCCCAACAGTACTCGCTTGCCAGGCCGGCAAGGATGTTTATGTGGAGAAACCGCTGGCCCACAACATCAAAGAGGGCCGCGCCATGGTTGAGGCGGCTCGTCGCTACAAGAGGGTCGTGCAGACCGGCACGCAGCATCGTTCCGCTCCACACTATCGCGAGGTGCAGCGCATCGTTCAGTCAGGAGAGTTGGGAGAAGTGCATTATGTGCGGGTTTGGAACTACGCGAACCTCTCGCCCGATGGCATCGGGCGGCTGCCGGATTCCACCCCTCCCGAGGGGCTCGATTGGGATTTCTATCTCGGCCCGGCGCCTTCAGTACCGTTCAACAAGAATCGCTTCTTGCGCAATTTTCGCTGGTTTTGGGATTATGCCGGCGGGTTGATTACGGATTTCGGCACGCACCGGCTCGATACTGTTCAGCAAGTCATGGGAGTTGAAGCACCAAGGAGCGTCTCGGCGTCGGGAGGCCGATTCTCTCTGAAAGATGGTGGGGAGATGCCGGACACGCTGCAGGTCACCTATGAGTATCCGGGCTTCATTCTGAGTTACGAGGCCTGTAGCTTGAACGCGCACGGGTTGGGCGGCCGCACCCCGGGTATGGCATATTACCAGGCGCGTGATAAGAATGATCGCCCGCATGGTGAAGCGTTTTATGGAACCAACGGCGCGTTGTTCTCTGATCGGATCGGCTTCGAGATTTATCCCGAACCTAAGACCCTGGCTACTACTGCGCGGGAGAGGAGTAAGCCAGTCGAAGCGTACCGGATGGAGGCCAGGCAGGTTTCCTCGAGAGACACGACTGATCTGCATGTAAAGAACTTCATCGACTGTGTGCGGTCCAGGCAGCGTCCCGCCGCGGATGTAGAGATCGGCCATCGCTCGACGACCGTGGCCCACCTCGGTAACATCTCCTATAAGACTCGCAAGAAGCTTATCTGGGACTCGACCAAAGAAAACTTTGTGGGCGATCCGGAAGCATCCAGCCTCCTCAGCCGCAAAGCCCGGACGCCGTGGGATTTCATCTAGGGCCAGATCGCGACGGGCTGGGTCTCTCGAGCTGCCGCACGCGGAAGTGTCTGTCCTCAACTCGTGCGCTGCGCCCGTTTGGACATGTTGGCTCGAACTGACAAGTATCTCGGACTATTTTAACCCTCTGTCTAATATTGAACAGACTCCTCAGCACCTGATCTGTATCATCGAGCGCGTGTGCAAGAACGAGACCCTCAACGGCTGTCCCGCTGGAGGATTTCCGAGCGTCAAGATCGGAAGGTCCGTAAGAATCCCCTTCGAAGACCTGATTAAAGGGCAGTTCTCTATCAAAAGGAAAGACGGCTGCTTCCCTCCTTTGCTGTTCGCAGGCTCGCTGTGAGACGCTCCTCAGCTTTCGCTTTGTGTTGTGCCACATTGGTGTGGACGGTTTGGATCGGCACCGTAATGGCGTTTACAGCTGCCGGCAGAATCAAGGGTACTGTAAGGGTAACCACAACAGATCCGAATGCACGCCCGGCTCTGCTCTCCGGCGCGCGGCTCACGCTGGTAAATCGTGATGTGCCCGGCGCATCTATCAAAACTGTAACGGACGACGCGGGCGACTTCGCCTTCGCCGATCTGCCTGCTGCTAGTTATCTTCTTGCGGTCGAGGCCGATGGGCTCAAGAGCGTTACGCGTGAGATACGCCTGGCGGAGGGCAACACACTTATCGTCGAGATTCAACTTACTGCAACGGTCTCCGAGACGGTCATCGTGCGAGAAGAAGAAGGCCTGCTCAGCACGGCCGAGACAGTTACCTCCAATGTTGTTCGTGCGCAGACCTTAAAGGATCTTCCGCTGCGGGCAGAAAACTATCAAAGCGCGCTGCTGCTGACGCCCGGCACCGTCCGCGGCGCGGACGGCCTTGACCATCTGAAGGGCGCGCGCGCCGGGCACAGTAGCTACACCGTCAACGGCGTGGACGTCACCGACCCTGGCTCCGGCAACCTGGCTTTTGATATCCCAGTCGAAGCAGCGACCAGCGTTCGGATCGAAGAAAATCCCTACTCAGCCGAGTCTGGGCGGCTCACCGGTGGCGCGATCAACCTGGAGACCAAAGGCGGCGATGACAAGCTCAAGTTCATCGCCGCTCGCTTCTTTCCGACTTTCAGCCACATACTCGCAGGCCAAATCGATTCGTTCAGGCCGCGCCTGACCCTGAGCGGCCCCATCGTCCGGGACAGGTTCTTCTTCTTGCAGTCCGTCGAATATCGCTTCAGCCGGACGCGCGTCCCGAGCCTGGCCGCCTCAGTTGATGACTCGACCTCGGAGAGCTTCAATTCGTTTACACAATTGGACCTGACCATCAATAAAAACAACCACATCAGACTCGTCGCCGCTTTGTTCCCACAGAAGGCGCGCTACGTCGGTTTGAACACGTTCAACCCGCAACAGGCGACGCCCAATATCAAGCAGCGCGGCTACCTCATGTCAGTAGCTGAGCAGTCAATCTTCAAATCCGGCTCGTTTCTGGCTTCCGCCATAAGCTACAAGACTTTCGACGTTGATGTATTTGGACAAGGCGAGGAGCCATTGACGTTACTGCCTGATGGCAATACGGGCAACTACTTCGCTGACGTTCGCCGGCGCACGACGCGCCTCCAGTGGCAGGAGACCTACTACGCGCGTCCTTTTGAGTTGGCTGGTCAGCACTGGGTTAAGGCTGGCGTCGAATTCGATCACACGGACCTGTCAGGCAGATTCAGCGACAAACCAATTCTGATCCGGCGCAACGATGACAGCCTCGCCCAGCGCGTTGACTTCAATGGTTCAAGCGTCGCTGGGCGAAACGTCGATGAGGTTGCGGCATTCATTCAGGACAAGTGGGTCGCGGCTACGAAGATGACGATCGATGCCGGAGTCCGCTTCGATCACGACGGGATAACACAACGGGCTAATGTTGCCCCGCGCCTATCGTTCATGTTTGTGCCGCTCAAGAATAATCGGACAATCATTCGCGGCGGCCTCGGCCTCTTCTACGATCGTACCCCGTTGTCAGTCGGCTACTTGAGGCAACTGCCCGAGCGGGTTGTCACAACGTTTGCGCCCGATGGCCAATCGATCACTGACGGGCCGCGCCGGTTTAATAACATAGTCGAACTGCCGCTGCGCAATCCTCGCAGTGTGCGGTGGAGCCTACAGATCGATCGCGGCATCACCAGGAACCTGACCGCGCGGGCCGGCTATCTCAAACGCTCGACGACCGACGATCTCATCCTCAATCCGGTGGAGGGATCGGGCATAGGGTCGCTCGTTGTCGGCAGTCGCGGCCGTTCGCGGTATCGGGAGTTGCAACTCGTCGCCATCTATGACAGCCCTCGAGCGGGCAACTGGTCCTGCTCGTATGTTTGGTCAAGCGCGCGCGGAGATCTCAACGGGATAGATACCTTTCTCGGCGATCTTCCGGCGTTCGTTGTGCGGTCGAATGAGTACGGACCGTTTCCCTTCGACACGCCGCATAGTTTTCTTGCCTTCGGCCGGTGGAAGACTCGTTACGATATCACTGTTTCGCCATCGCTGGAGGTTCGATCCGGACTCCCGTTCTCCTACGTGAACGAGCGATTGGATTTCATCGGCACGCGCAATCAAGCGGGACGTTTCCCCGGATTCATCTCGCTGGATGCTCAGGTGACCAAAGGCTTCGCTGTTCCCAAATTCAAGACTCACGGGGCGCGAATCGGCATTGCAGTATTTAATATAACAAATAAGTTCAATCCCCGCGATTTACAGAACAATCTTGATAGCCCGCGTGTGGGCCAGTTCTTCAACAGTCTGGGCACATCGGTTCGCGGCAAATTCGAGATGGATTTCTAACTGTCGAGGATCTCCGCTCCTCAGTGTGCAGTCTTGGCACTGCGGCCGCTATAACTCAACGGCTTTGACCACACCTTCCCTGATTTGTTGCCGGCGTGGATGATTCTCTGCTGCAGCGATACTGGTATCGTTTAGCCGCGAGTTCCTTGAGCGGAGTGCATTATCCAGCGTGCGGATTGCGTCTCTGATTAATGATGGATCAAAATGCTAGGCGACCAGGGCATTTCATTCCGGGCAGAAGAGAGGCGAGGGCGGTGGCCGCTGAAGCATGGCTGCGCGAACAGTCGACCGGTGCCACGTTCGATGTTCGTTTGTGATCCGCAGCCACGGACTGGCGCGGGCTGCAACGGCTTGACCACTCATAGGAGTGACTTCCAGGTTTTGGATAAGTATTGCCGACGGCTGGCCCGGACTTGCCATGTGAGGCGACCGGGCTCAAGGCATCAGGGAGGACATTGTGGCCATCACATCCGTGCGGATTCATCCGGCAATAGGCGTTGCGCGGCTCGGCAATAGCCCGGAGTTCTTCTTCGGCCCGGAGGAGCCGGGCGTGTGGACCCCACCGCCGGGCGGAACCTACAAGGACGCGTCCTGCCGCGTTAAGAAGCAGGCTGCGCGGTTCCGGCTCTTCGCGTTCGACGGGACCACGTTCGTGAAGGAGCTGAAAGCCGGCGATCCTGACGTGGCCAAGATTGAATGGACCGTGCATCTGGTCAACCGCAAGGCCGCGTCGCGGAGGTTCGAGACGTTCGGCGCGCCGACCCAGTCGGACCCGGCGGACGTTTACCCGGCGCCGGCAGCGTCCGGCTGGCGCAACTCCTCCGTCGCGGCGCGGAACCAACTCGTCAACGATCCCGGCTCCAAGACCTTGAACGGGCCGAATCAGGCGGCGGGGTTCAACACAGGGATGGTCATGGGGGTCACTGTCCCGCTGGGTGAGATGAGGACACAGGCCGATGGCGCGCTCATCGTTCTTGGAGGCTCGGGAAACTCCGGCTCATTCTCGAACGTACCGCTCCAGACCTTCGCCGACAACGACGGCTGGTACGACGACGTCTCCGACGGACCGGTGACCGCAGTGGTGACGCTCACGGGCGGAGCCACGCCGCCGGTGGAGCCATCGTGGGTGATCGTCGGCCCGCCCAAATTCGCGCCGGCAATCCAGCCGATCATCACCATGTACGACACACTGCTCCAGGCGTGGCGCAACGCGCACCCCGCGTTCGATCCGGGCTATTCAATCGATGCGGACGTGCAACCTTTCTATGAGCGTCTGACCCGGCACACGTTCGTCAACCAGTCGATCAAGACCCATTCGTTCAACCCGACGCCATTCCCTGCAGCGGGCAGCGCACTGGCTCAGAAGCTGTTCAACTTCCTGAACAACCCCGCGGCTCCCTCGAATGACCTCGGGAAGATGCCCAAGATGTGGTCGAGCACGAACGAGAAGAACACCGCCGTCCACCCGATCCAGCATGAAATGATCAAGCGCTGGGCGGGCCTCGCGAGCCCGGCCCTGCCGCAGTCGAGCCCTCCGCTCGCGGTCTACGACAAGCTCGATCGCGCGGCGCTCGAGGTGTGCATCGGCGGCAATCTCTACCCAGGCATCGAGGCAAGCTGGTGGATGCTGCAGAAGTTCACGTACACCGCGCCGCTCCGTCTGAATCACGTCTCGCTGAAGCCGGGTGACATCACCAGTCAGATGGCCGTGCCCTGGCAAAGCGATTTCTCAGCCTGCTTCTTCTACAGCGATTACGCATGGTGGCCTGCGCAACGCCCGGACCAGGTGACCCGCGGGGGCGCCGACAACCAGGATTGGGCCCTGGACTTCGGTGATTCGGGCGATCGCATGGTCGCCACGTGGAACCACCTCGGGTTTGTTGTGCCCGATGGTAGCGTGCAGATCGAGAAGGAGCGCTACGCCGTCTGCAAGGACACGTTCATCATCACCGACCGCAACGAGTTTTCCATGGACGAAGTGGACGCCGTGTTGAGCGGCGGATCGCCCGCCCAGTTCAGCCCCGCATTCTACGTGGTCGTCGAGGGCTTCACTCCTCAGGAGCTCGGATTCACTTCGGCGAATCCTGCCAACCTCGCGGCGATCGCGCCCCAGGTGACATTCCTGATGCCGAACGCCGCAGTGGCGGGCCACATGGTGGGCGTCGTCGAGGCGCCGCCGCTGCTCCAAAGCCCGACGCTCACACTGCGGCAGCGCATCACGTTCCAATACCGGGTGGAGTTCGACGGGCTTCAGGATTTCCTGGACGGCGTCGGCAATCCGATTGAGCTGCAGGAGCTCACGCTGAAGGCGGTGATCAGCGGCCTCACTGCGACCGCTCCGGTGCGCCTGATCAACAAGCCTAATCCCTATATGATCGATGGGCAGACGACCTGGCTGAGCGACGACCTGCGCGTTTTTCAGGTCGAGGAGAACACCACTCCGTTCCCGGGCCTCACGCTCGCCGGCAACGACGCGGCGGCCGCGCGGACCTTTATCGGCAACGTGATCGACGGGTTCAACAATCCACCCGCGGGGCCGCATCCATTCGACGGGATCTCGACGAACCAGGCCACCAGCAAGCTGGAACTGTCGAAGTCCGTCGGCGGCAAGCGGATCTTCAACTTCGCGGTGGCGCGCGTCCGCTACAAGGCGAAAGCGGTCGACGCAAAGGACGTCCGCGTGTTCTTTCGGATGTTCACAGTCGCGGCGACAGGCCTCGAATACCGTCCGAACGAGACGTACCGCACATTTACATCAGGAAGCGGGTCCATCCCCCTGCTCGGGCTCCAGGCCGGAGACATCGTCACCCTGCCATTCTTCGCAAAACAGCGCGAGGCCGATATGACGGCCCAGACCGACCCGAAGAACGTGATGGATCTGAAGGCGTCGGGCGCGACAGAGTTCCACGGCTACTTCGGGTGCTGGCTCGACTTCAATCAGGACGAGCCGCTCTACCCGTTCCATCCCTCGCCGCCAAACGGGCCGTTCGGAGCGGGTAAGCTTTCGATCCAGCAGCTCATCAAAGGCAAGCACCAGTGCCTGGTGGCGGAAGCCTACTACCCGCCCGACGCCATTCCGGATCAGGCGACGCCGGGCTCGAGCGATCAGCTCGCGCAGCGCAATCTACTCATCGTCGAGTCCGACAACCCGGGCGACGTTGACTCGCATACGGTGGCTCACCCCTTCCTGATCGGGGCGCGCAGGAGGCCGCGGCAGATTCCTGCAGGGCTCAATGAGGGCGTGAATGCGAGGGCTGTCGCCTTGCCGATGAGCGACGGCGTCGACGAGTTGATGATCCGCTGGGGCAATCTGCCGCGCACGAGCGACATGCAGATCTATCTGCCGGGCATCGCCGCGGACGACGTGCTTCATCAGGCTGCGCTGCTCATTGACGACCCCCGGTTGGAGCGCGTCGACGATAACACCGTCCGACTGCTCCCCGCCGACGTAAGCTTCCTGCCGATCCCTCCAGAATGGCAAGGCCGCCCGGTCCCCGGCCTCCTCAAAATCATCACCCCCGACACCGTTCGCGTGCAGCAGCAGTTCCGTGTCGTCTTGCACCACATCTCGCGCGCCGAGCGCCGAGTCGTGGGAACGTTCCAGCTCACGATCCCCGTTGACGCCGGCCCCCGGTTGCTGCGCGACGAGACCCGTCTGTATGCGGTGATGCAGCACATCTTTGACGCCGTGCCGCGGGAGACCCCGTGGTACCCGATCCTCTCGCGCTATCTCGACTACCTGGCGATGCGCGTCCGTGCCTTTGGAGGCGACCCCGATCTCGTTGACCCGTCGCCCGACGGTGGAGAGTCACCGGCTGAGTGGAAATGGACGCACAGTTGGCATGGACGTCTCTGCACGCGGCTTCGACGAATCGCACGCGACTTGTGCCTCCGGTGCAAGCGCTGCTGGGCCAAATACTGCGGGCCGCGTCGCCCATGACGGCGATCTCGGTCGACACCGTCGTCGCTGGGGCCGGGCCTGCGGGCGCGACCGTTGCGCTGTGCCTGGCGAGGCGTGGGTCATCGGTCGCGCTCGTCGACCCTTTCATCGAGGTGGGCGTGCGGGTCGGCGAGACGCTCCCTCCGATCATTCGGGAACGACTCACGCGGCTCGGAGTTTGGGAACGTTTCGCTGCTGCCGGGCACCGGCCGGCGTACGCGATCCGATCGGCGTGGGGAAGTGCCGCGCCGGCCGATCAGGATCACATCTTCCATCCGTACGGCAACGGCTGGCATGTGGATCGTCGAGCGTTCGACCGAATGCTGGTCGAGGCGGCGGAGGAAGCCGGAGCACTGTTGATCCGCGCGACCGTCGGTGAGGCGTCGCGAAGCGGCGACGAGTGGACAATCGAGGCGGGGGGCCTCGCGCTTCGCGCTCGTCATTTGGTTGACGCAACGGGCCGGGCGGCACGCATCGGGCGCCGGCTCGGCGCACGTCGACTCGCCCTCGATCGGCTCGTCGGCGTTGTCGCGAGCGTGTCGCCCAGGAGCACGACGGCGGTCGGCGACGGCGTGACGATCGTCGAGGCCGTCCGGGATGGCTGGTGGTACTCGGCGCGCACGCCGGATGATCATCTGCTGATCGCGTACATGACCGATGCGGACCTGTGGGCACGCGCGGCTAGGCGCGGCGATGCGCTCGCCGCACAAATCGAGCGAGCGCCGCTGACGCGCGCCCGGTTGCGGCGTGCGCTGGAGATTCCCGTGCGAGTCGTCGCGGCGGCGTCGGCGCAGCTTCTCCCAGCTTCGGGTCCCGGCTGGCTGGCCGCGGGCGATGCCGCTATGGCGGTCGACCCATTGTGCGGCAACGGCGTGTGCCTCGCGCTCGAGTCGGGCATGCGCACGGCCACGACGATTCTCGCTGAGCGGGAGGGCGCCCAAGGGGCAAGCGACGATTACGCCGCCGAAGTGGCGCGCTCTTTCTCGAAGTACACTGCCGGGTGGCACTGGTTCTACGGATGCGAACGGCGCTTCTCCTCCTCCGAGTTTTGGAGGCGGCGCTCGATCCCGACGGACTCGATGGCGTAGGTCAGTTGTCCGAGTAGCTGACTGCACGTCCCAATTGCGCGTCGGGTTATACACGGTTAGAGTGTCCGAGGCGCTGAAACATGAAGTCATCCGCATCAATCCAATGAAGCCTTTGATCTTGATTTCTGCCGCCGGGGCCTTTTAAGATGACTTCCCGTATATGGGCACGCCGATATTTCAGGTTGACGCCTTCACCACCCGCCGATTCGCAGGTAAGCCTGCCGCGGTGATGCCGATGGATAGCTTTTTGGAGGACGCTGTGCTGCAGGCCATTGCTGCTGAGAACAACTTGGCCGAGACGGCTTTTCTCGTCCCCGAAGGTGGTGACTATCGGCTGCGCTGGTTCACGCCGACCACCGAGGTGCCACTTTGCGGCCACGCTACCCTCGCCAGCGCGGCAGTGGTCATGGAGCGGCTCGAACCGGAACGCCGCAGCGTGGT
>DASYSA010000491.1:0-5201 GCA_036003885.1 Blastocatellia bacterium | reverse complement strand
GGGAGAAGCGACGGCGGCCGTTCGTGCCCTGCCCGCCTCGGCACCGCGCGCGAGTCTCCTTTCCGATTGGTGGCGGCGAATTGCTGCTTCGGGAGTTCTGCTTCGGCCCGCGTCGATTACTGCCGCGCTGGTGATCTTATTGATTGGGATTCTGACTTTCTTCAGAGTGCCCAGCCGTCCGGCGCTTGCGTCAGAGTTGTTGCGCCGGGCAGGCGCCTTGGAAGAGGCCGCCAGAGCCGATTCCAGCTTCGTTGTCCACCGCGCCCTGAGCCTCGAGGAACGAGTGCCTGGCAGTGGTTCGCCGGTCAGCCGGAGGCGCATCGAGTCGTGGGCAGGCGGAAAAAACGCGCTCAAGGCGCGCCGGTTCTACGATGAACAGGGGAAACTCATAGCCGGCGTCTGGAGCAAGGACGATGGGTCGCGAATGATATATCGCAAGGGACTTCACCCGGAGGCGCTGAGCCAGGAGAGCGAGACGCCGGTCTCGTTCGATGTCGCGTCCATATGGCTGTTTGATCCTTCGGCGAGAACTTATCTCTCGCTCATCCCTCGAGTCGATAAGGCGACAGTCCAGGAACGAAGCGGAGCTTATGTCATCTCATATGAGGACCCGAGCGGCCCAGCCATGGAGATCGTGAGAGCAACGCTTGTGCTCAATCGGGACGACCTCCACCCGGTCGAGCAGACTCTGCTCGTGCGCAGCGCCGCCGGGCTCCGCGAATACCGATTGGTCGAAAGCCTCTTTGAACGGCTACCAGCGTCGACGATCGCGCCAAAGATCTTTGAACCCGACCACGAACTGTTAAGTGGAGCGTCGGATCGCGCCCGGCCCACCCTCACCCAGGGGACTGAGGCCGGCGGTCTGGCGCTCGAGCCAGTGACGCTGAGCGCCGCTGAGCTCGCCGACGTTGAAGCGGAGGCTCTTTACCAGATGCACGGCGTAGGAGTATGTCTTCGCGAGCAGTCCGAGGTGACCACCGCCGGCGGAATACTACAGGTTCAAGCCATAGTCGAGACTGAGGCACGAAAGGCCGAGGTCCTCCGCGCTCTCGCCGGCGTCATGCAAAAGCCGGCAGTCAAGGTAGAAGTCAGCACCTTCGCCGAAGCTGCTCAGCGACAGGTCGTTCTCTCGTCCGCCCCGCCGAAACTCGGAAGAGTCGAGAGAGCACGAGATCAGGTGCCCGCCTACGCCGATCTCAGATCGTACTTTTCACAGCGTTTTGAGGACGCCGCCCGGGTTGAAGAGGAGGCCGGCCGCTTCTCGGCAAGAATGCTCAACAGATCTCGAGAGGCTCTGCGGCATGCATGGGCCCTCAAGCGCCATTTGAGCGAGCTCTCTCGTGGAGGCGTTGCCGGCGACGGAGCTGCTCAGTCCAGAATCCGAGCGATGATCCGCGAACACGCGCGGGTTGTCGAGCGGGAGACGAAGGCTCTCCGCCTGGAGCTTCAGCCGATCTTTTTCGCCCAGGCGCCCGCACTCGATGGGAAGGATGACAGGGATGGCGAGACCTTCGCGGATAGGACCGCGGCAATACAGCGGCTTCTCGATGCATCCTCCTCTAACGAGAAGGCGATTCGGATGGCTTTTGCTCTGTCAGCGGGTGACCAGCCGCATTATGTTAAGAGCGACCAGTTCTGGCAGATGCTGCGGCGCGTCGAAGCGCTCGCGGCAAAGCTTCAAGAATGGCAGTGACAGTTAGGACGGAGGCTGACAAGTAGAAAACTGCGTCCGAATGGAAAAGCGAGAGAATCTCGCTGGCGAGAGAAAGAGATGAAAGTACGTTGTGGCAACTTTTCCTCCGGTGTGCTCGCCCGAGTCATCTGCCTGTGTCTTCTTGTTCTTGGCATCGGTCCATCTGATCGGGGCTGCCGTCCCGGAGTGCCTGAGGCGAGAGCGCAGGTGATCGCCGCCACGCTGAGTGGCACGGTTCAAGACCAGACCGGGGCGGTGGTGCCTGACGTCCGAGTAACCGTCCTGAATTCAGGAAACGGAATCGAGCGCCAGGTGACGACCGACAGCAATGGTTACTTCGTGATCGCGATGCTGGATGCTGGTGAATATGCTCTGACGGTGGAGATGCCGGGCTTCAGAATGCTCACTGAAGATTTGATTCTCGAATCCGGCGCCAACCGCATCCTCACGATCACGCTTCGGCCGCGAGACCTGTCTGAATCGATAACCGTTCAGGCTACCGGCAAGAGCGCTGATATTCAGGGCAATCACATCGACATCGGCAGCGCCACATTGAAGTACTCTATGACCGGCAGGCAAGTGGCGGCGCTTCCGGTGTGGTCGACGGCGTTGGGCCGCAATGGCCTGGCCGTTCTTCCGTTTCTTGTGCCCGGAGTATCTCCTACCTCGGCGACCGGTTCCGCCGATGCCCTGGTGAACAGGCTGGGGTCGCAGATGAGCGTCAATGGCTCGCGGCCCTCGTCGATCAACTTCAACCTCGAGGGCGGGGACAACAACGACCTCGAGTACAATCGCGCCTCCTCGCCGCTTCCCAATCCGGACGTCCTGCAGGAGTTCATCGTCGCCACCAACAACTATGGAGCCGAACAGGGTCGCAACTCGGGCGGCATCCTCGACGCGGTGATCAAGTCCGGTACCACGAGGTACAGCGGTAACGCCCGCTACTACTTGATGAACGAAGCGCTCAACGCGCGCGGCTTTTTTGATTCAAGAGTGCCGATCGAGAGATTGAAGACCTTCGGAGGCCAATTGGGCGGTCCCGTAGTCGTGCCCCGGCTATTCGAGCCTGCTGAGAAACTTCTCTTTTTCTTCGATTACGAACGAACTCGGTATCGGCAGGAGAAGACTTCAGCTCCGATATTGGTCTGGACCGAAAGGGAGCGTCAAGGCGACTTCTCACGTTCGGCTGACCTCAGCGGTCCACGCGATCCTCTCACGTTAAAGCCGTTCCCTCGCGGTTTCATCCCGGCCGACCGCATCGACCTGCTGGCGCGACTTTACATGGACCGCTTCATACCTTTGCCGAACGAAGGGGACCGCTTGTTCCGCCAGCTTTTGCTCGACCAGGCCTTGACCGGCCAGTTGACGTCGCGGCTGGATGGCAAGTTGAGCAAGTCAGACAGCCTTAGCGCCGTGCTCATCCGCACCTCGTCGGTGGTCAGCAACGGAACTCCCATCCTGCCGGTAGGATCCAGGGACGACCGGGACTCGACGAATACTAATCTGACGGTGCGAGAAACTCATAGCTTCTCGCCTCGAGCAGTAGGCCAGCTCACGCTCACCTTCGCGCGTTACGATTCCATCCGAAGTTTCTCCTTTCCGGGCGCCAGCGGAATCCTTCCCGAGGACGTTGGGTTCGTCGGAGTCCATCCACAGTCCTCCAGATTCCCGACCCTGCCATCTGTGGGTATTCTCCCGAGCGGCATGTCCATCGCTGACGGCAGCCCGAGCGAGACGTCCAAAACGACCTGGCAGATCAAGGAAGATGTCTCGTTGGCGAAGCTGAACGGTGTTCTCAAGTTCGGCGCGGAGACTCGAGGGTTCAAACAACAATCGGTCACTGAAAGCGACAACGGCCACTTTGTATTCTCCAACGCGTACACGCTCAACTTTGTGAGCGATTTCCTTTTAGGTAAGGCGATCAGCTTCACCCAGGCCAGCGGAAGCAGCATCTACCCGAGGCAGCGATCCTACTACTTCTACGCGGCGGACGACTGGCGGCTTAAGCCGAACCTCACTCTCAACCTGGGCTTTCGTTATGAACTGGCGCCCCCGCTCACCGACAAACTGGACCAGGTGACTGCTTTTCGTCCCGGCCAAAGCTCGGAGCGCTTTCCGGACGCGCCGGTCGGCCTGCTGTTTGCCGGCGACCCTGACCCTGTTTTGGGCAGGGTCCCGCGCGGCGTATACCCGGCAGACGCGAATAATCTCGCTCCTCGAATCGGCGTCGCCTACTCGCCGAAGCCGGAGTCTGGACTCCTTCGCTTCATATTTGGGAATGGCAAATCCGCGGTTCGCGGTGGAGGCGGTATCTTTTACGACCAGACGGCCGGCAACAGCTTCACTCGGTTCTCATTTGTACAACCTTTTTCGGTAAAGCAGTCGCTCAGTTTCGATCAGATCAGAAATAAGGGCGGTACCTTTGCGAACCCCTTCGGCACGCTCGACAACCCATGGCCTATTGATCTCAGCAAACGCGCCTTTACCGGGACGCCGGACACGCGCACGCTCGACCCAACGTTTCGGACCGCTCAAACATATCAGTACAACCTGAGCCTGCAGCGCGAGCTCGGTTGGTCGCTCCTTATGGAGATCGCATACGTTGGGAGCACGAGCCTGAAGCTGAATCGAGCTCGCGAGCTGAACATAGCCGCGGTCTCTGAGGCCCCGGGCAAGGCACCGCCACGCCACAGGCCGTACTCGTCCCTCGGAAGCGTACTCTCGCAAGAGAGCAGCGGCCGCGCGCGCTATGATTCGTTTCAGTTTAGAATCGCCAGAAGGCCGGTGAAGGGATTGATGCTCGATGGTTCCTACGTGCTGGGCAAATCGCTCGACAACGGCTCAAGCCCAGATCAGCTTGCGGGCCCGGACCAGCTGCGCTGGGCGCGCTCTTCGTTTGATCGCCGTCACAATATTGTTGTTAGCTACGGATACGAGTTTCCTCCAACCCGCATGCACGGATGGCTCGGCGGAGTGGTGAACGGATGGCAAATAGGAGGCATAACGGAATTCCGGACAGGCATGCCGATCGACATCGTTCAGTTTTGGGCTGGGCCTCTGAATGGAGCGGTTCCATATCGCGTTCCCGATTTCGTCGGTCCCTACAAGAGGCTCAATCCACGCAAGAGCCAGACTCTGGTGGTGAACGGGAACGCCCTGACCGGTAACTTCTTCTTCGATCCGGGGGCGTTCAAGCAGGCAGGTGTGGACTACACTCAGCCAGGCACTCTCGGGCGCAATGTCTTCAGCGGGCCAGGCATCAATCTCTGGTCGCTCTCCATCATCAAGCGAATTCCGATTACCGAGTCACAACATTTTTCGCTGCGTTCCGACATCAGAAACATCTTCAATCGTGCTCACTTCGAGAACCCGACGACTCCGCTCCCCAACGCCACGTTCGGGCAGGTGTCCAGCGCCGGTCCCGGTCGCAATGTGCAGCTCTCGTTAAAGTACACCTTCTGATCGTTCGTCAACAGGAGCCCACTGCGGCGGGCGTAGAGCTGCGTTC
>DASYSA010000490.1:0-10183 GCA_036003885.1 Blastocatellia bacterium | reverse complement strand
GAGCGAGTCATAGTTGGCGCCGCGCTGAGTCGCACCAAGGGGAATAAACAGGCAGCCGCGAATCTCCTGGGTGTGTATCGGCCCCGGCTCTACAGCATGATTAAGAAACATAATCTGCTCAGTGAGAGCTAGTCGTCCGTCAGAGTCAATCTAATACTAATGATCACGAGCAGATCTCTGACCGCTCCGCATCAATTCTCTCTCGGGCAGGCAGAGTTGCAGGGCGATATCTGTTGGCGTAGACTTGCGTGAACTCGGCGCCAAAGAGAAGGATTTGTGCTGAGTAATAGGTCCACAGTAACAATATCAAAAGCGAGCCAGCCGCTCCGTATGCCGATGCGAGATTGCTTTCTCCGAGATACAGGCCGATGAGGACCTTGCCGATGCTGAAAAGCAGCGAGGTCATAGCCGCCCCGATCCACACTTCATCCCACCCGATACTGACGTCCGGCAGAACTTTGAAGATCATCGCGAATAGAAGAGTGGTGACGGCGAATGAGACTATTACATGAAAAACCTGCAGTAACAGCGGATCGATCGAGACTAGTCTGCCTGCTGAATCATTCAGGGCCGCCAGCCCGGCACTCACAACAAGCGAGACGAGGAGCAGGAAGCCAGAACCCAGGACCATCGTGAACGAAACGAAGCGATCCTGAAGCATCCTCAGGAGCGTGCGTCCCCGTCTCGGCGGCGCCTCCCAGATCACGTTGAGAGCATCTTGAAGCTGCCCAAACACGCCTGACGCGCCCATCAAAAGCGCTATGATGCCAAGGGCCAGGGCAACCCTGTTCGTGGCAGGCTTCTGCGAGGCCTCGACCATAATCTCAATGGATCCTGCGGCCTCAATGCCAACAAGGCCTCGTATCTGCTCGACGACTCCACTACGCGCCGCGTCTCTACCAAGAACCAGACCCGCAATCGATATGGCGATTATCAGGAGAGGCGCTAGAGAGAAGACTGAATAGAACGCCAGCGCCGCGCCCAACCGCGCGCAATTGTCTTCCTTCCATTCGGAGAAGGTAGCCTTCAACAGTTCCGGTAGAGAGTGAAAAACTTTCTTAGGTTCCATAGGTACTACTCGACGCCGCCAGTCATCTTGTGTGGCAAGCAGAGGGCCACAGCGCGCTATTCTCAACTACAACAGGTTTCTGCGAATTCTGCGCGGGCTCGATAGAAGTGACAGCCGATCCTGGAACAACAAGCTGGGTGGTCAGGACCGGCAAGTTGCGGGAAAACTGCCTCTGCCATGAAGACACGAAGGGGGACGAATAATCAGAAGTCGCTTGCCTGGAGCTGGGTGCGGATCTCCATTTTTTGTTAGTGGCATAACCGACGTTTTCGCATTTTGCAGCGATCGGCAGTCCCTGTTTTGATCCGCTGCGGTCTGTGTCCGAATTCCCGACAAACGGCCAAACGCGTGACAGAATCATCAACCTGCACTCCCATTACGCATCAACTATTCGATACGGGAGTTACCGTTATTACGCGATACTACGGGGCGAGGAATGCTTCTTGCCTTAATGGCGAGGAATGCTTCTTGCCTTAATCACGAGTGTCAATCCGTTTTCAATCAGGGTTGCGAAGTAATCACGGTTGGAGAGCGGAGAATACCAGGATCAAGGAGAACAAAAGATGCCATCGACAAAAGACAAGAAGGACAAAAGGAGCGAGACTGGAAGCACACAAGAACAAGAACAGGGTCAAAACTCTAACGATTGGCGAAAAGACAAGGATAATCCTCGGGAAAGCGAAGTGACTCCTCGTCAGAGGTCGCGCGAGCAAACGGCAGGCACCGGTCGAAAAACGGAGTAGTTATTCAGTTGAAGTTCGGAGTATCAGCCGTAAGGTGCCCTCGTAAGCAGCAGGTCACCTATTGGAAGACTTTGTGAAAGGAGGGAGAGAATATGCTCTGGACAATTCTTGTAATTCTACTTGTGTTGTGGATGATAGGTGTTATCGGCCACATAGGCGGCGGTTTGATTCACCTCTTACTGATAGTCGCAGCCATAGCCCTGGTGTTTAACCTCGTCAGTGGCCGGCGGGGTATGGCTTAGAAAAGCCTTGCTCCGATCAGATGGTGTGTGCCTGATCTCTGACTTGCTCAAGCGCTTGCCAGAGTCGGGCTCCGATTTGGAAAGGATGGAATGAGATGAACAACGACAAAGTAGTCGGCATTCTAAATAACCTGATCGAGGCTTGCCGGGACGGACAAGCCGGCTTCAAAGAAGCGGCCGAGTATGCCGAGAGCCCCGAATTGAAGACTTTTTTCAGACATGAGAGTCTGGAGCGGGCGCAGTTTGTGGGCGACCTGCAACAGCAGGTACAGGCCCTGGGTAGTGATCCCGAGAAATCCGGCTCGACGGCCGGCGCGATCCACCGAGCCTGGACGGCTATCAAGGGCACGCTCACCGGTAAGGACGACAAGAGTATACTCAACGAAGTCGAAAGAGGTGAAGACTCAGCGGTCGACGCCTACGAAGATGCCCTCAGACAGGGTCTACCCGCGAATCTGAGGATGATAGTCGAGAAGCAATATCTCGAGATCAAGGGTGTACATGATCGCGTTAAGCAGATGCGCGATGCCAGGTCCGCGAGTGCTGGTGGTCGCAAGTAGTGGGTCAGAGGTTTCTCCTAATGGGACGTGGTCCATAGGCCCTCGATGATGAGGGCCTCTGGACCACTCTTTTTCTTCCATCCGCATTTCCTTTCCGAAACGTGAGACGAGGATCTCTAAACGCCCCTCTCCTCAAGAAATCGAACGTTGCCGGGATCAAAAAGGTGATTGTTCTCCCCTTCCCCCTTCTCCCTTTCTCCCGTTCTCCCCTTCTCTCATCTTCACGGGAAGACTTCGTCGAAAGTGTGGATCACTGTGTGGACACCGCTTTGAGGGCGGTTTCCCGGGCGAACGGACAGCAGGGTCCGCATGCCTGCGCTTGCGGCTGCATCGAGTTCGCCAGTCACATCCGAAACAAAGAGGACTTGCGAAGGCAGTTGCCGAACGTCGACCGCAATCCGCCGATAACTCAACGCCTCGGTCTTCGCTCCTACAGCCGTGTCAAAATACTTACTGATGAATTGCGTCAGGTTGCCTGCCGTCGTGTGTGCGAACAGGAGCTTTTGCGCCAGCACGCTGCCCGACGAAAAGATGGATACCTCTCTGCCTTGACGCTGCCAGCGTTCGAGAGCGGGCGGAACGTCTTTGAATATCTGGCCTCGCAATTCACCCGTCTCGTATCCGTCTTCCCAGATCTTCCCTTGGAGTGATTTCAGCGGGGCGGTCTTTCGGTCTCTATCGATCAGCCAGTGAATGTAGGTCACCAAAGACTCTACGTACGCCCGCGAAGCTGAATCTTCCAGTGGCGGAGGGTTCAGTTCGTTGCGAACGTCCTCCGCGTACTCAGCGCGTAGCCTCGCGACATCTTCAAGCACTTCCGGCGATGAGAGGTGGCGCTCGAGGAAGCACTTCGCGTTGGACCGCGCATAAGGGAACAGGACTTCGTAGACAAAACTAAGCGGAGTCGTCGTGCCCTCAATATCCAGCAGTATCGCGCTAGCCCGGAGGTCTTGGAGCGATGCCGTCATAATGATCGAGGGTCAATCTGTAGCCTGTGAGCTCTGCATCGGAAAGTATGCGCTGCCCATGCATACTGGCTGGTACTGGCTGTCCACACCACTGCCCGTGTATTGCGGCGCCCAACCTGCCGGGTCCTGAAATAGCCGAATCGCTCGAATTCGACGGTCAGAGCAGAGATTGAACCAGTGGTGAGTACCGCGCGGCACGCGGATCAAGTCACCCGCCTCTACTTCAATTCCTGTCACCAGCCCCGATCCCGAGCGGATGTGGAACAGCCCTCGGCCCTCGATGATGAATCGGACTTCATCGTCATCGTGCCAGTGTTCGCGGTTGAACTTTGCGAGCATCTCCTCCAGGCCCGGCGATTCAGGACTCACGCTGATCACGTCGGCGGTGACGTAGCCGCCTCGCGCTTTGAGTTTTTCAATCTCGTCTGCGTAGGCCTCCAGGATCTCCTCGGCTGACTGGTCAGGCGCAACGGGATGTGATGGACTCCATCGCTCGTATTCTATCCCGATGCTCGCCAAATGTTGCGAAATCGCCGGCTCCTCGCGAAGCGTTCGATTCTCGTCGCAGATTGTAACGATTGCCATTTTCTTCCTCCTTATTACGTTTCAAGTGACAAATGACAAATGCGTCCTCTGTTGAGGCTGCTTATCGAGGCTGAACTTTTAACCACCGCTCAATCCGGCTGAGCCACAGTGCCATTGCTACGGCCGCACCCCCGGACTGTCTGCGTTCGTTCGGCCGACCACCTCCAGCAGAAACTCAAGGATCTCTACATGGCGCTGCGCTTCGGCAATGGTCTGGCCCCACGTGTAGAGACCATGCCGGCGAATCAGAAAAGCGTGCGCGTTCGGATGGCGCGTCAGCGCATCTTCAACCCTCTGGGCGAGCGCATCCGCATCCTGGCAATTCGCAATGATCGGCAGCCACTCGCTGTGTTCGTGGGTGACGACGCCTTCCAGACCCTTGAGCATCTCGTATCCTTCAATGCTGAGACCGCTCTGTGCCGCATACGTCTCGGAGAGTATGGTGCCCCAAACCGAGTGGGTGTGCAAAACCGCGGCGGCTCCCCGCAGCCTGACAACCATGATATGTAGCTTTGTCTCCGCCGAGGGCCGGTCAAGGCCCTGAACCACTCTCGCATCACCATCAACCAGCAGCACATCTGCGGCTGTCAATGCCCCTTTGTCAACGCCCGACGAAGTGATGGCGAGGCGCAACGGTTCGTGACTCACGACGGCGCTGAAGTTGCCGCTCGTTCCGAGCACCCAGCCCCGGCGAAAGAACTCCCGGCCGGCCGCCGCAAGACGCATTGCGAGGTCGGAAAATTCACCTGGCTCTGACCATGAGTGCTCAGCCACCATCGGTCTCCCTGAGTTGCGGCCGTCGGCAAATGGAAACTAGTGAATTATCAGCCGCCCACTATCTATGGGCAAGCATACCATAGCACTGGATCGGAATGCCCGATGGAGCGGTCGTAGGGGTGCGCGTCACGATTTTGCGCGAATAGCCGGGCACCGCTTGACGTAGCAAAAAGGTTCCTCACCTCAGGCGAAGACGACGGAGACGGAGCACACGGGGAGCAACGATTAAAATCGGAATCGTGGAATCGAGTGTCTGACCCCAGTCAAGTCTCAATTCCTTTGTTCACTACTACGCCGTCCGTTGGCGCAAAATCGTGACGCGCACCCAGGTCGTGCACCCAGGCCGTAGACACAGCAAACCGACTCGCCTAATGAACATTGAGAGAGTTGCGGCTGTGACGGGGGCCTGACCCCGTCAAAGGAGGGACTATTGCCAAAGATCAGTCTTTGAAATATTCTCGACACAGAATGTGCGGTCGATTTGTCAGGAAGAGAAGCGCGTCGTCCATCGCAGCTGATCTTGGCGTCGAGGAGGTTGTGGATGACCTGCCGCCGAGCTTCAACATCGCGCCTACTCACGACGTTGCGGTGATAGTAAACAATGGAGCGACACGGCTGGTCGCGATGCGCTGGGGTCTCGTTCCTGCCTGGGCGACCGACCCGGGGATCGGGAGCAAGCTAATCAACGCCCGGGCAGAGACCCTGGCAGAGAAGGGAGCCTTCAAAGAGGCATTGAAAAGGCGCCGCTGCCTGGTCGTCGCCGATGGCTTTTACGAATGGCAGAAGGCTGGGAGGGAAAAGAGGCCATTGTTGATTCGTTTAAAATCCGATCAGCCATTTGCCTTCGCAGGGCTGTACGAGATATGGACTCCGCCGTGGGGAGAGACCCTGACCACCTGTACGATCATCACAACCGAGCCTAACGAACTGATGCGACCCATTCACGATCGCATGCCGGCCATCTTGCCCAGAAAACTTGAAAGCCTTTGGCTCGACGAGACCGCGCGTGATCCCCATTGGCTGCTGGATATGCTGGCGCCTTACCCCGCCGAACAGATGGAAGCATATCCGGTGTCGAGCCTCGTGAACTCCGTAAAGAACGATTCACCTGCGTGTATCGAACCTGTGGAAGTCGAACAACCCCGGCTGCTGTTTTGAGCCGCGAGTGGTCAATGATCGCGGAACATCCAATGACGGGAGAGTTGTCGGAGTTACTTGAACTCGCCAGGCGTGCCGCGAACTCGGCCGCGGCCGTGCATCGCTCGGCAATCGAAGGAGGTAGTTTCAGGGTCTATGCAAAGACATCGTCTTCCGATCTTGTGACGGAGATTGACCGTGAGGCTGAACGAAGACTCGTGGCAGTTATTCGTGCGGCGCGACCTGATGATGAAATTGTAGGTGAGGAAGGCGCGAACTTTCACGGCGACTCGGGTGTCCGTTGGATCCTCGATCCGCTGGATGGAACGACAAACCTCGTCCACGGTTATCCCGCACATTCGGTTGCTGTCGGTATTGAATCGAGGGCCGGAGAACGATTGGTGTGGTTCACGACACATTCAGTAATCGCGTGTATTCAGGCGTTGTCGGTCAGGGCGCCAGCTGTGATGAACAACCGCTCGGTGTGCGAGAAGAGAGCGACCTCTCGCTGGCGCTCATCGGGACAGGTTTTCTGGCTTATCCCGATGTGCGTCGTGCACAGGCAGATCTGTTGCGAGAGATCCTGCCCCAAGTGCGTGATATACGCCGGAGTGGCTGCCCCTCGCTGGACATTTGCGCTGTGGCTTCGGGCAGTCTTGACGGTTTCTATGAGGCGGGGCTCGGTCAGTGGGATATTTCAGCCGGAGCAGCCGTAGCGGAAGCCGCAGGGGCAACTGTTCTCCTGCTACACTCAAGAACATTGCCCAATCCTCTGTTGGTAGTGGCAAACGCGAAACTGGCTGCTGCCATGGTTTCCGCCCTCACTGAAGCCGGTGCAGTGTGACTCCACCAAGAGAGAAGGGGCAACCACGAATTCCACGAATTGCACGAATGATCACGAATGATCACGAAGGATTCGTGTCAATGTGTGCAATTCGTGTCATTCGTGGCTGCGATTCGCCGTCAAGTGAGTTCCGAGTCGTAGTTACGGGAACACCTTGAAGATATTAGAGAAGGCAAAATCACCCTGGGGTATTCCACTACACGTGAGGTTGCCGCCGCCGGTGCATGGATGGTCCCGGTGGATACCCCACATCCGAATACCCTTCCAGTTGCCAGCTCTTGCTGCGCTAAGGACCTGCTGAGCATCCTGGAGGCTTGTTACTCTTCCCTGGTCATCATTGCCGTTCATGATGGTGATGGACATCATGGCCCGCCTCTGCGCCTGGCTAAGCTGTGGAAGCAATCCCGCCTGGCCGAGTTGGTCGGCGGTGGAGTTGATTGCCTGTATGTGCAGATCGGCCGAGACCCCCTGGAAAGAAGCGCCATAGTCGAACGTCATCAGATTCAACGTAGTCAGGTTGACCCCATTCTGAACTGCGTTCTTCAGCAAATTGATCCCATCCTGTGTTAGCCCGGTTGGCAGCACAGGCAGCGTATAGGAGACCTCGAGACCTGGGTTCATTCGCTGCAGACCGGCAATCGCCTGATTCCGGATGTTGACTGAAGCTGGGCTAGCGACGGCCGCGCCTTCGATGTCGAAATCAACCCGCTTCAGCCCGTACATCGTAATAACCCGCTGATACTGAGCCTGCGTTGCCGACGCGCTGCCGCAGACTTCAGCGAGTTCGGCACCTGATGCCCCGCCAAAAGAGATAATCGCGTCGCCACCCAATGCGCGAAGCGAATTGATGTCATTACCCCTTTCGGTGGCGAAGGGATCGGACAGCGAGAGAATTCCAAACCAGGTTGCTTCACAGCCACGGCTGTTGATAAACGCCATCGTAAAGAATTTCACCCCCGTGGCGTTAGCAGTCTGCGTCATGTTGAACGTTGGGAAAAGACCCATATCGGCGTACGGTGCGTATATCCGAGGGCCGGGGTTTACAACAACGCAGTTCAGTGTCGTTGCGGAGACCGACATGCTCGACACAGATACATTCCCCGCCGCATCTTTGGCCTTCACCGTGAAAACAAAAAGCGTATTGCAATTCAAACCGTTCACCATGAAGCTGGTCGTGGTCGTTCCTCCTGCCAGAGTGGTGCCCTGAAACACATCGTACCCGGTGACTCCTACGTTATCCGTGGAGGCGTCCCATGCGAGCGATACGCTCGAGGCAGTAGTGGCAGTCACGCGCAGGTTCGTTGGAACGGTTGGTGCTTGAGTATCGCCGCCTCCGCCGGTACCGCCGCGCACAACAAATCCAACCACCGACTGTCGATTAACAGCGGAATGAGTCACGCTCGGAGTCTCGTTCGCACCCGTAGCCGCCTTCGAGCCCGCGACGCCATCGGCCGAACCCGGAGCGACCTCGAGCGCCTCTGTAAAACCGTTGTTCAAGGTGTAAGACCCGGTATTGCCGTTGGTCGCGGCCACAATCACCCGATCTCCCGAAGCAGTCGCCAGAGCAGCGGCGGTTGCGGTCGCCGAGTTTGATACGCCGCTCGCCGAGGCGCGTATCAGAGCCGACTGATCGGCATTGATCAGGAACACACTGGAAAAGGCGGGGGGTTGAGTTGGGGTGATCGACCAGGTAACGACAAACGTGCCGTTGGCGGCCGCCGCAATCCCGCTCTCGTTTAGAATGAAGGCCGCGGTGTACGCGATAGTTGGACTTCCTGCACTCGTGGCGGTCCGTTCGATGATCTTAGTCATTGCTCGGCCGCCATAGGTCACCGAGTTCAAACTGAGAGTCCCATTGTGCTCGGCATGAGCGGTGAAGACCAGAGCGCGATTGCTCCCGGCCTGCGCGGCGTGTGCGGTCCCTGCGATCCATGCACCCGCGATCTGTACTCCGGTTGGCGGCGGCGGCGGCGGGGGTGTACCTCCGCAAGCGCCCAGGTCTCTCCACCATGTGTTCCCGCCAGGTTGGGGCTGGGCGACCCTGCTGTCAACAACCGCTTCATACAACCTGCCCTGGAATACCACATGGGTATGATCGGCCGCCAGGTACAGCACGACCGGATCCCAGGTGGCCACGCCAGTGCAATCCACCTGACCAAACGTGACAGAAGCTCCAACGATCACAAGAATGGAACAAAGCAACGCCAAATGTCTCAGCTTGAGCTTGAGCATGATCATCCTCCTCTTTAGAGTTGAGCGGCGAAAAACGTTTTGCGTGTTACGTTTTGCGTATGGCTTTCTTGAGAGGGTACGGGCGACCACGAACACAATGAGGAATCGCCCAAAACTAGAAACGAGGAACGCAAAACGGCAAACGCGGAACGCGAAACGGTGATTTGCCAACGACGCAGCTGATGGTCGAGCCTCGTCCGGCCGTCGCAGGCCTCATGGCCCGTCTTTTTCCAAGCCGGGAGTCTTGGTTGTTTGACGCTTATTTAACTGTGGTGCTCATCTCATTCTTATCAGGAACGAGTCGAAGTCAATCAGCTTACGGTAAACTAACAAGTTAATTTAACCTCTTAACGACTGCTTGCCGGAGCGTGCGAAAGGGTTGTGAGCGAGAATGGTGTGCGTGATATGCCGGAGTAGACAAAGCCGCACGTATGGGGCATCTCTTACTGTCTATCTCCTTACGGCTGCCTCTAAACGACCTGTGCCGGTTGCGAGGTCTCATTCAGCCGAACTCAGCAGATTGATCCGCAGTGGTCTGTTGGGGACTTCGACTTCCAGCCTTGAGAACTTCCACTCGCCTGCACTCTTGCGGGCGACGGCGTAGAGAGTACCGCTCTTCTTTGGTCCCGAAATGGGAATTGAGATGTCGGCTTCGCCCGATGAACCGGTGACACTGATGGAGCCGCTCACCATCCACCCGGATTCGATTGGCTGGCCGATCTCACTGATGACTGTGGGATTAGCAGTGGCCTTTGCCATCGCCTGCTTGTAGACGTCGGACGATTTGAGAGCTCCAAAGACCAGGGTAACTATGAGCACGATGACGACGGCAACGGCTGCGAGAATACTGAGACAGCCGACGGGCACGAACCACTTCCAGTTTCGGCTCCACCAACCCCTTTTTTCTGGTTGTTGCATTGCAGGTCCTCCTTCCCCGGTCCCCTGGGTACGCAGGCTTCTAGCCTGCCTTTACTCCGCCAAGGACACAAAGCAAGCAGGCTTCTAGCCTGCCTTTACTCCGCCAGG
>DASYSA010000489.1:0-5809 GCA_036003885.1 Blastocatellia bacterium | reverse complement strand
GGGGGACTTCGCAGTCGTGAGTCTGTTCGACGTCATCCAGATGATTGAGAACAGCCGCTTGACCGGCATTCTCGAGATCGTCCTTCCGAAAGCGAAGGGCGAGGTCAACTTCAATGACGGCCAGATCGCCGGAGCGAAGGCCGGGTCAGCCATCGACCTCGAAGCACTCGACAAATTCATGGGCGCAACCGAGGGCACCTTCGAATTCCGGAAGACTGAGCAGCCCTTCGAACGCACGATCAATGCGGGCAGCAACGCCGGCCTGCTGCTCGACCTGCTTCGCGGCAAGGACGAAGAAGGTGCGATCCTGAAAGACTGATGAACCCGGAGCGATTCGCCTAGCGCGGCGCAACCCCACCCGCTCGATGGAACTGCGGCGAGGCGAGACTCGCAACCCGGAGTCTGACCTCGCCACACTCTGTTGTCCCTTCCCAGTGTCTGTCGTGTTTCTCGAACCTGCCTTTGCTATAATCCTTAGCTTATGACCGGGCATGAAATAAGACAGAAGTTCCTGGACTACTTCGCCGCGCGCGGCCATCGCGTCGTCAAGAGCTCGCCGCTGCTCCCTGCTAACGACCCATCCCTGCTGTTCACTAACGCCGGCATGAATCAGTTTAAGGACGTTTTCCTTGGGCTGGAAAAGCGCGATTACAACAGAGCTACTTCTTCCCAGAAGTGCGTGCGGGCAGGCGGCAAACACAACGACCTGGATGAAGTCGGCCGTACTGCTCGCCATCAGACCTTCTTCGAGATGCTGGGTAACTTCTCGTTCGGCGACTACTTCAAGAAAGAAGCGATCGAGTTCGCATGGGATTTGCTCGTCAATGAGTTGAAGCTCGATCCGATGCGCTTGTGGTTCACTGTGTTCGCGGGCGACGATGAAGTGCAGCCAGACGAAGAGGCTGAGCGCCTGTGGCAACACGTCGGCGCGCCTCCCGAGCGCGTATTGCGATTCGGCCGCAAGGACAACTTCTGGCAGATGGCCGAAACCGGGCCCTGCGGGCCGAACACCGAGATCAGCTACTACACCGGCGAACACCCCGAAGATCCGAACTTCAATCGCGCCGAGCATGTCAACGGCCCGGGTGACACCACCGTCGAGATCTGGAACCTGGTCTTCATGCAATACAACCGCGTTGAGATCGGTCCTGGCCGATATGAGTTGAAGCCGCTTCCCGCTCCGTCTGTCGATACCGGCGCGGGGCTCGAGCGAGTCACGGCTGTGCTTCAAGGCGTGAAGTCGAACTACGACACCGATCTTATCAGGCCGATCATCGATTTCATTGCGACACTCGCCGGCAAAGAGTACATCTATGATTCGCCGGCGGGCATGTCTATGCGAGTGATTGCGGATCACGCTCGCGCGACCGCGTTCTCGATTGCCGATGGCATCTCGCCCGGCAACGTGGGAAGAAACTACGTGTTGCGCAAGATTATGCGACGAGCGATCTATCACGGGGTGACGGGTCTCGGACTGAAGCCCCCGTTCTTTCACAGAGTCACCGAGTTTGTTATTGAGTTGATGGCCGGGCCATTCCCTGAGCTGGTTGCGGCGCGGCCGGCAATCGAGCAGACGGTAAGAGGAGAGGAGCAGCGCTTCAATCGGATTCTGACCATCGGCGAGCCGAGACTTGCCGAGCTGTTCGATACCCACAAACCCGAGCCGCCGCCGATGCTTGATCTTGCCAGGACCTATGATACCTATGGCGTTCCTCGAGATCTGATCCGCGTCGTGCTTGGTCAACACGGCGTTGAGATCAGTGAGGAAGAGTTCAACGAGGAGTTCGACGCGGCGCTTCGTGAGCTTCAGCAACAGACCGCTCCTTCGATGGCAGCGGTCTCTCGGCGCGAACGCGAAATCTACACTCGCGTGACCGAGCGGCTGGCCCGAACTGAGTTTCGCGGATACGAAGAGACCGAGACCGCGGACGCAAGGGTGCTCGCCATAATCGTTGGCGACGAAGAGCGCCAAAGCCTGGCAGCGGGCGAGAGCGCCGAAGTCATTCTCGACCGTACACCCTTCTACGCTGAAGCAGGAGGTCAAATCGGCGACAGCGGCTTATTTGAAGGCGAGACCTCTCTTGCAACAGTAGAGGATGTCTATGCGCCGATCACCGATTACTACCTGCATAAGATCAGGGTCGACCGCGGCGAGCTCCGCGTCGGCGACCTGATTAGAGCGCGAGTTGATGCCGAGCGCCGCCGAAAGATAAGGGCCAACCACACCGGCACTCATCTGCTGCACGCTGCGCTCCGCGAAGTGTTGGGGCCTCATGTTAAGCAGGCTGGTTCTCTTGTTGCGCCTGACCGCTTGCGGTTTGACTTCACTCATTACGCGCCTCTTACGGAAGACGAGATCGTTGAGATCGAACGCCTGGTCAACGTTGAGGTGCTCAAAAATCGCGATGTCGAAACGGAGATCAGGCCGCTCGAAGAAGCTCTCAAATCAGGTGCGATGGCTCTGTTCGGCGAGAAGTACGCTTCGGACGTTCGCGTGGTGAGTGTGCCCGGTTTTTCAACCGAGTTGTGCGGCGGCACGCATGTCCGCGCTACCGGCGACATAGGCCCGCTAAAGATCATCAGCGACTCTTCAATCGCGGCCGGTGTGCGCCGGCTGGAGGCAAGAACAGCCGATGGAACGATCGCGCTGTTGCAGGAAGACGAACAGATCATCAAACAGTTGAGTGACACGCTGCGCGCAAAACCGCAGGACCTCCCGGCGCAAGTCGAGAAACTGGTCGAACACGTGCGGAGGTACGAGCGAGAGATCGAACAACTGAAGCTAAAGATAGCGCATGCGGGCGCGGCGTCGGCAACCGAGAACGCTCGAGAGATCGGAGGGCTTCGCGTGCTGGCCGAGCGAGTGACCGACCTCGACCCTAACAGCATGCGCCAGTTAGCGGACACCCTGGCGCAAAAGCTGAAGTCCGGCGTTGTCGTGCTCGGTCAGGTTTCTGATGGCAAGGCATCCCTGGTCGCACGAGTGACTGATGATCTCACTAAGAGGCTGAATGCAGGCCAGATCATTCGCGAGGTCTCAGCAATCATAGGCGGCAAAGGCGGCGGCCGCGCCGACATGGCAACGGGTGGCGGGTCCCAGCCGGAAAAGCTGGACCAGGCACTCGAGGCGAGCTACGAGATTGTGGCTCGGATAGTCGCCGCCGGCTAGCAGAGGGCACCTCGGCTCAAGGTAGAGTCCGCCAACCTCAAGCGCGTCGCTCGATCGCCAGTCTGGCCCGATCCGAGGACTCTCGCTGCCAACGAGCCTGTCAGGTTCAGATGCACATCAACCGATACTTGCACGTCACGACCGCCTCGGTCTATAAAGGCTGCTGAGCTTCGACCGTTAGTTTGATTGACCGGAAGCCGCCGTCCTCTGGAACCTTTGAGCACTAACCGACGCCTCGTTCTTCATTGCGAGCAAGGAGGAACCAATAGTGAACAGAACACCACGCCATTTTCACACCATTCGCGGTCTCGTGTCCGTATTTCTTTTTGCGCTGGTTGCATTCTCAGTTCCGGCGCACGCGCAGTCGCAAGCCACTACGGGCGTAATCGAAGGGATAGTTCACGATCAGAACGGCGCCGTCATCGTCGACGCAGTGGTGACCGTCAAACACCGAGACACGGGGCTCGAACGTTCGAGCCGCACCGATGATAACGGCCGATACCGAGCGCTGCTACTGCCGCTCGGCGCCTACACTGTTGAAGTTCAGAAACCGGGCTTCACCAGGTTGGTGCGTGAGAACATCGAGCTTGCGGTCGGCCAGACAGTCAATCTCCCACTGACGCTCCAGCCCGCGGGATCTACCGAAGTGATCACAGTAAGTGCCGAGGCGCCGGTTGTGGAGACGGGCCGGGCTGAACAATCGACCCTCGTTGACAAGCGCTCGGTCGAGAACCTTCCGATCAACGGCCGAGACTTCGTCGGGTTCATCAAGCTTGCGCCTACCGTCTCAATCGTGCAAGGTCCGGACGGCGCCGAGATTACCATCAACGGTCAGAAAGGGATTCAGAACAATATCTCGGTGGACGGCGCCGACGCGAATAACCCCTTCTTCGGCGAGCAGCGCGGCGGGCAGCGGCCTCAATTCACTATATCGCTCGAAGCCGTCAAAGAGTTTCAGGTCGTGGCAGATGGCGGCTCGGCTGAATTCGGCCGCTCGAGCGGAGGCTTCGTCAACGTAGTCACTAAGTCCGGAACAAACATACTGCACGGCTCGGGATTCGGCTTTCTCCGCGACCAGTCTATAACCTCAGAGAACCCCGATGCTGTTGCGGCCAGACTCCCGACCGATGACTTCAGACAGTATCAGTTCGGCGGAAGCCTCGGAGGGCCTATCAGGAAGGACAAGGCGTTCTTCTTTGTCGCCTACGACCAGAACAAGGGCAAGAGCAGGAAACCAAATCGCATCGATCCCCGGCTGGTCAGCATCT
Organism: Blastocatellia bacterium; assembly: GCA_036003885.1. GTDB lineage: Bacteria > Acidobacteriota > Blastocatellia > UBA7656 > UBA7656 > DASYSA01. The sequence continues at coordinate 1,372 of DASYSA010000489.1, read as the reverse complement.
TCGCCACCAGATTCAACAGTCCGGACGAACAGGGGATCATCGAGCGAACGAACGGAGCCAATGCCCTGCTTGGCAAAGTCGATTGGAATCTCAATCCAAATAACCTGCTCACGCTTCGCCACAACTACAGCCGCGCAGTTCAGGAGAATGGCACCTTCGACGTTCCTACCTGGGGCCGTAGCGCAAACGGGCGCGAGACTGACAACTCTCATGCGTTCATCACTCAGTTGGTGACGACCATAACGCCTCGCTTGCTCAACGAGTTCAGGTTCCAGTACGCTCGCGAAGCCCGGCCTCGATTCTACGACGGCCCCGACATTCCCGACGTCGCGATCGCGGGTACCGATCCTGAGACCGGCCAGGACACGGCATTCCGGTTCGGCCGACCCTTCTTCCTGCCAGTTCCGGAGGTCGACACACGATACCAGTTCACCGATAACCTGTCCGTCATCCGAGGAACGCATTCGATCAAAATGGGCTTCGACTTCAATCGAACGCATACCTTTCAGACCTTCGTGGGATTCGGACGCGGGCGATATATCTTCGCATCGGTCGAGGCTTTTCAGGACTATTTGAGGAGCCCGAGCAATTTTGGCGGACTGCTGCTTTACCTGCAGTTTGCCCCGCTTGGCGGGCGGACCGTGGAAGAAGCGGGCACACAGGCATTCACCCAGAAGGAGCCGGAGTTCTACGTTCAGGACAAGTGGCAGCCGCGTCAGAACATCTCGATAAGCTACGGGCTTCGTTATTCCGCGCAGATCGAGGATCAGCCGATCACCCCGCTCGACCAGCGGCCCTACGCACAGTTTATCGGAAAGCCCGGCTTTCCGTCCGACGGCTCGATTCCGTCCGAGAAGAAAGGATGGCAGCCTCGAGTAGGTGTTGCCTGGGACCCGCGGAACAATGGCAAGACGGTCGTGCGCTTGAATGGGGGAATCTACTACGCGCGGATTCCAGGGCTGGAGCTCGCAGGTCCGCGCAATACCGATGGGGCGATCGCGTTCAACATCTTCACCTGTTGCGGCTTGTCGTTTCTACCGACGCCGCCGGCGAACCTGGGGATCTTCGCGAACACCGCTCAGTTCGCTCCATTTAATCCGGGCGTGCGAGTGTTCGCGGGGGATTTCCAGAACCCGCGGACGCTTCAGTGGGGAGCTTCGGTTGAACAAGAGATCGCAAGGAATCTTTCGCTCTCTTTCGCATTCAACTATGCGAACTCAGTGCATCTGACTCGTTTCGTGAATCGCAATGGCCCTAGCTTCACCGGCACGATCGCGGCGGATGGGCGGAGGATATTTGACGGGCCGGCGCCGTTCTCGAAAGCGGACGGGTCGGGCATCGGCGAGCTTGCCACAACAGAGTCGTCCGCCCG
>DASYSA010000488.1:0-9135 GCA_036003885.1 Blastocatellia bacterium | reverse complement strand
CCACTCTGCCGCGGGCGGGGTGGTTGATGTGTCCGCTGGAGGCGGTTGCGAAGAAGTGCGGCAACCGACGACATTCGAGAACAGGACGAAGGCGAGTCCGGCTGCTGCAGGGGCTATCTTTTTCATCAGTAATCCGTTGGTTTCAGTTTTTCGTGGTCCTCCAGCACCGCTATCCCGGCGGGTGGGCAAGCTATGGAGAAGGGCGGAATACGACTTCGGCTGTGTAGCCATCCGTGTCGAACATCGTCTCCAGGAATCGCTTCGCACTCTGATTTGCGTGCTCCGTCATTTTCAACTCCTTACTGCTGTTCTCGAGTTGCTCGCGCGCAAGCTGAAAAATCTTATCGCGATCGCCTGGCTCAAAGGAGTTCCAAAGGCCGCGCTGCTCGTCATAGGTCTTTAATTCCGTGATCTCAATCGCAAGAATTGTGGCCTGGGGCAAGGTGATTGTGATACGCCGGGATTTATCATCGATATTCACGTCGGCGCCCCCTTCGAGGTTGATGCCCGCGAGAATCTTGCCTGTTACTACGACCAGCGAGCGCTTCGTTGAGCCATACCAGCTATTCTCGTAGATCACGACGTCGCGCATGGTCGATTCACTCGACACAAGCTTCGCCACTGCCTCGACTTTCTCAACGACTACCGCCTGGCTAACAGTCGTCTTGTTAAATTGTCCGAGAAAGCCGGAGGTTTGCGAGATACGCTGCCTGACCGCAATCGCTAACCCGAGTATGACGATTATCACCAGCAACGTCACCCACAACAGGCGGCGTGATCTCTTCGCGATCTCCTGGTTTGCTTCCGTCACGTTGAATTTGATATTACAGCAAAATCGGGTCTGGCGCTGCTCTAGAAAACGTTCGACGGTTTGTGACGGATCTGGTGAACAGTGAGACTTGAGAGAATGTCGGAGAGTGGCACAACCTCAGATTAGTCTTCTGGGCGTCAGGGTAAGTTGCAGAGTCTTTCCGGCCCGGCTCACAGAGAGTTTGTGCGGAACGGGCCTGTTCAATGCCTCGATCAGCGTCGAGAGGGTCGTCCCGGAAGTTGGAAGTTGGTCGACCATCAGGATTATGTCGTCCTTTTGAATCCCCGCTTCAGTGGCTGGTGAATCTTCGATCAACTCCTCGACGCGGAACGTCTTGTAGTCCGCTCCCTCGGCGACGAGCCTCAAGCCGCTTAAGGCTGGAACGATCGGATCTTTAAAGCTGGCATTCGGCTCGAGGATAATCCGGTCCCGGCCATAGTCGAGCAGGACTGTGAACTTGGATAGTATCTGCTGACCTATGTTGCCCTGCGATTCCGAACTGGCGAAGGCCCCCGCCTTGTCCTGGGAAAACAGTGTGAGCGGGTTTTCGATCTGGAATTTACCGATCCTCAATTCGACGATACGGCCGGTGCGTCCCGCGACTCGCCCGCCGGCACCGCCTCCTCCAAGAGACTTTATCGTCTTCTGTGTCGTCTGCAGAAGGCCCTGTTGTTCCACGAATGGACTATGAAGTGCAAGTGAGGCTCCCGATCCAAGATCGATCAGGAACTTTCCCTTCATTGCCGGTCGTCCAGTCACCGTGACCTCTGCAGAAATGAAGGGGTGCCCGCCGGAGTTCAGATTGATCGGGATGATTTCGCCTGAGCCAGAATACGCAAATTTGTCCTTGTCATGCAGCCGCAGCACGCGAGCCGGATAATCAACCTCCACCACAAACTGTTTGATGAAATCACCGCCAATGATGCCATCTATGTCGTGGCCAAACTTCGATTGCATGGACTGCAAGGGGACAGCCATTACGACGGGCTGCCTGTTTCCCTCGAGGCCGACCACGCTAAGGAAAGCATCTCGAACGTGGGAGCCCCGTAAGGTTCCCGGTCCCGCACCTCCGACATTGACCTCCCCTTGCAGATTCAAGCCGAGCGACTTAGCCCGCTCCAGATCAATGATAGCGACTTTGTCGCCGGTATCGAATATGAACCAGAGCGGATCTGAATTGTTGATTCTCACCTTTATCAAGATATGCCGGGTAACCAGTTCGAAGGGAATCACAACAGCAGCGGGTTCGGCCGGGCGTTGCACGGCGGGGACAGTCTCATGCAGAGCCGCCGTGGCAGCGCCGACCAGGATGACGAGGAGCGGGATGAACCGATTTTGGATTTTGGATTTTGGATTTTGGATTGCGAGTCCCTGATTCCTATCTGCAATCCCAGAGTGTAAAATCCAAAATGGTCGCATAAGGTTGATTTCCTTGAGGCTCGACGATGAAAATGCCGCAAATCACCAATGACTCATGGCAGTGAACGCTCGTTTCGCTGCTTTGTTTCAGGAAGAGCCCTGACGATTGCGGATTTCGGATTGCGGATTGAAGACTGGACTCCGCAATCCGAAATCCGCATTTGGCTCATCGGCCCGCCGATTTCCTGGGGAGTTCACGGGGCAGAGCCTGCTGCAGGTTCGCCAGCGCATATGCCAGTACGGCCATTGCAGCGGCGTTTTCGGCAAGAGCACGAGGTTCCACCTTATCGAAGGTGTCAGCCGCCGTGTGATGATAGTTGAAGTAGGTGCGCCCGTCCTGCCAGAGCCCGAAAGCCGGAACTCCCGCGGCTGAAAGCGGCGCTATGTCGGTTTGCTCGCATTCTCCAAGCTTCATGAGCGTAGCCCCTGAAGGCTCCAGGATTGTAGATACCTGAGCCAACATCGGAAGAATCCCGGCCTCTCCCGTCGCGACAAACCCTAACGGATGCCCCGCTCCGTGGTCGCTCTCGATGGCGGCAAAGTGATTTGCCATGTCCGAAGCGTGCTCCACGGCATAGGTGCGGGCCCCGACTACGCCGTTCTCTTCATTCATCCAGGCAATCATTCGAATAGTGCGCTTCGGCCGCAGCCCGAGCTGTTTGAGCAGTTGAATGGCCTGCATCGCGATAACGACACCTGCGCCGTCATCGATTGCGCCGGTGCCGAGATCCCACGAATCGAGATGGCCGGAGACGATGATCAACTGCTCGGGGTGCTCTGTGCCTTTGAAATCTGCAATGACGTTGTAGCTGGGGGCATCCGGTAGCGTCTGCGGAGTGAGCGTGACGCGCATACGCACCTTGCCCTCGGAGGTGAGGCGCGCGATTAAATCGGCATCCTCCGATGTGACCGCCGCGCCTGGGATTTTGGGCGCATCTTCGGCGTAATGCAGCCCGCCCGTGTGGGGCAAGCGGTAGTCGGCGCCACCCACCGAACGAATAAGGGCGGCGATCGCTCCGAGACGTGCCGCCCCGCTCGGACCGAATGCCCGATAGACCACAGCCTGCCCGTACGCTTCCATTGCGAAGCCCTGCGCGGCCATCTGCTTGTCGAAGCGGGCATTGAACAGAACGATCTTACCCGCGATCTTTTCCCGTCCGAGGGCGGCGAGTTCATCGAAGCTGTTAACGACAACCACTTCAGCAGTGATCCCTTCGGATGGGGTTGCCACGCTGGAACCGAGCGCGGTCAGCACGACCTTCTGTGGAGTGTTCGGGGCCTGCCCTGGATACTCAACCAGGGCCGCCGTCTCTTCGCCGCGCACCCAATGCGGTACCATGAGCTTTTCGAATTGAACGTCCGCGCCAAGCCGCTTCATTTGATCGGCTATGTACTCGACGGCTTTCTGGGCTTGTGGAGACCCGCTCAGTCGCGGGCCAATGTTATTCGAAAGATGCGAGAGCTGGCGATAGGCGTAATCACTCTCGAGAGCAGCCCGTTGTATTTTCTGCAACTCGGCCAACGTCTCACGGGAGAAAGATGCCGGCATATTCTTGTTCTCCTGCGGCGCGGCGACCGTTACGCTCATCAAGAGCGATAGGGCTGCCAGGCGGCAGATAATGCGGGAACGCGGGTACCTGTTACAGACTAGCCGGAACACGGCTTCGCCCAGTCTGCGCATCGAGAAGGAGAGACTCAAAGTCCCCGGCTCGAACGCGCGCCACGGATACACACTGACTATTTCGTCTGTCCGCTTTTTCCGGCTAACCATCGATTAGGTCTCCTATGTTTAGAATATCGCAGTCGGAATCTTCAGACACAAAACGTGCGAGCGAGATCGGCGAGCGCATCGCGGCAGGCGAGCACCTCGTCCACAAGCACATACTCTTCTATTCCGTGAAGACCGGCACCCCCGGGTCCGAAGACCACCGACGGAATGCCTGCGTTGCCCAGAATCGCTGCATCCGTCCAGAAGGTCATTCCCGTGAGTTTGGTGGCACGCCCCGCACGAGCCACAGTGGCTTCGAGCGCGCAAGGCAGCTCGTGTTCAGATGGGATCTCGTACGGAGGCCGCCCAAACAGGAGCCTGGCCTTAGCTTCAAACTCAGGGTCTTCCCTCTTCAGGGCTTCCAGAATCTGTTCCACTTCGTTCAACGCGGTTTCGTCTGATTCACCGCTGACAGTTCGACGTTCCAGTTGCAGTGCGCAATGGTCAGGATAGGTGCTCAGTTCCCGGCCGCCGCTAATCAAGGATGCGTGCAGCGACCCGGTTCCGAGCACCGGGTGTGGAGGTCGCGCTTGCAGCTCGCGGTCGAGCAGCTCCAGACGAGAGAGCACTCGACCCATTCTGAGAATCGCGTCGCGTCCGTCTTTCGCTCGGCTGCCGTGCGCGGCCCGCCCTTCGGTCGCGACCTCGACCCAGGAAAAGCCCTTGTGGCCGATGGCGACGATCATATCCGTTGGCTCCGTGACCACGGCCCCATCCGCCTTCCAACGGCCTACCAGAGCTTCGGCGCCCAGACTCGCGTATTCCTCATCGGCCACGGCAGCCAGAATGAGCCGGCCGGCTACCAGACCGCCCGAGATTGTGAGCGCGCGCGCCGCTCCGAGCATCGACGCCAGTCCGCCTTTCATGTCCTGCGCCCCGCGGCCGTACAGACGGCCGTCCCGTTGTACCGGATCGAATGGGGCATCCATTCCGATGGTTCCTACGGTGTCCATATGCCCGCAGAGCATGAGTGAGCGGCCGGGCCCGCGACCTTCCAGCACACCAACTACATTTGGGCGGCCCGGTGCGGCATCGGAGATCTCAACATCCAGGCCGATGCTACGCATTTCGGCTGCCAGAGCGCTTGCGATTTCATTTTCGCCAGCACCTCCTGGGACAAGCGATGGATTGACGGAGTCGATTGCGACGAGATCGCGCAGTAACTCGATGGCAAAATCGGACATGGGTTCCCCCTTCTCTATAGTTTTCCGTTTTACGTTTTACGTTTTGCGTTCCTAGCATGTCCATGTTCAGAGTAGAGCAGTTTATACGGGTTCGCGTCGTTTGTCGTTTCGCGTTTTACGTTTTACGTGCCGTTCCAGATCTGGTACTCGGAATCACGAGGCCTTTGCAAACGCGAAACGTAAAACGCGAAACGCGAAACGCGTTCCGTCCCTTGACTCTCCCACCTCCACCCAGTATTTTTTCGGCGCGCCGCAGTGGAGGCACAGAACCGACCATCACCTGACAGACCGACCCCATCTCAGCTCCGCCGGAGGGGTCTCGCTGGAGGTACCATCATGATTACAAAGCTTCTTCGCTCCACCCTTGCCGGAATCCTTGTCGTTTCGCTCTGCATCGGTGCCCTGGCTCAATCCAGGAAGGGCACGCTCGACAAAGAGACCTTCATGAACATGGAGAGCGTCAGCAACCCGTCAATCTCTCCCGATGGCAAGCTGATCGTCTTTACTCGCACCTGGGTCGACAAAGTAAAGGACGAGTACCAGAGCAACATCTGGATCGTAGACGTCGACGGTGCTCGGGTACGCGAGTTGACCAGCGGGAACTGGCGCGACAGTGGGCCGGTATGGTCCCCAGACGGCAAGCGAATCGCGTTTCTTTCGGACCGCGATGGGACAAACCAGTTACACGTGCTGTGGGTCGACACTCGCGAAGTGGCCCAGCTCACTCATCTCGAGCAAGCGCCTTCGGGCATCAACTGGTCGCCCGACGGGAAGCAGATAGCATTCACCGCTTTCGAGCCCGACAACGATCCGATACTCGCGGTGAAGCTGCCTGAGCGTCCGCGGGGAGCGCAGTGGGCCCGGCCCGCCGTGCTGGTGAATCGCCTGGCATGGGCAGCAGACGGAAGAGGGCCGTTGCCGATGGGCTACACACAGGTCTACTCGATCGACTCCGCCCTGGGCGGCACGCCCCGGCAGATTACCTCGGGCAAATACAATCACAACGCGCCCGAGTGGTCGGCCGACGGGCAGACGATCTACATCTCTTCGATTCGAAAACCGGATGCCGAATATCTGCGCGGCGACAGCGAGATCTACGCGGTCGATATGAAAACCCTGGAGATCAAGTCCCTGACCGACCGCAAAGGTCCGGACGGCAATCCGCAGGTTTCGCCTGATGGCCACTGGATCGCCTACATCGGCTACGACGAGAAGGGCTATACGAACCACGTGGCGAGTCTCTACCTTATGGACAATGCGGGCCGCAACAAGAAGCTTTGGGTCGGCAGCCTTCCGAGTTCACCACGCGGCGTTCGGTGGTCCGCGGACGGCTCGGGCGTCTATTACGACATGGAAGAGCAGGGGTCCTCGCACATTTACTTCGCCGGGGTTGACGGCAAAGTCAAAAAGGTGACCGACGGTGCCCACGTCCTTGCAGGCTATTCCATTGCAAACAACGGGCAGGTCGCCGCAGTCAGAACGAACTTCAAAGACCCTGGCGAGCTTGTGACATTCAACGTTCGTAGCGCGGCAAACGTGAAGGAGCTTGTAGACGTTAATCAGGATGTTGTAGCAGGCGCGAGGCTCGGAGACGCCGAGGAGCTGTGGTTCAAGTCGAAGGATGGCTTGAAGGTCCAGGGCTGGTTGATCAAACCAGCCGACTTTGATCCCGCGAAGAAGTACCCGATGGTGTTGTGGATTCACGGCGGTCCGTGGTCGATGTATTCGGTGGCCTTCAGCTGGTCTTTTCAGAACTTCTCAGCCAATGGCTACGGGGTGCTGTTTCTGAACCCGCGCGGCTCGACCGGCTACGGTCAGGACTTCGTGAACGGGATCCAGTATTCGTATCCGGGCAAGGATTATGACGATCTGATGGCAGGCGTTGATGCGGCGTTAGCCAAAGGCTGGATCGATGACAAGAACCTCTTCGTGTGCGGCGGTAGCGGAGGAGGCGTGCTCACGGCGTGGATAGTCGGACACACGGAACGTTTTGCTGCGGCCGTATCAATGCGACCGGTGATCAACTGGCATTCGTTCGTGGGGACTACCGACGGACAGAGCTGGTACTACCAGTTCCAGAAGTATCCATGGGAAGACCCGATGGAGTACGCGGTACGCTCGCCCCTTCACTACGTCGCAAACGTGAAGACACCGACGATGGTGATGACGGGTGAAGCCGACCTCCGCACGCCGATCAGGCAGAGCGAGGAGTTCTATCGCGCCTTGAAGATGCTGAAGAAGGATACACTGCTGGTACGGATGCCCGATGAGTACCACGGCTGGCGCCGGCCGTCGCACCAGTTGCTACAGCAGCTTTATCTGCTGGCATGGTTCGAAAAGCACAGCCGGAAGGAGAAGACGAATCCTTAGGGGGATCGGATGGGAATTTCGAATTGCGAATTTCGAATTGCGAAATGAAAACCGCAAATTCGAAATTCGCAATTCGCAATTCGAAATTCCCCTCCCGTTCAGTTTGAAAACCGCGACGTTGTAGGGCAATCTCATAGCCTATGTCGCCAGGCACCCCTGCTCCTCCCGAATCCAAAGAGAGAATTGAGACAGCGCGGCGCTCTTCGTTCACCGCGCTGCGCCATCGGGATTTTCGCCTCCTCTGGATAGGCCAGCTCATTTCCGTCACGGGCTCTCAGATGCAGCTCGCCGCAATCAACTGGCACGTCTTCATGCTGACCAGATCTCCGTTGGCGCTGGGTGGAGTCGGACTGGTGCGGGTCTTGCCGATAGTGTTCTGCTCGCTTGCCGGGGGAGTTATCGCGGACGTCCTGGATCGAAAACGACTGATGTTGGCGTCGCAGGGCGTGATGTTTATCAGCGCGGTCTTGCTCGCAGTCTTGACCGCGCTCGGGCGAGACAGCCTGTGGGCGATTTACCTGCTAACTGCCATCGCCTCGGCCGCCGTCGCATTCGATAATCCAGCGAGGCAGGCGCTGCTGCCAACGCTTGTACCGGCGCAGGACTTCCCTGGCGCCGTGAGCCTGGGATTAGTGGTATTCAATTCTGCGATAGTAGTTGGTCCGGCGCTCGCCGGACAGCTTCTGAAGGTTCGGGGACCGGCGCTTATCTATGGTGTGAATGCCGCTTCCTTCGTGGCTGTGATTATCGCGTTGCTGATGATGCGCGGTGGCAGACGCGTCGAGACAGAAGGAGAGGTGGCGGAAATAAGCTTCGCCGCGCTTCGAGAAGGACTGCGTTTCGTCTGGCGTACGCCGATAATCGTGCAGACGATGACGCTCGACTTCATTGCGACATTCTTCGCATCGGCGACCGCTCTTTTGCCCATATTCGCGGAAGAGATTCTGAAGGTTGGAGCGGGTGGATTCGGATGGCTGGCGGCGGCGCCCGGAACAGGATCCGTGATTACAGGACTCCTGATGGCGAGGTTCGGAGCGCCGCGGAAGCAAGGCAAGATTGTACTTGTCTCTGTAGCGGTCTTCGGAGCAGCCACTGTTGTGTTTGGCCTGTCACGTTGGTTCTGGCTCTCACTCTTGATGCTGGCGATTGTAGGGGCGTCGGACACTGTCAGCACGGTGTTGCGACAGACGATCCGCCAGATGGTGACTCCCAACTATCTTCGTGGGCGAATGACATCAGTAAACATGATCTTCTTCATGGGTGGGCCGCAGCTCGGCGAATTCGAGGCGGGCGCCGTCGCTGCACTGCTCGGGGCGACTCTTTCGGTTGTGACGGGCGGACTCGGATGCCTGTTGGCGGTGGCCTTTGCAGCTTTCTGGGGAAAGAGCCTCTCAAGCTATGAGGGTACGCCTCAAGTGAAATCGGCTGAGGCGTTATCGACCTCAGAATGAGTGCTGAGTGCTGAGTGCTGAGTGCTGAGTGCTGAGTGCTGAGTGCTGAGTGCGAGTGCTGAGTGCTGAGTGCTGAGTGCTGAGTGCTGAGTGCTGAGTGCTGAGTGCTGAGTGCTGAGTGCTGAGTGCTGA
>DASYSA010000487.1:0-28224 GCA_036003885.1 Blastocatellia bacterium | reverse complement strand
TGCTCGGCGAAGTCGGTCGAGAAGCCGAGGTGCGGCGAGCGATGCAGCCCCGCGATGAAGCCCTCGACGACCGAGCGCGCGATGAGCTCCAGCGAGCCTATGCGCGCCAGGACTTCGGGCGACAGGAATCGCGTCCCGACTTGTTGGACACCACTTGTTTCATTCATGTTCAAGCGCAATCACGCTCAAAGCTAAGCCTGAACGCATCCTGCCAATGACGTTCACCAAAACTCCAGTCAACTCTGTTCGTGTGAACGTCCTTGATCACGAAAAACCGATCAGGACAAGGCCCGTAAATGCTGTGCATAACTCTCTCTTCTCTAAAGCCCAGACTTCGGTTCGGGCACCACTTCAATCAATCGCCTGATGACATCATCCGGCTTCACCCTTTCGCTCTCAGCGTGAAAGTTGAGCAGTATGCGGTGTCTCAAGATCGGATAAGCAAGCGCCCGCACATCCTCTACCGACACGTTGTAGCGCCCCATCATCACCGCTCGCGCCTTCCCGCCGAGGATCAGGAATTGCGATGCTCTCAGCGACGCCCCCCAGTTCACCCACTTGCGAATGAAGTCCGGCGACGTGCTGCTGGTCGGACGGCTGGCACCCACAAGCTTCACTGCATAGCGGGTAACCGGTTCGGCGACTGGCACCCGGCGAACCAGCCTTTGAAAAGAAAGGATGTCCGCGCCCGTAACATTTCGCTCGAAGCTGAAATCCTGAACCGAAGTGGTCTGGTTTACGACGGCAACTTCGTCGTCCTCGCTCAGGTAGCCGATCTGAATGTTGAACATGAAACGATCGAGCTGAGCTTCGGGCAGCGGATACGTCCCTTCCATCTCGATGGGATTCTGCGTCGCAAGGACGTAAAAGGGTTTGGGCAACTGATAAGTCCTGCCTTGAACTGTGACGTTGCCTTCCTGCATGGCCTCAAGCAACGCTGCCTGAGTCTTGGGCGGTGTGCGGTTGATTTCGTCTGCGAGAATGATGTTGGCGAACAACGGCCCCTTCATGAATTCGAGTTTGCGGTGGCCCGTCGAGCGGTCCTCCTCGATGATTTCGGTGCCGGTGATGTCCGACGGCATCAGGTCGGGAGTGAATTGAATGCGCTTGAATCCCAGCTCCAGCACATTGGCCACGGTGTGAATCAACAGAGTCTTCGCCAATCCGGGTACGCCTGTAACAAGCGAATGGCCGCCGACGAAAAGCGAGATCAAAACCTGATCGACCACTTCGTCCTGCGCGATGATCACCTTGCGCACTTCGCTGAGTATCTGTTGGCGCGCAGCGATGAGCTTCTCCAATAACTGGTCTTCGTCTCGGGATATCTCGGCTTTCTCTAGTGCCATTCATCACTCCTCGGGGAAAAACGTTTCACGTTTTACGTTTTACGTTTTACGTTTTGCGTTTTACGAAGGCAGCATCACGACCTTGATGTAGAGAACGTCAAACGTAAAACGTAAAACGCGAAACGTTCTTTCAGTGCGTCAGCGCATAGAAGACATAGTTGACGCCGAACTTGTAAGCCGTGTTCGTATCGTCGATCGGTTGGAAGGGATCATTCGACCACTGCCAGTAATCGCTAACATCGTTGTTGTAGTTTATGATCGCCATCAGCCGCCCGCCCTTGTCTTCCAGACCCCAGAACTCTGGCCTCAGCCTCCCATATGGCGCGTGTACATCGAGCGACTTGATAGAGAAGAAGCAGTTGAATATCGGATGGGAGACGTCGAGTTGCTTCATGTCGGACTCGGGGAACGCGCGCTTGAGGTGAGATGCGAGGTTGCTGAAATCCCACCCTCCACGAAAGTCGTCGATCAGGAGGAATCCGCCGCGTGACAGGTACTCTTTCATCCCCGCGATCTCATCATCCGACAACGTCATGTCGCCAACCTCACACAGATACGCAAACGGGTATTTGAACAGATTGGGATCTCTGAAGCTAAAAAGGTACTCAACCATGTCTATATTGATCGGGAGTTTCGAGAGCTCGGAGAGAATCTTCGAAAAGTGTTGCCCGGCCTCCGGGTAGTCGTGCGACCACGGTATGCCGTGGTCGCCCAGGTACTGGCCAGGATAGACCTGCCCATGCATTATCCGCACAAATGTAAACTTGTCGGATACATCCTTGCTCTCACCGAAACGCGGATCATTGTTATAGAGCGTGCCATTGTTGGTCGAGGTTGAGGCGTGCGAGTCCGATGCCAGCGACAGACTCGCCGGGGCAGCCAGAATGCAAATCAGAATGAGTATCAAGAAGACTCTCTGCATAAAGATCGTTTCGCGTTCCGCGTTCCGCGTTTCGAGTTCTGCGTTCTCAGAAGGACCACAAATTCAAAGGAGAGAACGCGAAACGCGAAACTCGAAACTCGAAACGTTCTTACGGTTTGGGGCCGCCTCTCAGTCTCAGCAACAACTCCTGCGCCTTCTCGAATCCCGGGGCCATCTCCAGCGACCGAAGTACCTCTCGCTTGGCTTCTGCGCGATTGCCTGATGCTTCGAGCGATCTCGCCAGGTCGTAGTGCGCTCCGGCTGCGTCGGGGGGATTGAGCGACACAACCACTCCGAATTCGCGCACCGCTTCGGTTGGCCTACCTTCTTCAAGATAAACAGCGCCCGCCTGCTTATGCAAGTCGGCGTCGAAGGGATAGATGTAAAAACTGGTGGCCAGCGCCTCCAGCGCCCCTTTCCGGTCGCCCGTCTCGCTTCGCAACCTGGCCAACTTCTTGAGAGCTTCGTTATCCGTTTCGTTGAACTTGATCAGTGACTCGAGCGCCGCAATCGCTTCTCGCTTCTCGCCCCGTGATTCATAGATCTCCGCGAGTTGCCCGTAGGGATTCCCTTCCCCGCCATAGAACGGGAATACCTCAGATGCGCGCCGCAACTCTTCAATCGCATGGGCGCTGTCGCCCTCAGTCTTATAGATAGTTCCCAACCTGAGATGCGCGAAGTAATCATTCGGCCTCGCCTTGAGAATGGCGGTGAGAGCCTCTTTCGAAGGCGGCTGAGCTCCGCGCACAGCTACAGGTCCATGGCCCAGCGCTTCGACCCAAGTCGCCGTCTTTGACTTCAGGTAGTCCGTAAACGCTCGGTCAAAATCGGCCGGGCTCATCGATAGCGCCTTCTGCAGCACCTCCTGCGTCTTTCCGCCATCCTTATATAAAGCCAGCATCTTCAGAATCGCATCGAAGCCGGCTTTCTCTTCCACAAACTCACAGACCTGCGAAGCCTGAAAGTAAGCCAGCGTTACTCCATCAGGCGAGCGGGGGCGGGTAAAGGCTCCGTCCAGGTCCTCGATCTTGACGAAGCGGCCCTCTGAAAACGCCTTCACGTTCTCTACCGACCAGTTGTCGCCCCAACCCGGCCGCGCGCGCCGCTCCTCGTACACGGACAGGCCCTCCGAGAACCAGCGCGGGATCCGATGATCCGTGATCTGCAGAGTGATCACGTGAGTGAACTCGTGCCACAGAGTCGAGCCCCAATTGAACTGGCCCAGCGGCCGCGCCGAGGGGCTGTCCATCGCAATCACCTGGCCGAAGCAGACTCCCAGCGCCCCGAGCCCCGGCAAACCTAACGACCGCACCGCGAAGTCTTCGTGGTTGGGGAAGACCTCGACCGAGATCGGCCCACGAGGAGTGAAGCGATATTTGGCGGTGAGCTTCTTATGCGCCTCTTCCAGGAGATCGGCGGCGTAGACCGAAAACGCGCCGGTCTCTTTGGGCGCGCTCTTGACCAGAAACGGCCCGCGAATCGTGTCCTGATAGTCGCGCATGGAGTCGAGCAGGTCGAGCGTGTTCTTTGCCCAGAAATTGAACGGATCGCCCGCGAACGCCCGTTCAAGCTCGGCCCGTCCTTCGGCAATACGCCCAACCCGAAGCAACTGGATGCCCAGCTCGGTGCGGGTGCTCCAGAGTTTCGGAGCCAGCTCGAGCGCGCGGCGGCCGAAGTCGACCGCTTCCGTGTACCTGCGGTTGTTCACCGCGAAGTGTGCGAGCGTGTCGTACAACTGGCCCGCGTGCGGGTTGATGGCAAGCGCGCGCTTGATCTCGCCGTCCAGGTCTGCCTTGCGATCCTGAAGATAGAAGACAGCGGCGCGCATTGCGATTGCCTCGACCGAGTATTGATTGATCGCAAGCGCCCGGTCTATGGATTTCATGGACTCGTCGGTCTTTTCTGCTTCGAGGTCGAGCCAGGCCAGCAGCACGAGTCCTTTTACGTAGTTGGGATTGACCGCAAGCGCCCGCTTCACGGCGGCGACCGGCTCTTCACTGGATTCGAGCCGCCTGCATTCAGCGAATCCAACCTGCGCGCCTGGCGAGCTCTCGTTCACCTTGAAGGCGTCCTGAAACAGGCTTGCCGCATCGCCGTAGTTGTACGTGTCGTTGAACAGCTCGCCTTGCCCGATAAAGGCATCAATGAAGGAGGGGTCGGCTTCGCGGGCGTCGATGAAAAGCTCATTTGCGTCCTTGGGCATCCCAAGGTAGGTCACGGCGCGCGCTATCAGGGTGAGTTCTTCGGCGGAACGCGGAGAATTCTGACTATAGTAGCGGACGATCTCCTGCAGGATGGGCTGCGCTTCCTCCTCTTTGCCTCGCACTATGAGCGCTCGCGCTCGGCCGAGCATCGCGCGCAGCCACACGGCGCCCTTTGCATCGCGCGCGGCACGTTCGAACTCACTGGCCGATTCGGAGTAGCGGCCGGTCTCGAGTTCGACTTCGCCGAGCCACACGCGAAGCGCGGCGTCCGAGGGCTGAGCACTCAGGAACTCCTTTACCCTCTTCTCCACGCCCGAGTAGTCTCCGCTTTCAAAGAGGGCGGCGGCGAGTCCGAGTTGAGCATCGCGGCCGCTCGAGTTCTTTTGGAGCAAGGTGGTGAAAGCCTCCGCCGCCTGCTTGTATGCTCCATGCTTGAGCAACGTCTGAGCGCGTTCGAGACTGACTTCCTGAGCTGCGCCTTTGAAAGAACAGCTAAGCAAAAATACCAAAAGAAGGGAGGCAAGTCGTTTCATAACACCCTTATTTCTGCCGGGCTTTGATCGCCTGGTTCACCTTTGCCAATTCAACCAGCAATCGCTCGAGCTCCGCGTCGTACTCTTCCTGTTTCATCTCGCCCTTGCGCGACTTGAGTTTTTCAACTGCCTCTTCCATCTTCTGTCGCTCGCCCAGCAGCCGGGCAAGTTCGGCGTCCGCGCCCGCTTGCTCGATAGGCTTCGAATCCAGATAAGTAGTCTTCGCCAACGCGCCGTCGCCTGCCGACGCCTCCTCGTGTCCAACTCCATCGCCATTGTCGTCAATCAGCGCATGTTCGGTGGCCAGCCGGTCCTTTTGCTTGTACCAATCAGCGGTGAGTTTGGTTGCGTAATTGAATGCTTCGAGCACCGAGACTCTGCCGTTCTTGTCGGCGTCGGCCGCGGCATTCGTGAGCGCCCCCACAAAATGTTCGGCAAAGATGGTCGCGTTCTGTTCGCTTCCGCTGCGCGTCGCGGTGATTACGATGTGTCCGTCACTCGACAACGGCTTCACGAATTCGCCCGAGGAGCTCGAGCAATTGACGAAGACAACCCGCTTTGCCGGAAGCGCACCAACCAGGGCCGCGTAGTCCTTCGCCGCAAGGTCCGGACCAACAAGATTGAACTTGCCTTGCTGATTGTCGAATGAACCGTGCCCGACCAATATGACCAGCACCAGGCTGTCGGCGGTTGATGCAGACTTGATCGAACCGAACGCCTTCTTCACCTCTTCAGCAGTCGCTTTCGCAAAGTTGGCTCGGGTACCTTCTTCAGGCCCACCGCTGATGTTCTCGGTCAACAGGAAGACTTGCTTCTCATCGAAGCCCAGCCGCGTCGTAACCGCATCGTACAGCTGCATCGCCTGAGACGTAAACTTCTTCGTGAAGCTCTCTTCGCCGCCGGCTCCTGCTACGATCAGCGCGAACTTGTGTGGGTCGACCGCGGCGCGCTGTTCTTTAGGCTTCGAGGCAGTCTCCTGTTGACCCGTCGGGGGAGCCGAGGGCCGGTTCTGCTCGGCGCCCGCGCTGCACGACCACAAGGCCAGACAAACGGTCAGAGCCGCTGACGAGATTCTAACTATTCTCATTCTCACTCCCTGAACGAATCAATCCGCGAATCTCGCGAATAATCGCGAATCAAACAAAAGCAGGGGACTCATAAAGTGGCAGGTTCGGGATTGATCACCATACTCATCGCCTCCCGCCGTTTTGTCCTTTTAGCGAAGATTCGCGTTATTCGCGGATCAATCGCGTTATTCGCGGTTCGATCACGCGAGACCCCGGCGTTTGCGGATGAACCACTCGCCGGCAGCAAGCCCGATCGCGAGCAGGAAATTAATCGGCATATCCCACAGGTCATAAGCCACACGCACTGAGTTGCTGCCTTCCGTGTGGGTCAGATCCTCTATCAAGTTGTCAGTCTGGTCTGCCGTGTAGTACTTGCCGCCCGTCTCCGTCGCGAAACGCTTGAGCAGCTCCTGGTTTTGCGCCGCATCGTGAGCCTCCCGATTCAGCGATCCGACTATGAAGCTGGTTCGCGCGCCGCCGAGGGTCGCCACTTCCTGAGCCTTCGCTCCTCGCCTTACACTCACATCTACATTGTGAACCCCATCTTCGCCGGTGACGAAGCTTCCGGTGTATCCTTCGAATCCACCCTCGGTCGTCGGTTTCATGGAAACATCGACGGCGACTCCGGACGGGCTGGTCACGCGGGCTACGACCGCTGCGTCGCGCACATTGATGAACTTCTCATCGGCGACTTCGACTCGCAGGTTGACCTGTTCCCCCCTTCCGTAGAAGCTCCGCTGCGTAGAAGCCTCCACTCGCTGGCGAACAGACTCGACGATGTGTCGCAACAGGTTGCGCCAGAATGTTTCGTAGGATTTGTTCTTAAACTCGAGCATCATTCGCCAGCGCCACGTGTCGGAGGCCATGAGCGCGAGTGTCCGTCCGCGGCCGTAGCGCTCTTCGACGAGCAGAGGGACAACGCGGTTCTTATCCTGTGTGCTGCGAGCTTCCAGGATGACCGTCGCGCCGGGCTTCGTTTCGGCGAGGACGTCGGGAAGAGTGATCGGGGGCATCTGCTCCCAGGCTTTTGCGTTGGCGTCGGGGTCATCCTGAAGTCGCGCAGCTGGGTGATCCCGCCCCCGCTCGGATGGTCCGGCCTTGAATGTCTGGCTCTCGGAGGGTTGCTGCGCTTCGCCGCTCAACACAACGGGCAACAGGTCCGCAATCGGAGTGTTTGCGTAGCCGCCTGCGTTGAACGCCTTCGGGCCGCCGATCTCACTAAAGGCGCCTCCGCGGCGTGAGACGAACTGCTCGACTGTCCGCAGTTGATCGAAGGTAAAGAAGGTCGCCTCGATGCTTCCGAGGATGATGGCGTCGTACTTGAACAATTCTTCCTCCGACTTTGGAAAGCCGGACGCCAGCTCGTCGCCTTTTTCGATCCCCTGGCGATAGAACTTGCCGTCAGCCGAGCGCAGCACGCTGACCAGCACGAGATTCTTCTCCCCGTCGACCGCTCGTCGCAGCTTTCCGTACTCCCATCGCGGCTCACCTTCGATGTACAGAATCTTGGCGCGCCCATCGGCGACGTCGATGAGAATCTCCTGGGTGTTGTTTTCCTGTACCGGCTCGTTGGGATCAGGCGCCGCGGTGAAGGTGTATCTGTGGAGGCCGGGAGAGGAAGGCGTGAACGTGATCCGCGCAACCGTAGTCGCATCCCCCTGCACGGGAATCGGTTGAGATCGAAGCAGGCGATTGTCTTCGCTGGTATCTATCTTGACGCTGCGTGGCGATCCGCTCGCCCGTACCAACAATTCCGCGGTGACGCTCGAACCCGCGAGTACTCGCGGCGGAGCGGTGGCACGCACAAGCTCGACATCCCCGTCGAGTCTGGTCTGACCTACGCCGACGGTGAAAACCGGCAGCCCGCGAGCCCGGAGATTGCCGAGCGCGGCCGTCAAACTGGAATCGGAGTCCCCTTCCGCGTTGCTCGCACCGTCGCTCAGAACAATCACGCCCGAAAGTGGAAGGCCCGCCGAATCGCGCACGGCCTGTTCTATTGCCGCCACGAGATTAGTTTGCTCGCCCGAGCCGGTCAGCTCCGCCTCACTTGCTACGCGCTGCGCCCCTGCCGCAAAGCGGAACGGCCTCACTTTGAACTTCTCTGAGAGCGCTTTGTAGAACGGATTATCGGCCGTCATTAACTGCTTTATCGAATCGAGACGGGTGCGGCCGCCATCATCAGGAAGCCGCATGCTTGCAGAGTCGTCCATCAACACCGCGACATAGTTGCTCTGCGGAATCACTGAAGAGACGACGACCACCGGTCGCATCAAGCAAAAGACCATCAACGCAATCAGCAGAAGACGGACGGTCATCAACGATACTCGGGAGCCGGGCGACAACCTCATCGACCGGTGTGCGTAAAGGAAGTAGAGCAACAAGGCGATCCCGAGAACGATGACCAGGACGAGCGGGACCGACGGCCGCCAGCCGAAGCCAAACTGGCCCTTAGACAACACCCCTGCCCTGTACTTGAACAGAAACGCTACTACCTGTTCCAAGACACCTCCCTGACTCAGACCGTTCAGCCGCAAGGAGCGGATTCCACTTGTGCCATTTTAGGTATTAACGCACGATAGCGCAAAAGTTTCCCGAAGGTGTGAGAAGGGTAACCCGAAGGCGCCGGCCCACGAATTACACGAATCGGCACGAATTGTTCGTGACCATTCGTGTAATTCGTGGCCCCGCCCTTCAAGGGAGAGAGGACGCGACTATTGCATCACTGACGCGAGCGACCTCCACCATCTCCTTCACATCGTGGACTCGAATCATGTGGGCGCCCCGCAAAATGGCGATGGCAACCGATGCAGCAGTGCCCAGGAGCCTCTCGCCTGCAGGCTGGCCGGTCAGTCGTCCGATGAAGCTCTTGCGCGAGGTTCCGATCATCAACGGCAGTCCAAGACCGCCAAATCGATCCAGATGGTTGATGATCGCAAGGTTGTCTTCCATAGTCTTTCCAAACCCGATGCCGGGATCTATGACAATCTGTTCGCGCCTCACTCCCCGGCTTGCGGCTTGGTCAATTGCAGTCTTCAGGTCTCGGTCGGCCTCCCCGAAGATGTCCGGGCTGGGCGGCAGCTTCTGCATTGTGGCAGGATGTCCGCGCATATGCATGAGTACAAGAGCGGCGCCGGTCTTCGCGGCGACCTCGGCAAGGGCAGGATCGAATCGCAGCGCGCTGACGTCATTGATGATTGAGGCACCCAACTCAACGGCCGCGCGCGCGATCTCGCTTTTGTAGGTATCAATCGCAATTGGGACCGTCAGCCTGGCGGCCAGGAACGTCAACACGCGGCCAACCCGCGCAATTTCATCTTGAATTGAAAGCGGAGTGGCGCCTGGCCGCGTCGATTCACCTCCGACTTCGATAATATCAGCGCCCTCAGCTTGCATCGCGACCGCTCGTTCAATCGCCTGGGCGGGGTCGAAGTACTGGCCGCCGTCAGAGAATGAGTCGGGCGTTACATTGAGGACGCCGACGACGATCGTTCGGGGCCCGAGAGGAATCGTTCTGCCGTTGGGGAGTGAGAGAATGAAATTTGGCCGCATACGTGTCGCGTTTTACGTTTTACGTTTTAGGTTTTGCGTTTTACGTTTCGATTTGAAGGTACCAGATCACTTAGGATTCACCAACTCGCGACTCGGAACGCGGAACGCCAAACGTAAAACGTAAAACCCTTCTGTTGACACAAACCAGTTGTTAGTATCAACATAACGTTTGCTCAACCGAAGGAGTCGAATGGAAAAGCGCGACATTGCGTCCCGACAGAATAAGCTGGCTCACATCATGGAGCGAGTGGTCGCCTCCTACGACGAAGCCAAACCCAAGATTCATCATCTGGACCAACTCCCGCTGCCATCGCGCGAGGACGCTGCCGCCATCATGGACGCCATCGAAGAGGTGATCTATCCCGGTTACTACAGCGCGGGCGGCGTCACTCATCAAGGCATCATTTATCGCGTACAGGAACGAATCGGATGGCTGTTTGAACATCTGTGCGATCAGATATCCAAGGGCCTCCGCCACATGAAGCATCTCGAAGGAGAGCTTCCAACAACCTACGAAGTGGCCGCCGAAGAAGCTGCCTATGCCTTCCTTGAATCGATTCCGCGAATACGCAAGATGCTCGCGAAGGACATCCAGGCTGCCTACGACGGAGACCCAGCCGCCAGTTGCATCGACGAGATCATATTGAGCTATCCGGCCGCTTATGCGATCACGGCCTATCGCGCGGCTCACGAATTCTATGAAAATGGAGTGCTGCTGCTGCCAAGGATGCTCACCGAGCTTGCTCATGCCCGCACCGGCATCGATATCCATCCCGGGGCACAGATAGGCGAGAGCTTCTTCATAGACCACGGGACCGGAGTCGTCATCGGTGAGACGACCGTCATCGGCAACAAGGTGAAGCTCTATCAGGGCGTTACCCTCGGAGCGCTCTCGTTCCCGAAAGACGAGAAGGGCCGCTTGCTGCGCGGAAACAAGCGACACCCGACTATCGAAGACAATGTGGTCATCTATGCCGGCGCAACAATACTGGGCGGCGATACAGTTATTGGCGAGGGAAGTATCATAGGCGGAAATGTTTGGCTGACGGAATCAGTACCGCCCGGATCGCGAGTGGTTCAAGCCGAGGCCAAACCGCGCTTCCTCTCTCCTCACGAAGAGCTGCAGCAAGTCTGAACGATTTCGAGGCTCGCTCTGGGTCAGCACGCTTCCTGCGTGCTGACCTCCGGATGCGCACGCTGGACGCGTGCGTACCCAGGACGCGAAGGTGAAATACTATGCCCCCTACCGAGAGGTTGTATTTCAATGATTCCAACCTGCTGGAGTTCTCGGCTGTTGTGGTTGGAGTGGTTCCCAGTGAACGCGGCGACCAGGTCGTTCTCGATCAGACCGCCTTCTACCCAACCGGCGGCGGACAGCCCAATGACATCGGCAAGCTGAATTCGGCCGAGGTCGTCGACGTCTTCGAAGACCAGGCCGGCGCGATCGTTCACCTGGTTAAGGAAACAAGCGTCTTCACGGCCGGCCAAAGAGTCGATGGAATCGTCGGGCGCGCCCGCCGTCTCGATCATTTGCAGCAACACAGCGGCCAGCACATTCTGTCCCAGGCATTTGTTCAGGCCTGCGGGGCCGAGACCAGGTCCTTTCATCTTGGGGCGCTGACTTCCACGATCGACATCGACTTGCAGTTGCCCACCGACGACCTCATGCGGGCCGCCGAAGATATAGCTAACGCAGTAGTCCTCGAGGATCGCCCCATGCGCATCCACCTCGTGAACGAGGAAGAGGCCGCGCGATTGCCCCTTCGAAAAGAGAGCGCTGTACAGGGCACAATTCGGGTGATCGAAGTGGAGAATTTCGACTGGTCTCCATGCGGCGGAACGCATGCTGCACGCACGGGGCAGATCGGAATGATCGCAATTCGTTCCTATGAACGCGCCAGGAAGATGACCCGGGTCGAATTCGTCTGCGGCCGCCGCGCATTGCTCGATTACCGCGAGGCCAACAATACAGCCGTCGCCGTCGCTCGACTGTTCAGCGCGGACCGGGACGCGACGCCTGACCTGGTTGCCGGCGCAATCAAGGAGACCAAAACGCTCAAGAAGCGAATACGCGAGCTGCTGGAACTGGCAATGACCGCTGAGGCCTCGCGCCTGTTAAAGGACGCAGCCCGTGTGGGCGAGTTCAAACTGGTTCGCGCCGTCTTCGACGACAGAGAGCTTGAAGAGATTCGAGTGCTGGCAACCAAGATCGTCGAGCAAGAGGCCGCAGTCGCGTTGCTGGGCACGAAAGATGCGGCAGCAGCCCGATTGGTGTTCGCGAGATCAGGTTCACTTCCTCAGAACATGGGTCAACTGCTCACCGAGGCATGCCAGGTGCTCGGAGGTCGCGGCGGGGGCAAACCTGATCTGGCGCAAGGCGGAGGGCCGGAGTTGCACCGACTCGACGAAGCGATTGCCCTCGCGGCCGCCAAAGTGATGAGTGACGCGTAATTCGTTTCTCGTTTCTCGTTCCTCGTTCCTCGTTTCTCGTTCTCATTGGAAGTCGATGCTATCTGATCTGGTCGTTGAACTGCAAAACGAGAAACGAGAAACGAGAAACGTTCCCTTCCTATGCCAAAACACATAGCCATCTACTTCACCGGCGGGACGATCTCAATGAAATACGATCCCGTAGTCGGCGCGGCCGTTCCCGCTCTCTCTGGAAAAGAGATCCTCGACAATGTACCCGGCCTTGCTGAAATAGCTGATGTCGAAATTATCGACTACGGGCGATTTCCCGGGCCCCATATGGTTCCGCGAGTGATGATCGACGTCTCGATCAGAGTTCGTGAGACTCTCGCGCGCAGTGACGTTGACGGAGTGGTTATCACTCACGGCACCGACACCCTCGAGGAGACCGCTTATCTGCTCGACCTGACATTGGCGAGCGACAAGCCCGTCGTTCTCGTAGGAGCGATGCGGGTCATCTCCGATGTAGGATGGGACGGTCCCGCCAATCTCCTTTCCGCAATTCGGGTGGCGGCGTCCGAGAAGGCGCGCGGGCTGGGAGTCCTGGTGGTCTTGAATGATACTGTACTTGCCGCCTCCGAAGCTGCCAAGACTCATACCGAATCATTCGACGCGTTTCAGAGCCCGAATTTTGGGCCCCTCGGCGTGATCGACAAAGGCGAAGTTATTATTCGACGCGCGTCGTTGAGACGCGAGTACCTGGACACGAACGAAGTGGCAGAGCCGGTCTGGCTGGTAAAGATGGCAGCCGGGACAGATGGCCTGCTCATCGATGCCTCCGTTCGCGCCGGCGCGAAAGGGATCGTATTGGAGGGACTGGGGCGCGGCAACGTACCACCCGACTGTGTCCCAACAATAAGGAGAGCCCTCGATCTGGGGATCCCCGTCGTCCTCACGTCGCGTTGCCTGCGTGGCCGGGTGTTTGAAAGTTACGGCTACGAGGGCGGAGGCAAGCAGCTTCGCAATCTCGGAGTGATCTTCGCCGATTACATGAGCGGTCACAAAGCCAGGATCAAACTCATGCTCGCCTTGAGCCTCACCACCGACCCCTCCGAGATCCGGAAAATCTTCGAGTCGCCAATCCCTTCTTGATTTTCGAACGCTCGTTCGATAAGATAGGGGCGTGCATTAGATGACTCGGAGGTTCACGATGGCGAACTACACGACGGCGACGATCGCAAAGAAGTACCACGATGCGATTGTACAGTGGCAAGAGCGGAACTTTCCGGAGTTGGCCATCCTGGAGAGGCATTGGGACGACCACTTCAAGGGTCAGCCCCCGTTTCAACTGCTGGCCAAAATCGGCGACCTCAAGAGCGACATCGTAGAAGTCGGCCAGTACGCCGGCCGCAAACGATTCGAGCGCGCAAAGGACATGGTCGGCAATGCCTTCTTCAGCGCACGCGACATCGTTCGCGCCCAGGCCTCGACCGAGCTCGGCTCGATTCAACAGCACCGGCTCACGCTCGATCGTGCGGTAAGCGACAAGGCCAGGTTTGCCGTGCTTCGAATCATGGCCGAGGAGCTTCGGCACGCCTACCAGATGTTCTGGGTCCTGGACGGCGATCAGACCTGGAAGAAGCCAGGCCTGGGCGACGTCGCCAAACAGACGATGGAAGAACTGCTCGGCATGGAACTGGGCGGCCACGTTCTCGACGCGTTCAACATAGACTTCAACGACTTCCTCGACAACGTCACCTATGCAACAGTGATCGACCTTGTCGGCAAGTATCAACTGGAGATGCAACAAGTCTTCAGCTACGCGCCGATGGCCAGGAGCATGGGTCCGATGCTTCAGGAGGAAGCGTTCCATCTTGGCAGCGGCCGGTCTTTGTTGAAGGAGATCGGGCAAATGGCTGCTCGCGGCGAGGGGGACTACAGCGTCGAGGACATACAGAGGGCTCTCAACCTCTGGGTTCCGCGAGGGCTCGAGATGTTCGGCAATGAGCACGGGGGCGACACGGCGGTAACCTTCGGCTTCAAGGACAAGACCAACGGCACGGCTCAGGCCGAGTATATCGAAGAAGTGTGCGGCGTAATCCGAAACACCAATGTCGCGATGATCCAGGAGTGGCTGCCCGGCATCTCGCGAGCCGACGCTCATTCGACTCTGGATGAGATCATCAGGAGCGGTGATCCGCGGCAGGGCGTCAAACCCGAAGATGTGCTCTTCATGCCAGACACAAAGTTCTTCAGAAAGCGTGGAGCGGAGGAGTTCCTGTTCCAGCCCTACGACGTGAAAGGCGAATTGCTGACCGAGTCGGGCAAGCCGCTTTCGGCTGAGGGATACCTGCGATACCTGGCGAGAGTCTTGCCGGTGAGTTTCATCGACAGCCGCGAGTACAACAAGTACGTGGATCAGATGCGCGAGTACTTCGCGAATAGGTGATTCCAACGACGCGAAGATTACTGCTATTTCGGACGGCACCTGAATTCTGAACTACCCACCTACTGATCGCGAAATATTCATCCACCGATTGCGCAGATTACACAGATCAGTGTCCACTCCAGCGAGCATCTGACACTTGGTTTGTTGCATCTGCGCGATCTGCGACATCTGCGGATCGTTGCGACAATCGAGCTTGAGATGGTAACTTCTCGCTTTTGATTGTGGGAGGGCGATTGTCAAACAAGAGGGCGTTCGGGGCGATTTACCTCAGCGTAGCGATCAGTTATCTCGGCGTTGGTCTTGTCGCGCCGCTTATTGCAATCGTTCTCTCCGAGCACGGCGCCACCTCGTTCATCGTGGGCCTGGTCGGTACGACGACCTTTGCGGCGTTCACCCTCAGCTCATTCCCCATTGGAAGAGCGACCGACAGGTTCGGCGCCAAACCAATTCTGATCTCCGGCCTGGTCCTCTATGGCTTCTCAATCCTGCTGTTCGCGTTGATAGGAAGCGTGTGGCTGTTCTTCACCGTCAGAGCCATAGAAGGAGTCGGGGCCGCCGCGATATCCGTGGCGACCGAGACACTGATCGGCAAACTGAGTCGCCCTGACGAGCGGGCGCGCCGCATGAGCTACTATGCTCTTTCGGTCGGAGTGGGTTGGGCGGCAGGCCCGTTGACCGGCGGCTTGCTGTTCAAAGTTCGACCCCACCTGCCATTCTTCCTCTGCTTTGCCTTCAGCATGATCGCAGCGTGTCTCGCTGCCGCGTTCATCCCCCAAACCGCTGCGAACTCACACCATGCGGAGCGTCTCTCCGGTCTCGCGCGAAAGCTGGTTGTGCCGATCTCCGCGGGGTCGCTGTATGGCTTTCTAATGTCGTCTCTGATTACTCTCTTCCCGCTATATCTCAAGCAGATGAGAGTCGACGAGGGGCAGATGGGAAGCATCATCACTGCGGTGATTGGTGGTACTTTGATAAGCCAGGTTCCGATCGGGCGCGCGGCAGACCGCTTCGGAAAGAGAAGGACCCTGGTAGTTTGTTCTCTCGTGTTGGCAATCGTGTTCGCGCTGATGGCGGGGCACACGACCTGGCAGCCGTTCCTGTTAACCGGGGCGCTGGTCGGCTCAATGGCGGGGAGTTTCTACCCACTCGGTCTTGCGATGATCGGTGGGTTGGTGAAGAGCGAGAGGATGGGTGCGGCGACGTCGCTCTTCTCGCTTGCATTTGGCATTGGGAGTCTCATCGGCCCGACCGCCTCGGGTCTGGCGATGGACCACCTCGGAAATCGCTGGCTCTTTTACTTACCGACGATTCTGGTTATGGCCTTCGTTCTGGAGCTCGTTCTTCTCTACGGCAGGAGCGCACCTAAACCGACTCACGAGTCTGAATAACATCGTAGTCCCAACGTTCGATGCAATACACAACGACTCTTTCACTGCACCAGCCACAGGTGGCCTGAGTAACTACTGTTGTGTTTGTGTTAGCTGTATCACGCCAAGCTGATAGCTTCATTGTAGTATCAGTTCGAGATACAGGGCCTTACTTAACAGCAACAGGAAAAAGCGAACTAAGGTATGGAGACCGGGAGGGGAGATCACGGTCTTGCTGGGTGGAGTTAATACCGTCCGCGAACTGGGCACTTCTCACTACCTAGAGTTCTGCTTACGGGAGAGCCTGCTTGAGCTGAGCCATGCCGGCGCGACTGAAGCAGCCTTATCCAAAACAGTAACAAAATCTAGCAAGATGAGGTGAACCAATTGGCGATTAATACAGCAACCAGAATGAGCGCGGCGGCATCAAGCTCATCGCGCAGAGCGAAGGCGAGCACCAGGCGCAGAAGAACAAAAGGGCCAAGCCAGAAGATACGCTCGATGGCGGCAATGAGTCTGGCTCACAAGATCGGCTACCTCAAGGTCAGTGATCTGACCGGACCGAACAACACTGCGCTTGAAACGCAGCTTGAAAAGAAACTGACAAAACGGGTCTTCAGAAGGGGCGACAGCCTCTATCCCACCAGGAGCTCGGAGCCAACTCTCTTCCTCATAAAGAGCGGATCCGTTAATGTGTATCGCACATCCGCGAGCGGAAGCCGTTTCGACGTTAAGAGATTGGGACCCGGAGTGGCCTTTGGAGAAATGCCGTTGCTGGGCCAGAGCATGCTCGGAGCGCATGCAGAGGCCGAGGAGAAGACGGAGGTCCTTTGCCTGACAGGCTCCGATTTCGAATCGCTCGCATCCGCCTCCCCCGCACTTGCCATCAACCTGCTTCGGACAACAGGGCCTCGCCTCGTCGACGCCGAACGCAGGCACGAGCAGGCGGCTTTCCAACCCGTGACGTCCAGAATCGCCTCTCTGCTTCTCAAGCAAGCCACCAAGGACAATCAGGTTGTCGGCCTCACGCACCAGGACCTTGCCGATACACTTGGCGTCTATCGTGAAACTGTTACCAACGCGCTTGCCGAATTGAAGCAGGACAAACTGATCAAGATCGGCCGGAAAAGGCTCGAGTTGACTGACGTGAACGGGCTCCGGAAGTTGGAGTCGTTCTAAACCCACTGATTGCCTAAGGGGCTCCTCCGCGAGTAGAATTGGGGCGCAAAGTGCTCTGCGGGGACTAAACCCTATGGAAATCATGTGGATCGTAATCTTGATCGGCTACGCGATCTGCGCGGGCCAATCAATTCTCTCTCTAACAACCAAGCGGCCGGTGATGAGCAGATTCGCTCTGGCATCACTGGCCGTTGCTTTTGGCGCCCACACAGCCTGGCTCGTAGTTCAGGGCATTCGAACTGGTCGATGCCCTCTGGTCGGAACTCAGGAAATGTGCGCTTTTCTCTCCTGGGGACTGGTGCTTTCATACCTGATCGCATCCCGTTGGTATCGAGCTAACGCACTCAAGGCTTTCATATTCCCAATCGTCTTCGTTTTGGCGGCAATCGCGGCGATCGCACCCGCGACACCCGGGAGGCCGGACGGCCTCAATAGCCCGCTGCAGGGCGTGCTCTTTCCAGTCCACGCCGGTCTGATACTGTTGGCTTACTCCTCGTTCTTCATCGCCTTTGGCGCGGGTCTGATGTACATAATTCAGGAGCGCGAGTTGAAGCATAAGCGGCTCGGAACTATCTTCTATCGCTTGCCCTCCCTCGAGACCTGCGATGACATAAGCTTTAAGGCGATGGCAATCGGGTTCCTGATGTTGACCCTCGGCATCGCCGCCGGATTGATGTGGTCGCGAACCAGAGACGGGCAGTATTACCACGGCGATCCCGTTGAGATATTCACAGTCTTCACCTGGCTGATCTATCTTCTCCTGATTCAGTCGAGATTCAGCGCCCGATGGGGAGGTCGGGCTGCCGCTCTCGGCTCGGTCGTCAGCTTCATCATCGTGGTCTTTAGCCTGGTGGGAGTGCGTTATCTGGGCACCCTGCATGGACTCTAATACCAACTGAAGTCGAAATCAGCGAATGAACATAGTTCTGATAGGTCTGAGTCATAGGACGTCTCCGATTGAAATGCGCGAGCGCCTGGCTTTTAGCGACGCGCACATATCTTCCGCGCTGTCCGGCCTGATCGATCAGAACGTCCTCGACGAGGGTCTGATAGTCTCTACCTGCAATCGCGTCGAACTGGTCGCCTCGGCGCCCACCGATCCGCAAAAAGGCCTCGATCGACTTACGAGCTTCCTGTGCGATTTCCACAAACTCGATCTGCACACGATAAATGGACACCTGTATCGCCACGCCAACACCGAAGCCATCAAGCACATTTTCCGTGTAGCCTCGAGCCTCGACTCGATGGTGCTCGGCGAGTCGCAGATTCTGGGCCAGGTAAAGGAGGCTTACCAGTCGGCCATCAACGCCGGCACTGTTGGGCGCGTGCTGAGTCAGCTCATGAATCGTGCCATCTCGGTCGCCAAGCGAGTGCGAACCGAGACCGGCATCTCGCAGAACCCGGTCTCGATCAGCTCGGTGGCGGTCGAGCTGGGGAGGAAAATATTTGGCGAGTTGTCCGGCCACACCGTTTTGTTAGTGGGGGCCGGCGAAATGGCAGAGCTTGCCGCTCGCAAATTGATGGAGGATGGAACGGGAAAGCTCATTGTCACCAACCGATCTCCCGAACGCGCAGAGCAGATCGCCCGTGAGTTCGCCGGCAGCACCGTCAAGTTCGAAGCTTTCTACGATGTTCTACCGTCTGCGGACATAGTGATTTGCTCCACGGGCGCCCCTGACTACGTCATTCGACCAGCCGAAACGAAACAGGCGCTCAGATCACGACGCAAAGGACCCGTACTCTTCATCGATATTTCGGTCCCGCGCAACATAGACCCGGCGGTCGCTCAACTCGAGAACTCATTCCTGTTCGACATCGACGACCTCGAGTCGGTCGTCGGGGCAAACCTGCGCGAGCGCCAGCACGAGGCCCACGCAGCCGAGGCCATAATAGAATCGGAAGTCGAGCAGTTCCTCAATACTCTGCGCTCCCTCGATATCGGCCCCAGCATCCTCGAGGTGAAGGAGTTGATTGCGCAGCTCGCGCTCGGAGAGTTCAAACGCAACCGAAAGCGGCTGGGTAATCTGAACGCCGAGCAAGAGGCCGCCATTCAGGAAATCCTTATTCCAGCTCTTGTGAACAAGCTCTGTCATCCGGTGATTGTCCATTTGCGCCACGCGGCCCAAAGCGGCGAACCGGCTGAGGTGCTCGACGAGTTGCGGAAGATGATCCGGCTGGATTAAAACGGAAGAATAAATTGACTGATCAACTGGTAATCGGAACGCGGGGCAGCCAGCTCGCCTTGTGGCAGACCAACTGGGTCAAGTCGGAGCTCGAAGCCTGCCATCCGGGCATTCAAGTCGAAGTAAAGATCATTACGACAACCGGCGACCGGGTGCAAAACATCTCGCTTCCAAAGCTGGGCGAGCAGGGCAAGGGCTTGTTCACCAAAGAACTTGAAGATGCCATCCTTGACCATCGAATCGACCTGGCGGTCCACAGTCTCAAAGACTTGCCGACCGACTTTACGCCTGGCTTGCACATAGGCGCAATCTGCGAGCGCGAGGATGTCCGCGATGCGCTGGTGGCGCGACCCGGGATCGGTGCCTTCGAGCAGTTGCCACGCGGCGCCCGCATCGGCACCAGCAGCCTTCGGCGCCACTCCCAAATCCTGGCCGCGCGTCCTGATCTCGTAATCGAGCCCGTTCGCGGCAATGTGGATACGCGACTGCGAAAGCTCGATGAGGGCCAGTATGACGCAATAGTTCTGGCCGCGGCGGGCCTTCGCCGGCTCGGCCGCGCTGATCGAATAACCGAGTACCTGGATGAAACGCTCGTCCTGTCGGCTGTGGGTCAGGGCGCCATTGCGATAGAGGCTCGCCAGGACGACAGGTCGACCAACAGTTTGATCAGTCCGCTCAATCACGAACCGACGCGCCTCGCGTGTCAGGCGGAGCGAGCTTTCCTCAAGGGTCTGGGCGGGGGTTGTCTGGTTCCGATAGCGGCGCTCGCAAAGCTGGAGGGCCGGAATCTGACCATGTCAGGTCTGGTGGCCCGTCCCGACGGATCTGAGATTGTGCGGGCAAACGGGAGCGGGCCCCGTGAGGAGGCCGCATCAATCGGCCTGCGGCTGGCGAAAGAGTTGCTGGAGTTGGGCGCCGATCGACTTCTGGCTGACCGGTGATAGTTCGGTGGGTTCTCAGCCCGCCTTTCCGTGCCTGCTCAGAGTGACCCTCAATTTCTTGATTATTCGATTTATGATCGATCCCACGCTGACGGCCGATATGTCGAGACGCATAGACTGTGTGATCTCATCCAGCGTCAATCCCTCGTAAAACTTCAGCTTGAAAATCAGGAGGTCGCGGTCCCGATTCTTTCCTTTCACCGCCCGCCGCAATGCGATATCGATCTCTTCTTGCGTGAGAGCCGAACCGCTAGCTCCGCTTGTGGGCTTCCACAGGGCGCTCATCGATTCATCCAACAGCGCACTGTCGCCGCCCATCTCCAGCAGCTCATCCAGAGAAACGCTTATCTTGGGTCTCTTCTGCGCCCGGGTCTCGCGAAAATAGTCGCGGACCACGTTGATGGCGATCATACCGAGATACTGGAAGATGGAATTCTCGTGCTCTCCCTCGAAGCGTTCAAGCGCGCGGTTGCGATCCTCCACCAAACGGATGTAGACCGCCTGCACGAGGTCCTCAACGAGGTCTTCCGGGAACTGGGGCTTGCGGTCGGACTCTTCTTTTGCCTTTCGATGAAACGTCTTGATGACATTGATGCGAATGGTCGAGTGATAACGCCGCACAAACTCCTTCCATGCCTCGTCGTCTGGTGGACGCCCTGAACAGAGCTCCAACAGATGAGGAACGCTCCACTGGCTCATGTTTGATCGCGACGCTTCTTCCCTTGTTGCACCGGACATATTGAAGAAAGAGATCCGACCCTAGGCGTAGATCTCGTAGGGCCAAACATGACAACTTTGGTTGTTACCAGGTAACAAAACCGCTCAAGCGGAACACAGTATAACAAATGGGTAAGAGTGATGACAGTGCAAATACTTGTCAGTATGCCTTTGCGAAGTCCGCTGGAAGCCCTCAGGAGAAGCCTTCAGGAAAGTGGTTGAGCGGCCCACGCCCGCGTCCCAGGCCGGGCGCCGCCTGTATTGCCTCGACCACGTATTTCTTCGCAATAGGGATCGACTCCCTCAGAGAGTATCCCTGAACCAGCAGACTCGCCAATGCAGACGAAAGTGTGCATCCCGTGCCGTGTGTTTGAGTCGACAGCACGCGCTCGCCGGTAAAGGCGACCACTCCGTGATCCACCAACAAGTCGGTGGCGAAGTCGCCTTCGAGATCACCGCCGGTAACGAGCACATTCGAGGCTCCCAGAATGATCATCTCTCTCGCGGCCTGCTCCATCTGTGGCTGGTCCCGGACTCTGAGTCCCGTGATTCGTCCAGCTTCATCAGCGTTCGGAGTTACGACCGACGCAAGCGGGAACAGACGTTGAATGATTGCTTTTACAGCATCATCATCCACCAGCTCGAACCCGGTTGTGCTTCTGATCACGGGGTCGAGGATAATGTGTGAACTGGAATGTGAAGAGATCGAGTCGGCTACCGCATCCACCACTTCCCGAGTTGGAAGCATTCCGATCTTGATTGCGCCCACTTCGAGGTCATCGAAGATCGCTTTCAGCTGGCCTTTCACCGCGTCGGCCGCCTGGTGGTATGCGCCGAAAACACCCCGGGTGTTCTGAAGAGTGATGCTGGTTACGGCTGCCACTCCGTAGCAGCCAAACCGGCTGATGGTCTTAATATCGGCCAGGACTCCTGCCCCTGCCGAAGGATCGAATCCGGCTATCGTCAATACCGTCTTCATGGTTGTCGTCCCGCTCGCCCTCTTCGCTCGCACTCTGTCGCCGGTGCTAGCCTGCGCTGTCCTTGATCTCTTTCACAAGCCGTTTGAGGTTGCCCGCCTCACTGAAGATCGATATGCCCGCGATTCCCGCGGCGCGGGCCTCGAGCACTTTCCGAAAGTTCTGCCCGTTGATGCCGCCAAGCGCCAACACCGGGATTCTCAATCGAGACGTAACTCTGGCGAGAGCTTCGAGGCCAAGCGGCGGCCCGAATTCCCGCTTGCTTTCGGTCTCGAAAATCGGACCGAACACGACGAAATCGACTCCTCCGAGGGCGGCATTCTCCGCCTCCTCCAGGGAATGAGTTGATGCGCCCATCAGCAGTTCGGACCCGAAGGCCTCTCGCCCGAAAGCCTCTCGAATGTCACGTGGATTCAGGGAACGTGTTGTAAGGTGAACTCCTACGCCGGCACAGGCGGCAATGTCCGCGCGATCGTTGACCAGGATGCGTGTATTGGAGCCCTTCGCTATTCCGGCCGAGAAGTCCGCCAGCGAAAGCACATCGCGAGCAGACAGGTCGCGCTCGCGGATCTGGAGCAAGTCGACTTCGGCATCGACGGCGCGAGAGATTAACTCAGTCAAAGCGCTCAGCTGATCGCTACTCTTGAGGGGTGGGAGCATCCGCTTCCGGTCGGTTATCAGGTAGACGAGCGGACGCGATTGACTCGTTATCAATCTCTTCACCCTGCCATTCACTCTGGAATCTTCGGACTGTCTTGTTGAAGTTAACTATCTCCCATATCCCCAGCATTATGTTTAACAGTCCCAGGCCCGTTACGGCGCCGCGAAGATAGCCACTCTTCATTACGGTCGCAAGCCAGTTGTACTGTAGCTTATCCACCGCGGCAATCAGCAAGTAGTTCTCGGTCCAGGGCGGAAAGCCCAGCCAGGGCAGGATCACCAACAGCATGCCGATCTCGAAACAGATGACTATGAAGAATACGACTGTGAGCTTTGCCGACATAAACAGTGCCGAAGAGAGATAGGATCGGCGATAATAACTATCGCGCAGATCACGACACAACGCATCCCAAACCTATCATGCGTCCTTCGCAGCCTGCAACTCCTTGATCTTTTCTCCTACCGACCTGTAATTGACGTCGATGCCAAAAACTTCCATGAAGGCGTCGATCGCCTTGTCGAGACTGCCGAGGTCCTCGTAGCACAGACCCACCTCGAATCTCAGGGCCTGATACTCGTCTTCGGCCCTGTGCGGCACTCTCAGACCTCGCTCGAACCACATTACTGCGACCTTCGCCAGTGACTTCGCTTTGAAGCATACGCCCAGCATATGGCAGCATTGGATGTAGTTGCCATCCTGGTCTCCGATCGCAGCCAGCTTGAAAGCCATCTGGAATTGCTCGATTGCCTCATCGAGTAGATCCATGTCTTTATAGGCAAGTCCCAGATTAAAATGAGTCTCGTAGTCGATGGCCTGCGGCAGGTCGCCGGTATTCCCCTTAAGGTCTTCCAGCATCTGCTGCAGTTCGGTCTCAACGTCATCGACTTCCGGAAGATAAGCAGGGATGCGAACCACATCAGGCGTGCGAACCTCGTCTGTATCGGCTACGAGCGGCGCATAACCGTAGTCACTATAGTCTGAAGCTGGCTCCTCGTTATACGAGGTTTGCGATGACGGGAGAGGAATGGCCACGGGGACCTCAGGTGGCGCCGCGAGGTCGGCAAATGATGCATCGATGCCGGACTGGAGCGCACCCATAAGCTCGCTTGTACCAACTCGGTTTGGCGGCTGAGCGAGGTCCCGCTCGAGGGGCGCAGACGGCCGAAGGCTCGGCTGAGCGAGGTCCCGATGGAGAGGCGCGGACGGCGGAACACTCGGAGGAGCGACCTCACGCTTGAGGGGCGCGGACGGCGAACCCGCCCCGGGCCGTTTGGCGGGCGGTGACATAAGCTCATCAAATTGCGGGCTCATTGTCAGATCGCTGGTATTGAAGTGAACCAGCAGCTCCGGATCCAGAACACCGGAGTCCTTTTGCACTACGAACGGCAGGACGTTCTTGCGCTCACTTTCGACCGGCGCCTTCGAGACGTCCACCGTCAGCTCAGCCGACTTTGCGACCTCAACAGCGTAATCGTCTTCCATTGTCATCAACATCGGCTGGCCTGTTGACCCGTTCGCGCCATTTCGATTTACAGGGGAATCCGAGTCGATTCCAAAATCACCCCCGATCATCGGCTGCTCGGGCTCCGAATCGACCGCCGCGTTAGCGATGAGCTCACCCGTTGTGGGCACCGGCGGAAGTTCGCTGCTTGCTCCGAGCCTTTTATAGCGGGCTACGATTTCGGGATGATTGCCGTGTTGCTCTCTGAGGCGCTCGAGCGTGTCGCGGGCGATCTCGAAATAGCCCTGGGCTATGTAGAAGTCTATCCCCTCGAGCTCATCGCGCAAGACGCCCGACATCGTATCCGACGCCACGTCTCCTGCCGAGCTGAACATCACATTGGCAACCGGATTCGAGTAATCATCACCCTTCTCCCCAGCCAGCGTACCACTGTAGCGAAACGGATCGCCGAGATTGGTTGGTGTGACGTTCGATCTCCTCTCGCCCTCCGTGTAGGGCTTCGCGGGTGCGTCACCCGGAACGGTCACGAACCCTCCTGCCTCCCCTAATGATCCGGTGTGATAGTTGCTCAGATCGAGAGCGCCTGTCCCTGCGCGAACTTCAAATCCGCCCTCTTCCGCCAGTTCAGGATCTGCGGTCGGAGCACTTGTTCCTGACTGGGAGTCAAAACCGAATCCCGCCTCGCTGTCGTCGGACCATCCAGCCGCATCTCCGTGACTTACCGCAGGTGGGGCCGCCTCGAGCAGCGGGTTGAGTTGGTGGGCCTCGGCAAAGAAATCGCTGGCCCGCGCCGATTCGCCTCGGCCTTCGTGTAACCGAGCCAACTCCAGACAGAGGTCGGCGGCCTTATCCATCTTCCCTGCTCGAAGGTAGATGTCCTTCAGCTTCAAGTGTACCTGGACGTTTTCGGGAGCGTGGTTGAGGATCTCCTTGAGCATCGTCACGGCGTGGTCGACCTGCCCGTGCCCGGCCAGAATCTCCGCCTCCGAGATCTGTCTGATCACGAAGGTTTCATCGAAGGCGGCCGACTCGTAGTCGAGAGGACCCGTCGCACGAATCACGTCCGGCGAATCGGGCTCGATGATGTCCTCGACCCCAAGGTTGTACAGCCGCTGGAGGTGCATCGGCTCATCTGGATCGAGCCTGGCGAGTTCCTTGAGCGCGGCAATCGCTTCCTGGTTGTCCCCCTTTTTCATTGCCGATTCGGCAAGACTGTTCAGAGTAGCGATGAGATTGTGGTCTTCTCGTATGCGCAGGAATATCTGCGCCAGCCGCTTGAGGGAGCCGATATGGTTCATGTCCTTATCGAGAACGCGTCTCAAGAAGTCTATCGCCTTGTCTTCTTCCCGCTTCGCGATCAGGACATCCAGGCATCCGTCGATCTGCTCGGCTGCACGGTCGAGATCTCCTAACTGCACAAATTTTCGGCCAACCTCAAGCAGGTAGTTGTAGCGGTTTCTGTCGAGCTCTATGAGGCTGAGAAAGGTACGTTCGGCGTCGTCCATCAATCCAGCGGTCAGATAAGTGCGGCCCAGGATTGTGAGCAGTTCGACGTCTC
The DNA here is from genome assembly GCA_036003885.1 of Blastocatellia bacterium. Lineage (GTDB taxonomy): Bacteria > Acidobacteriota > Blastocatellia > UBA7656 > UBA7656 > DASYSA01. The sequence continues at coordinate 2,700 of DASYSA010000487.1, read as the reverse complement.
CGGGATTTGCTTCGAAGGCGTCACACAAGAGATTGATTGCGCGATCCGCCTGCCCGCGCTGGGTATAGATCGAGGCGATGGCGGTGAGAGCCTGCCGGCTGTCCGGATTGATCGATATGGCCTTGAGATTGGCATTCAGAGCCTGTTCGGAGTCGCCCTTGCGAAGGAACTCGGCGCCGGCCATAATCAACGCTTCGTGGGCCTGCTCGACCATTCCTTCGCGGGCGTATATGTCGCCCAGTTTCATCCGGACCGAGGTATTCGCGGGATCGAGGTCGGCAATCTTCTGGTAGGCTTCGAGAGCCTTCCGAGTCTGGCCTGCGCGCGCGTATGAATCGGCAACCTGGAGATACTGCTGACGCGCCTCTACCAGCAGTCCTTGCTGCGAGTAAAGGTTCGCGAGCTTCATCGCCGTCTCGACGTTGGTCGGATCCAGCTTCGATATCTTCTTGAGCATCGCGATGGCTTTTAGAGTAAAGCCGGTTTCGCGATAGCTATCAGCAATTCTGGAGAAGTTCGCGATTGCGTCCTGAATCCTGCCCGCGCGGACGAAGAGATCGCCCAGAGTATTTATGGTGGTGAGATCGGCAGGGTCGGCCTCGACCACTTTACGATACTCGTCTATCGCAGCCGGTATCTTGCCTTGAAGGACATACTTTTCCGCTGTGCGCAGAGATTTAGACTTGTTCAAGGACATAACGCCTCCCGAGGCAAATCGCCTATCCTACCTCTTCTGCTTTGAGTCCCGGGGCACTGGCGGGGCGCTCTACTTCCTATTTTTGAGAGCATACTGAGGAGCTTCAATCGACGAACAGGGAGGCTTGGTGTGCTAGAACTCCATGAAACGTCATACGATGAATTGCGGATGGCCCCAACCGAGCTATCGCCTCCTGGTGCACGCGAGTGTTGTACCCGACGTGGGAGGCAAAACCGTAGCCCGGGTATTGCTCATCATACTCTCTCATCCACCGGTCTCGCGCGACCTTTGCGAGGATCGACGCAGCCGCAATGGATACTGAAAGGCTATCACCTTTGACTATCGCCAATTGGGGGCATTCAAGATGGGGGAGTCGCTGACGCCCGTCTATTAAAACATAGTCGGCGGGCTGTTGCAATGCTTTTACTGCACGCTCCATCGCCAGAAGCGACGCCTGGAGTATATTGATGCGGTCTATGTCGCCATGCTCCACTCGGGTGACGGAAAATGCGACTGCACGACGCTCAATCTCGACAGCAAGGCGCTCTCGCTGAAGCCTTGTGAGTTTCTTTGAGTCGTCCACGCCCTCGGGTATGTCGTCCAGATTCAGGATTACAGCCGCCGCTACTACAGGACCGGCAACGGCACCTCGACCTACCTCGTCGGTTCCGGCGATCCAGCGACTGCCCGATGCGAGTAACTCACTCTCGAAGTGCCGGCAGCATGCCATCGGATCCTGTGACTCCTGAACTTAAAAGCGTTTAGCGTTTAGCGTTTAGCGTTTAGCGTTTCTCGAGAAACGACGGCCTCAGCGGGAGATTCCTTCGATCGGACTCGACGCCGATGCATATAGCTTCCTGGGTATCCGGCCGGACAGAAAGGCCAACCTGCCCGCTCGAACAGCCAGATTCATCGCTTCAGCCATCGCCACCGGGTCGCGCGCGCCGGCTACTCCTGTGTTCATCAATATCCCATCGACACCCATCTCCATGGCCAGCGTCGCGTCAGAAGCGGTGCCCACTCCGGCATCGACAATGAGCGGAACCTCACGCACCTGCTCGCGAAGAATGCGCAGATTCGTGAAGTTCTGTATGCCCAGGCCCGAGCCTATGGGTGCAGCCAGCGGCATCACCGCGGCCGCCCCGGCGTCGATCAACTTTCGCGCGACGATGAGGTCATCATTCAGGTAGGGCATCACGATGAAGCCGTCTCGAACCAGCACCCGAGTCGCCTCGAGCAATCCCTCATTGTCGGGGAACAGGGTCTTCTCGTCGCCGAGCACTTCAAGCTTGAGCCAGGGAGTGTCAAGCACCTCACGCGCGAGCATCGCTGTACGAATTGCCTCGTCTGCCGAATAACACCCGGCCGTATTGGGCAGGATGTGATATCTCTTGAGGTCGATGTAGTCGAGAAGGGACTCCTTCGAGCGGTCGCTGAGATTCACTCGTCGAACAGCTACCGTCACCATATCGGTGCCCGAGACCTCAAGCGATCGGGCCATCAATTCGTTGCTTGCGTATTTTCCCGTTCCCAGAATCAACCGGGACCCAAACTGCTTACCGGCTATGACAAGTGAATCGGACATTTCTATTCCTCGGAAAGTTGACATACCAACGGAGCTACGCGGCCGCGACGAAGGTGATACGACGCGGCGCCCCCTCCAACAAAGTGCACGATCTCTACTCTATCGCCTTCGCTTAACGCCGTCGAGGTCCATTGAGAACGTCTAACGATCCTGTGATTCAGCTCAACCGCTACTCTTTCAGGCTTCAACCCGAGGGTCTCTATGACCTTGTCAACCGACGTGCCGTCGGCTATCTGGGTCTCTTCGCCATTCACAACGACGGTCAACTGACGAACTCCTCGTTGCTCGTTTCTCGTTGCTCGTTTCTCGTTTTCGAATCTACGCCTTATCAGGAACCGGAAACGAGAAACAAGAAACGAGAAACGAGTTCTTCTCAGGCTCTGCGAATCAGGTGCTTCAATTCACCGCGTCCATGACT